>JANWZA010000050.1 GCA_025054775.1 Microscillaceae bacterium
AAGCGGTCGGCTTTGGCTAACTTACTTTGGGCTTCGGTATTTTGTCCAAAAACGGCTGCCAAGTTCAAAGCAATGAAAGTAATGAGTAATTGTAATTTGACATCTTTCATAAGTTTTGGAAATTTAACAGCGCAAAGATAGTTTTTGGTTTTGAGAAAAGCAAGTTCAAAAAAAAAAAAAAACGAATATGTTGAAAATGAGGGGGTTAAATTTTTTGCGTGAGGCATGCGAAGGGCAAGCCGTCAGGCTTGGTGCGAAGCCTCTCGCACACGCCCTTAACCCCATAACCAGGGGGTGGGCGGGTGGGGCGCAGCACCGAAGCGTTAGCGTAGCCCGCAGCACGCCGACCTTGTGGGCATACGCGCAGCGTAACGCCCACAAGGACACGCCCAGAAAAATCCTCTTACTGAAAGAAAATTCTAAGCAGGGCAAGCACTGAATAATCTCAGCAGTACTTTAAAATTAGAATGTAAATCCGGCGGTTATGCTCATAAACTTAAAGTATGTTCTGCCTGTAACAGGCCCTCTTCCAATAACAAATATGACAGCTGGGTAGTCCTGCCATCTATAACCAATGTTAAATACAAAAGATGTTTTTTTAGAAATAAAAGTTTTTATTCCTAATTGTGGGTTGAATATAGTGCCGCTTTCTGCACCATTAAGACCAAAAGCGTGCCCTCCATTTAATATGATGCTTGGAGTTACCTCCCCTTTAAATAAATTCAACCTTGCATCTAGGAGTATCGGTACTAAATTAACTTTCTTATAGATATCAAAACCTACTCCTAAGCCAAAGGAAAAATGAGGGTTAAATTGATAACCGTTTACCCACCTAAATGTATAAGTATGGTCTTCATTTTTAGCTGTATAATTGCCTACTTTAATGTTGCCCATAGGTAGGCAATAACCTACTTCAATAACACTTGTGAATCCCTTTCTTTTGTATTCCTCTGCGTATTTTTTTTCTTTTGAAGTTGGATTGTCATTACTACTATTATTTGAAAGAAATTTCTTAGTAATTTTCTCAATCTCTTCGTATTTGAAAACAAATACGTTTCTGTCCTTAGTTTGAATTTTAATGCTCTGATTGGGCACTTGTTCAATAATAATACCTCTTATGATGCTACCATTTTTAAGGTAGACTACCTCCTCAATGTTTGTCTGTGAGAAAGACACGACAAATGAAAAGTAATTAGCCAATATGGCTAAAACAATACAAATTTTTATGAATTTCATAGCTCATAGTACTTAAAAAATATCACAAAATTACAACTTAAGTTTATACAAGTCAAGGATAGACTTTATCAATACAAGACCAAAAAGGCTTTCTATTATATAAAAATACTGATAGTCAATGCTTTATAAAAATAATCTCATCCTATATTGTTGTATGTTATACACTCAAAACTAGTATGAAGTAAAAATTACACAGCCTGCTAAAAAATTTATAAAATTTGTATTGATAAACTTATTATATTTGCATTAAATTGAAGTTTATCTATAACTATGGCTAAACCGTATATCCATGCAATTTCAAGTGCTAAGCGTTTCGGTGGAAAACCTGAAGACTACATAGAAATCCACAATTTGATGGATAGCAGCAAAGGTGCCATACCTGATAACAGACATAGAGCACTTACGCATAATAGCTGGTTTCTTTCTAACATATTAGAACGCATATTCGGTACAACCATCATTAATAGTGATGGCAAAGTAGTTTCTGTACGCGATATCGGTGAGCAACACATTCTAGAAGACTATGGCAATCAATTCATTCCTACGGCACAGGACTTTTTACAAGAAATTCCATACATAGGCTGGATGAACGGCAACGGTGTACCTCCCTCCAAAGCTAAAATAGAAAAATGTGCTGTGGTAGAAGTATTTAAGTATGACAAAGATTAAAAATCAAACTAAAATTCTATGGAAGCAGAAGGAGTCCAACGTTATTTAGCCAACAGAAGCAAAGTAGATAAGCAGTTGCTGCGCCTTCAATGACAAAGACAAGAAGAGTTGAAATTCTTCAAAGACTTCACACAAAAAACCTTAGAGAAGTACCCTTCAATGCAATCCGTTTCTTGGTTACAAGGTTACATGTACAACGACCAAGATGAAATATTCGGATTGCATGACCTTAAGGTCAATGGCACGGTAGTATGCTACAATATTGATAATTACTACAACGAAGAAGAGTCCCATGAGATATGTATCAACCGCTTGAAGAGAACAAAGATATTCTCAGCGAACTTAAAGCGCAGATGTTATCCATAGCTAGGGAAGTGGTTGTTTTTATATGCACTGTTCTGCGGCAATGTGGTTACGAATACTTTCTTGAAACCTTCGGAAAAGTGGCAAAAGTTATCTTTGATAAAGAAACAATGATCATAAGATTGAAGGCTTTTGGTCAAAGATAGGTAAATCTGTACTTAGTGGGGGCTATCTCAAACCTTTTGGAAAATAAATGTACTAAACTAAACAAATTCAAATGCAATACATCTATGATGACCTTCGAAACATATCAAAAAAACCGTGAGGAGTACATACAACTCCTAAACAAAGCCAAAGAAGAACTTAAAAAATATGATTTAAGTTACTTCATGGCATTTGTAAATAATCTGTTTGAGAAATATCCCTTGGTCAAGAAAATTTCTTGGGCGCAGGGCTTTATGTACAACGATGAGAGGGATATTTTTGCAATGACTAGGTTCAAAATAAATGATCTTTCGGTGAGCTATAGTGTAGTCTCTCATAGAAGGGAGTACTTTCAAATAGAAATGGAAGACGCAGGCTTGTTAGACTCTTTGGAAAAAGAAATGCTTCAGCAGATGGATGACTGCGCTATGGAATTTTCAGATTTTGCAAGGAAGTTAAGAGAAGTCTGTTCCTATCGCTATTTTGCGGATACTTTTGGAAATGTAAAAGAGATTATCCTTGAACCTGGACAATTGACTATCAAGGATTATGACAACGATTCAAATACGACATGGCTAATTGATGAAGATTATTTTTTTGATAGCTAAATCTTTTTTGAAAGATTGGGTATAGCAATAACTTTTTTGGGCGTGTCCCTTGCTTGCGCTCGGGTCGGCGTGCTTCGGGCTACCCTAACGCTTCGGTGCGTAGCTGCGCTTCGCACCGTGCCAACGCACGCCCTCCGCATGCCTCACGCAAAAAAGCCCTGCAATCACTTGCAGGGCTTTTTTATCTCTTTACTCTACAACAAACCTCTCTGCTTTACTCCCTCTTCGCGCTCGGATGAAATACATTCCCTTTGGTAAGTTCAGTTCTATGGTATTTTTACCTTGCGGTAACGCATAAACCTGCAATACTTTACCCGAAATATCACTTAATTCATACTCCTGAACGCTATTTGTGTAGTTCTCTACTACCACGTAATTC
>JANWZA010000012.1 GCA_025054775.1 Microscillaceae bacterium
AGAAATTTGGTAAATATGAGGTTTTTACGCAATCATACACACGCTTTATGGCAGATAAACCCACTGAACGAAATTTCAAAGCCAAAGCCACATTAGAATACCTGCATTTTTTAGAAAAACAAGCGTAAAGACTTGACCTCAGCCCCTAACCTTTTTCAAAGGCTAATCTTGTAGCTACATTAACTTTCATATGCATTTTTTTTGAAATTTTGCTTCAACAGAACTTACGCCCTCTAAAATTACCTAAGATTTTGTTTGAGAAAACAAGCCAATAAATTTTCTCTAAATCGATACCCATTAGCAATTACTGCTTGATAACCTTTTCTTCCAAAATAACAAAAAGCCCTTAAAGCAGCAAAGATATGATTTTTATGGCATTGGTTCTTCTGACCAGGAAGTTCCGAGTATTACAGAGTTGTTTGATAGCACGATGATATTCCTCAATATTCCAAGGGTTTTTAGAGCCACTTGAAATTCCTCCAAAGAAGTCTTCTTTGGCTCTTGCCGAGAGTCTTGAGCATGGCTATAATAAACCATAAATAGCGTTTTTGATTAGACTCTTCTTTTCTGAAGACTGTTACCCAATAAAAACCTTTAGATGCGTTAAAAGCCTTTCGGTAGGATATTCGTTCATTTTGCCCCTTCTGCTTTGAATTGGCACGGTAAGTAATAATTACTGTATACCTATATTGCACAATGCAGTGCTTTTCCTTCGCAACGCTCGCATATTCTTTCTCTTTTTTTGTAATATAATCAAAGTATTACATAAGTTTTGGGCGTAACTCCTGACAATTTCTAAAGTGGGATTTTGCTTCAAATCTGCAATGAAATCCTACACTTCTTGAGTATATTGTTCACTTAAAAGAGCTTAACTCAGCAGTAACTCGCATAAGTTGAATGGTACAACGATGTATCAATAGTTTTTGTTATATCTCTCTTGCCAAAAATTAGCCTGAACCCTAAAAAATATATCTTCGCTTAGGGTGAGTATGCAACAGCAAGTTTTCCTTCTCGCCAAAGTTCCACGGTAGGGTACCAAATTTGCTCATATTCAGGATAACGAACTAGTGTATAGTAAGCATCTGTAAATTGGTTAGGGCGTTGAACAAAGGTGAAATTGATTTCTGAAAAGTTAGGATTTTGTGTATAAGTCCATAATTGCTTATCTCTGGATTTAGTGATACGGTTAGGCATACCAAAAACTATGAAAATCATGCCCATGTCAGTTTTCCAACCTTCTTTGAAAGAGGTAAAAAGTTGGTTAGCTAACCTAACTCTTGTGTAAAATTCTTTAATAATTGCTTTCGCTTTGCGTATGTTCCCCTGCATAAGTTTGAGCCAGTAGCGGTCAAGTTCTTGTTTGGCTTGCAAAGCAGTACTCGTTTGGGTGAGTTTTTTCATTTCCTCTTCTAAGGAAATGTAAACAAGTGGTTCGATGAGTTCTTTAGGGTGAGTATATTTAGGAAAATTTCTGTTATTATCTACCCAAAAGCTAAGACTATAAAATACGGTAGTGTCATTGGCAACAGCATACAAACCCGCTTTGCGAAAAGTAAGTTTTTGATGACTCTGTACCTGAAAGATACTATCTGCAGGTATATTCTTGGGCAAAATATTCTGCCCTGTGGTAGCCATAGGGGTAGTGGCACTCGGGAACTGAGGCTTGTAGTATTTTACCCATAGAGGTTTGCTCTCTTTTTCTTGCCAACTACTTATTTGTACAGTATCAGCCGTAGTAAGGTAGGAGGCAAACAAAGGTATTTGTCCATTTTTATCAAATAAGCTATACACTTCTCTGAATTTTGCTGTAATATAAATAAGTGGTAAATCTTGTACTAAGCGTTTTCCTGTTTGACTATCGGCAAACTCTATAAGCATTACCTCGTTTACATCAGGTTTTTTAGGGACTTCTATTGTTAGGTAGTAATAAATATCCTGTTTCGTGAGCTTGGCATTTTCAAGGTTAATTTGTTTTGAGATTAAAAAATGTTGGCTATTATAGTCAGGTAAAATACCATACATAACCTTGAAGCTATTTATAAAGTCTTGTAGATTTTCACTTTTTTCCAAACGAGGAACATGTAACCGAAACATTATCCGAAGGCTATCTTTGAGACTAAGGCTAACATACTGGCAACTCATTTTGCGGTTATCTACTAAGGTTTTAGTAGAAGATTCACTATTTTGTGTTTGCGGCACTGAAGTGGGGTAACCGTCTCGATTACAGGCTGACAGAAATAATAAAAGCAGAGAAAACAAAGATATAGAAACAATATTTGTTTTTTTGAAATGAGGGTACATTGGTTTCTTCAAAACTAAAAAATAAAAACAATTTGTGTCTAATCCTTCTCCTTTAAGAGGTTTCAAATGCTTTTCAGAAGCAAAGCCATACACAGGGTGACATAATCAAATAACTTTGGCTGAGTTGGTTTGGTTCTTAATTAATTCTGCTTTTTTAAGCAATATAACTTGTTTTTGTTCTTTTTTTTTGTAAAACCAATAAGCAAGATAAGTGTAAGCTCCTGCTAAAACTAATACTACCGTCAAAGCAAAAATGTTATATGTATTTTCCAAAAGTAATACTATGCAAATCATTATTAAGTTAATACAATACAAGAGTAAAGAGCTAGCCCAATGGCTCAAACCGCCACGAGTTAGGTAGTGGTGTAAGTGATTACAATCCGCTTTTAAGGGGGACTTACCATTAAGTATTCTTTGAATAAATAAGCGAAGAGTGTCAAACAAAGGAATGATAAGAATAGTAACGGCTAATACAGGCGCAAAACTTTCCCTAAATAAAGGGCTTTTAGCTACTTTGTGCATTTCTATAAAATTGACTGCTAATACTGCTATCACAACACCAATGGTAAGTGAACCCGTATCCCCCATGAATATCCCTGCCGAATTTCGCAAGTTATATCGCAAAAAACCTGCTACCGCTCCTGCCAAAGCTGTACTTAGTATGGTCCATTGATATAAACCTAATTGATAAAATAGAAAACCGAATACCAAACTTGTAATTACCCCGATTCCTCCTGCCAAACCATTGATGCCGTCTAAAAGGTTGAAGGCATTAGTAATCACTAATAAGGTAAAAACTGATATTACAATACTTAACCAAAAAGGAATTTCATATATCCATAAGAAGCCATAAAAGCTCGTGAGGCGAATGTCTCCTTTCCAGGCTAGTATGAAAGTTGCAATAAGCTGGGCTATCAATTTTTTGTAAGGACTGAGAGGAATAATATCATCTTTTACACCTGTAAAAAATAGAATTAAAATGGCTGTAAGTACTACGCCTAAGGCAGGCATTTGGGTAAAGTCGGCAAAAAAGCACCACGATATACTTAATCCACCGAAAATAGCTATACCTCCTAAGGTAGGTACTCTTCTTTTGTGTATTTTACGAAAGGTATCGGGTTCATCAAATAGATATTTTTGCTCTGCTAATCTTACTAGAGCAGGTATGCTCAGCCAAGAGATGAGAAAAGCAAGTACGCCTGTCAAAAATAATATCAGTAGTATCATTTCAGTACGAGTAGCATTGTTTCATTTACCGCCAACATATTTTCTAGTGTGATTTAGGTGTTTTTTAGCTTTTTTTACTTTTACGTAAAAATTACTAAAAAGTCTAATGAAAGTACTAAATTTATTTCAATAGTTCTCAAAAAGCACTACTATCTCCCTTTATCATACGAAAAACGGTCAATAAAATAATTTTTATATCCAAAAAAAATGACCAATTTTCAATGTAAAATACGTCTAAACGTACACGATTTATCATAGAGCGAATATCTTTGGTTTCACCGCGATAGCCCTTCACTTGCGCTAATCCTGTAATTCCAGGCTTAACAAAATGACGTACCATATATTTATCTATTACTTGCTTAAAGCGGTTGTCTAGTTCTAAGGGGTGAGGGCGGGGACCTACAACAGTCATGTCTCCTAGAAGGACGTTAATAAATTGAGGTAATTCATCTAGATTAGTTTTGCGTAAGAAGGCTCCTACTTTGGTAACACGAGAGTCGTTTTTAGTAGCTTGCACAAAAACAGCATCTTTTTCATGCTTCATAGTCCTAAATTTGAAGCAAGTAAAGGTTTTACCGTTCCGTCCTGAGCGTTTTTGCAAAAAGAAGATAGGTCCTTTGGAATTAAGCCGAATAGCTATAGCTATGAGTGGGACGAGCCAAGAGAGAAAAAAGATGATGATGAAAAGTGAAAAAACTATATCGAAAGTGCGTTTGATGGCTTGGTTTAATAAATCGTTTAGTGGCTCTTCGCGCGTGTTAATAACGGGAATATTACCGTATTTTTCAATTTTCATGCTCTTGTCTGAAAACTCGCGCAAATCAGGCAGCATTTTGAGGCGCACTAAATTACGGTCTGCAAATTTGCGAATTTGTTTGAAATGTTTTTTATCTGCCTCAGGAAGGGCAAAATAAATTTCATCAATTTGCTTTTCAAGGGCGAAAGTTTCTACATCAGCTACTTTCCCTATTACCTCAGGGGCCTGCACCTTATCATCAAAAAAACCTAGTACCCGATAACCCAAAGAAGGATTTTTTAGGAAAAACTGCGCCAAAGAGCGGCTTAAATCATTATATCCAATAATGACTACTTTTTTGAGGTTATAACCTAACTCTCGTATAGAACGCAAGAAATACATTAACGCAAACCGCCACGCAACACCGAATATGAAGAATAAACTATACGTGTAGAAAAGGTGTAAACGTGAAAAATAGGTCGTTTTAATAAAAACGAAGACAGCCGTTACAGAAAACAGGTGCAAAATAACCGACTGAGCTATTTTGCGAGCCACAGCACCATAGCTATCTAATCGTGATACTTCATAATTTCCTAATAAGAAAGCAATTACAAGCCACGTAGCGTTGAAATAAGCCAAAAGTAACAAATAAGGTGTACTCTCAAAGAGACTAAAATTACCAAATTTAATAGGATAGGCTAAAATATAAATTAAATTAAGTAGTAATAAATCACCTATCAAATACACTAATCTTAAAAATCGGTGATATTGCTGTGCCATAAAAGGGATCCTACTTAAAATTGAGTTTTTGAATAGTTGAGTTTAATTATTTTATCGTTAAATGAAGGCTATATGGCAAATGCAAGTTTCTCGGGTGAGAACCAAAGGAAATACGCATTTTTTTGCATAGGGTTGTTTTAGTACAGTTTTTTTTTCACTTACGTCTTTCAAAAAAATATTTTTTTGATAAGATTTTGTACTTTTCTATGATTTCAAGTTTACTTTTTTATGATTTCAGGTTATATTTTGCTTGTTAAGCATAGAAAAAACGAGGTAATAGATTATGAATATATGTAAAAATGTTGTTTATTTTCTTATTTTTTTTTTATTACCAAACTTTGTACCCAAGTTTGATGTTTAACTTTTAGTGCTTAATTTAGGTTATGAACTTTTTTTTCATTTTTTCATGAATATAGGCATTGTCTGTTATCCCACTTATGGTGGAAGTGGAGTGGTAGCTACTGAATTAGGTAAAGGATTGGCAGAAAAAGGGCATAAGGTTCATTTTATTACCTATACCCAACCCGTGAGGCTAAACATTTTTAATGAAAATATTTGCTATCATGAGGTGTATGTTCCGAATTATCCGTTGTTTTTGTATCCTCCTTATGAATTAGCTTTGGCAAGTGAGATTGTAAATGTGGTAAAGCACGAAAAATTAGATATATTGCACGTGCATTATGCCATTCCTCATGCTTCATCAGCCTTCATGGCAAAGCAAATCCTTAAAACAGAAGGCATAAAAATTCCAGTAGTAACCACTTTGCACGGCACAGATATTACCTTAGTGGGTAAAGATGCTTCGTTTGCTCCGGTGGTTACTTTTAGTATCAATCAATCGGATAAGGTTACGGCTGTTTCTAATAGTTTGAAAGAGGACACATACAAGATATTTCCTATTCAAAAATCAATTGAAGTAATACCTAATTTCATTAATTTAGAGCGCTTCAAACGGCAAAGTAAAGAGCATTTCAGAAGAGCTATCTGCCCCAAAGGTGAAAAGTTATTAGTACATACGTCTAATTTCAGAAAAGTAAAGCGTATTCAAGATATTTTGTTCATATTTCAGCAATTACAAAAACATATTCCTGTAAAGTTGCTTATAATAGGGGATGGTCCAGAAAGAGTAAATCTAGAAGAGCTTTGCCGTGAGTTAGGCTGTCAAGAAGATGTGAGGTTTTTAGGTAAATTGGATGCTATTGAAGAGGTGCTTTCTATTGCTGATGCCTTTATGATGCCCTCTGAAAAAGAAAGTTTTGGATTAGCCGCTTTAGAGGCTATGGCTTGCGAAGTACCTGTCATTTCTAGTAATGCAGGAGGACTCCCCGAGCTTAATATTCACGGCGTTACAGGTTTCGTAAGTGAAATTGGAGATATTGAAGACATGGTAAAAAATACACTTACTCTTCTAAAAGATGAAAATTTACCTACGTTCAAAAAAAATGCTTTGGCACGTGCCAAAGACTTTGAGATTTCAAAAATTTTGCCCATGTATGAAAGAGTCTATCAAGAATGTTTAGAACAAATCCAACTCAAACCTGAAACAGAAAAAATAGATATTCTTACAATTTAGTTATCAAATTAGCCACAAAATCGTACCTTTGTAGAAAAAAATCTACCTTATGCCTACCACCCAACGCACAGAGCTAAACCAACTAGGTGAATTTGGTTTGATAGACCGTATTAAGCAACCTTTTGAGCAGAAACAACATACAGAAACCCGTAAAGGTATCGGCGATGACGCTGCTGTAATAGACTATGGGCAAGACTTCTATACATTACATTCTACTGACTTGCTCATAGAAGGCGTACATTTTGATTTGAGTTATATGCCCCTAAAATATCTAGGCTACAAGGCTGTAGCGGTCAATGTATCTGATATTGCCGCTATGAACGGCATACCACAACAAATCTTGGTGAGTATAGCGGTAAGCAATCGTTTCTCAGTAGAGGCTATTGACGAAATATACGAGGGCATTGCCGAGGCCTGCCAAAACTATCGGCTTGATCTTATAGGAGGAGATACTACCACTTCCAGAGCAGGCTTGGTGTTGAATATTAGTATTATAGGTAAAGTAAAAAAAAATAAAATTACTTACCGAAGCGGAGCAAGAGAAAATGATATTTTATGTGTAACGGGTGATTTAGGAGCAGCTTATTTAGGCTTGCAAATTTTAGAACGCGAAAAACAAGTTTTTCTTGCTAATCCCCATGCCGAACCACAACTAGAAGGAAAAGATTATATTGTGCAAAAACAACTCAAACCCGAAGCCCGTACCGATATTGTATATGAATTAGACGAACTTGGTATCATACCTACCGCTATGATTGATATTTCTGACGGATTAGCCTCTGAAATTTTGCACCTTTGTAAGCAATCTAATGTAGGAGCAGTTATTTTTGAAGATAAACTACCTATTGAGGATATTAGTTGGCTTACTGCCCAAGAACTCAATCTACCTATAATGACTTGTGCCTTAAACGGTGGTGAGGATTATGAACTGCTTTTCAGCATAGCCCAAAAAGACTTTGAAAAGGTGAATAAAATTGCCGATGTCAGCCCTATTGGTTATATTACTTCGGCAGATAAAAAAGCTACCCTCCGTACTAAAAGTGGTACGGTATATCCGTTAGAGGCACAAGGTTGGAAACATTTTTAGAATTTGTATGCTCGGTTTAAGGCTACAAGCTAATATCCACACACAACCAAATTTCTTGAGCATCCCCTTCGCCTTTTCACTAAGGCTCAAAAGGCTGCGAGGTAGGCTCTACAGGGCTTTGCTAACGTTTCATTGCTTCTTACCAAGCCCTTGAGACTTGTCCTTTCAATCCCTAACGCTTGCAACTTGACTTTGTTGAATTGAATGTTGTTATTATTGAAATAAGACATTCAATTGTTCACTCAAATAGCATTTTTTGAAAAGTAAAACTCACAATTGGACAAACTTTCAATACAGATTACTTGAAAAACTTTTTGTAGGAAAAGAGACAGAAAAAGAAATATGGCTCCCTACATACAGGAATTGTTAAAATAGTATAGATAAATCATTATTCCATCTAAACATTAAAAGTTTAACTGAATAGACTAGCATGTAAACAACTTTAGAGTAACATCTAGTTTTCCTTCTTAATCGTGCTAAAAGATGACGCAAAAGACTATTATATCCTTCAACCGTGAAAGTGTTCGCTTTGGATTGTATATGTAATCGTCTGGCACAAATGCTTCTTATGCCTTCCAATAATCTGTACAAACCCTCCCCCTTTATCTTCGGTTCAATCTTCTTCCAAAGTTTTTCACCAGTTCCAGTTCCCCTGGTACCAACTCCGCAATGGATGAATTTACGCCCATCTCTATCAACAGCAATCCATATCCAACAATAGTTTTTTTTGAGCCAATATATGTGTGCATCTCATCTATTTCAATAACTTCAATAGCATCATTACTCCGAATTTCATCAAGTTTTTTTCCATATGTCTTAATCCAATTAGAGACTGTAACGTGGCTCACTTTTAAGAAGCGACCAATGGAGCGAAATCCTAGACCTGCAAGATATAATATTAATGCATCACGTTTTAGTTTTTCAGGTTTTCCTATGTGGTAAAACGAAAACTGCAGTCTTTATTTAAACGTTATTTAAACGTTGTTTGCCTTTAGCTATACCCTCTTTACAAAATTTTGTTGATTTGCATTTGGGACATCGTTCCATAGTTTCAGGGTTTTAGTAATTTTTTTGCAAAAATAATAAATCTATACAAAATTAACAATACCAAATTATTTTATGCCAAAAATTTATATTATCAATGGGGCAAACCTGAATTTGTTAGGCAAAAGAGAACCACATATATATGGAAGTACAACTTTTGAGGAATTCTTTAATAACTTAAAAGAAAAATATGGTCAAATAAAATTAGCTTATTTTCAATCTAACCATGAGGGAGCATTGGTAGATAAGTTGCATGAAATTGGTTTTGAAGCAAATGGTATTATCTTGAATGCAGGAGCTTTTACGCACACTTCGGTAGCCTTAGCAGACGCGGTTGCTGCTATTCCTGCTCCTGTAATAGAGGTGCACATTTCTAACATTTTCGCACGTGAGCCTTTTAGGCATCATAGCTATCTCTCACCTTATTGCAAAGGAATAATAACAGGATTAGGGCTAAAAGGATATGAATTAGCATTACAATACCTTTTGAGTTTGCTAAACGTAGAGTAATGCGTACTTGCAATCTATGCCCTTTGCGTTTATTTTTTGTGAATAATTTTTGGCTTTTATAGTTATCTATAAAATAAGCATAGCATCACCATAGCTGAAAAAGCGGTATTTTTCCTTGATTGCCTCTTGATAGGCTTTCATAATTAGATTATGACCACCGAAGGTACAAGTAGTCATAAGCAAAGTAGACTCGGGCAAATGGAAATTAGTAATAATGCAATTTGGAATTTTGAATTCATAGGGGGCAAAAATAAACTTATCTGTCCAACCTTTATTAGGCTTCACGCGATTATCTGCTGAAACCGAAGACTCTAAGGCTTTAATAACACTCGCACCCACGGCACACACTTTCTTTTTTTTGTCAATAGCTTCGTTAATAATGTCTGCGGTAGCTTCTGGTACTTCAAACTGTTCCGAGTCGCTTCGGTGTTTGGTAAGGTCTTCTACATCTACACTTCGGAAGGTTCCCAAACCTATGTGTAAGGTAATAGGGCAAAAGGTAACTCCTTGCAACTCTAATTTTTTAACTAAATTACGGGTAAAGTGCAGACAAGCAGCAGGAGCGGCTACAGCTCCTGTATGTTTGGCAAAAATGCTCTGAAATCGCTCTCTATCAGCGGGTTCGGCTTTACGTCGGCTGTGTATAGCTTTGGGGAGGGGAGCTTCACCTAATTTATCTATAAGTCTGTAAAACTCTTTATCTGAGATGCCCTCTTTTTCTACTAGAAACTTAATAGTTCGTCCTCTTGAGGTAGTGTTATCTATCACTTCGGCAACTAGCTCTCCTCCCCCAAAGAAAAGTTTGTTTCCTACTCTAATTTTACGAGCAGGATCTACCAAGACGTCCCAAAGATGAAGTTGTGTATTGAGTTCTCTAAGCAAAAACACTTCAATCATGGCGCCTGTTTTCTCCTTGCTTCCGTACATACGTGCAGGAAACACTTTTGTATCATTTATTACCATCACGTCGCCCTCACCAAAGTAGTCTATTAAATCTTTAAACAAACGATGTTCTATTTGCCCTGTTTTTCGGTGAACTACCATTAACCTTGATTCATCACGGTTTTTGGCAGGATAGAGGGCAATTAGATTATCAGGCAAATCAAACTTATATTCGGAGAGCTTCATAGAGAATTGTGTAAAGAATTTAGAATAAAAATTGAATAGCAAAATACGGTTAAATATACTACTTGGGGATAGCCAAAAGCAAATTTTTTTGAGTTTTTGGAAAAAAATATTTAGTTAGAGATTATCCTATTTGCTTTGCTTTGTTCAAATTTTCTACAAATTGGGCTACGTTTTGCATGAGCCAAGTGGGAGTAGAAGTGGCTCCGCAAATGCCTACCGTGCTATTCTCGTTAAACCATTCAGGTAAGATTTCTTGTTCATTCTCAATGAAATAGCTGTTAGGGTTTTGATTTTTACATACTTGATAGAGGGCTTTGCCATTAGAGCTTTTTTTTCCACTTACGAATAAGATAACATCATGCTCTTGGGCAAATTTTTGAAGTTGTGGCTCTCGGTTAGAGACTTGCCTGCAAATGCTGTCGTTAGCATCAAAATAAGGCAATTGTTCCTTTTGAATATTAGCTTGTTTTATGCGTTCTTCTATGAGGTTTTTGATTCTATAAAAGCCTTCGGTGCTTTTAGTAGTTTGGCTAAAAAGTGAAATAGGCTTGGTAAAATCAATCTTATCTAAATCGGTTTCTTGGTTTACGATAATGGCTTTCTGTTGGGTTTGTCCTGAAAGTCCAATAACTTCGGCATGTCCTTCTTGCCCATAGATTACAATTTGTCCGTCTTGTGCGATTATTTGGTCATATGCCGCTTTCACTCGGTTCTGCAATTTAAGCACTACGGGGCAGGAGGCATCTATAAGTTCTAAGTTATTATCTAAGGCAATTTTATAGGTTTCAGGAGGCTCGCCGTGCGCTCTGATGAGCACTTTGGTATTTCGTAAATTCTTTAGCTCTTCGCGTGTGATAATGCGTAAACCTTTGGCATACAAGCGTTTTACTTCCATGTCATTATGCACAATATCGCCTAAGCAATACAAAATAGCCTGCTCCGCTAACTCGCTCTCTGCCATTTGGATAGCATATTCTACACCAAAGCAATAGCCTGAATTTTTGTCTATGGTTACTTTAATCATATATTCTGGGGTTGTTACATCTATTGTTCCTTACTTGTTATACTATTAGGTCAATATTTTTTTATAACTAACTTTGTAAGTATATTTCTGCAAATGTAACCATTTTTAGTATAGTTATGCATGGATTTGAGTAATAAAAATGATAATGCAAAAGTTAAAAAAATTATTTGATCGCCCATATAAGTATTCGGGTTATTTAATTAGGCTAATTTTTTTCAAAAATCAGAGAAATTATCTCTGAAAATCAATAAGTTGTAATTCGGAATTTATTATATTCTTAAACTCTATTATTTTTGGCAAAAAAATCCAAGCATTTTCTAAAAACTAAAAAACAAAACCTCATGCGAAAAATACAAAAACTTTTGGTGGCTAATCGTGGTGAAATTGCTTTGCGAGTGATGCGGTCTGCCAAAGAAATGGGCATACAAACCGTAGCTATTTACAGCGAAGCCGATAGAAATGCTTTACACGTAAAATTTGCCGACGAAGCCGTTTATATTGGCAAAGCACCCTCTAATCAATCATACCTTTTAGGAGACAAAATTATAGAAATTTGCCTCCAACTCAATGTAGATGCTATTCACCCTGGGTACGGTTTTCTCTCTGAAAATGCTCTTTTTGCACGTAAAGTTGCCCAAGCAGGGCTAATTTTTATCGGTCCCTCGCCTGAAAGTATAGAAATGATGGGGAGCAAAATTGGAGCAAAACGCGTAGCCCAACAGCACCAAATTCCAATGGTACCAGGCACTCCCGAAGCTATTACCGATATTGCCCAAGCCAAGCAAGCCGCACAAGCTATCGGCTATCCTATTTTGATAAAAGCAAGTGCAGGCGGCGGTGGCAAAGGTATGCGTATCGTAGAAACGGAAACCGATTTTGAGGAGCAGATGCAACGTGCTATGAGCGAAGCCCAATCGGCTTTCGGCGATAGTGCCGTATTTATAGAAAAATTTATTACCTCTCCCAAACATATTGAAATTCAGATACTTGGCGATAAATATGGTAATTTGATTTACCTCTTTGAGCGGGAGTGTTCTATCCAACGGCGATACCAAAAATTAATTGAGGAAGCCCCCTCGCCTGTGGTTAGCCCTGAAATGCGAAAAGCCATGGGCGAGTGTGCGGTGCGTATTGCCCAAGCCTGTGGTTATTACAGTGCGGGTACGGTTGAGTTTGTGGTAGATGAGCATTACAATTTCTATTTTTTGGAAGTGAATACCCGCTTGCAAGTAGAACACCCTGTAACTGAACTCATTACAGGCATTGACCTCGTAAAAGAGCAAATTCGCATTGCCCAAGACGAAAAACTAAATATCAAACAAGAGGATTTACGCATTCTAGGACACGCTATTGAAGTTCGCGTTTGTGCCGAAGACCCTAAAAATAATTTTTTGCCCGAAGTAGGTAAGTTACAAGTTTACAAGCGACCACAGGGCGTAGGTATTCGCGTTGATGATGGCTTTGAGCAAGGCATGGAAATTCCACTTTTCTACGACTCCATGATAGCCAAACTAATTGCCTACGGCAAAGATCGCCACGAAGCTATTGCCCGCATGAAACGTGCTATTGACGAGTATCAAATTGTAGGTATTGCTACTACGCTGGAGTTTTGTAAATTCGTTTTGCAACATGAGCAATTTTTAAGTGGTAAGTTTGATACAAATTTTATCAAAAATTTCTATCAACCTGAACTTTTGCAACAAAACCTTACAGAGCAAGAGGCAGAGGTAGCGGCTTGCGTAATAGCATACCTATTAGACCATGCACAACCCAAAGCCTCAGCTATGCAAACAGTAGCAACTGTGCAAAGTAATTGGAAAAGAAATCGTACCTAATTTTACAAAAAACGCATAACTGTTTACTATTTTTTACAATTATTTTAATTCATTTGGCTTTTTACTGAAAAATATTTTTCTTTTATTTTATCCAAACCCATGAAAATCAAATATTTACAATTTTTATACTTCGGCTTAATTAGTCTGTTTTTGCTTTCATGCCAAAGTAAGCAAAGCGTAGATAGCATTTTTTACAATGCTCTCGTTTACACAAGCCAAGACCAACAGCCCACTGCCGAAGCCTTTGCTATCAAAGATGGAAAATTTGTTGCCGTAGGAACTACCCAAGAAATTTTGGCAAAATATGATGCCAAAGAAAAAATTGACGTACAAAAAAAGCCTATCTATGCAGGTTTTCATGATGCCCATTGTCATTTCTACGGCTATGGCAAATTTTTGAATGAAGCCAACCTCGTGGGAGCTACCTCATGGGACGAAATTTTGGAGAGATTGAAAAAATTTGATACGCAAAACCCTAATAATACATGGCTTATTGGGCGAGGCTGGGACCAAAACCTTTGGCAAAACAAAGAATTTCCTACCAAAGAAAAATTAGACCAACTTTTTCCTAATAAGCCTGTTTTCCTTACTCGCATTGACGGACACGCTGCTATCGTGAACCAAAAAGCCCTGCAAATTGCTCAAATTCAAGCAGATACGCAAATACAAGGAGGTATCCTTATCAAACAAAACAACCAACTTACAGGGGTTTTGATTGATAATGCCATCAAATTAGTAGAAAAATACATTCCCGAACCTTCCCCTACTGAAATAAAAAAATATTTACTCTCTGCCCAAGAAAAATGCTTTGCCGTAGGATTAACCTCTATTGCCGATGCAGGACTTGACCGCAAAGTGATTGAAACCATTGAGCAAGCCCATGCCGAACAGTCGCTTAAAATGCGTATTTATGCTATGGTGAGCAGTACACCTGACAATTTAGCATACTACCTCAAAAAAGGAAAAATTAAAACCGATTTCTTGAACGTCTGCTCATTCAAAATTTATGCTGACGGTGCCTTGGGTTCACGCGGGGCGTGCTTGCTTCAGCCTTACAGTGATAGCCCCAAAGAATACGGCATTTTGCTCAAAACACCTCAGGAATTAGTACAACTTATTAAGCAAATTAGCGAAAAAGATTTTCAAGTTTGCACACACGCCATCGGTGATTCGGCAAATAGGTTGGTATTGAATATCTACAAAGATTTGCTCAAAGGCAAAAACGATAAACGCTGGCGGATAGAACACGCCCAAGTGGTAGCCCCTACCGATTTTGATAAGTTTGGACAATACAACATTATTCCTTCAGTACAACCTACGCATTGTACTTCGGATATGCACTGGGCTAAGGAGCGACTCGGCAAAGACCGTTTGCAGTTCGCGTATGCTTACAAAGCGTTGCTCAAACAAAATAATTATATTCCGTTAGGAAGTGATTTTCCTGTGGAGGATATCAACCCGCTTTATGGTTTTCACGCTGCCGTAGCACGCCAAGATGCTAACGGTGAGCCAAAAGGTGGTTTTCAGATGGAAAATGCACTCACCCGCCAAGAGGCTTTGAAAGGTATGACCATTTGGGCAGCCAAAGCTAATTTCGAAGACCAAGAAAAAGGAAGTATTGAACCTAATAAATGGGCTGATTTTGTAATTTTAGACCAAGATATTATGCAAATCCCTATTGAAAAAATACGCAACGTAAAGGTAATTTCTACCTATATAGCAGGAAAAAAAGTTTTCGAAAGAAAGTAAATTAACCTTAACCAAATACCATGAAAGTAAGCGGTTTTACTTTTATCCGAAATGCCCTCAAATATGACTATCCGATTGTAGAGGCAATTCAATCTATTTTGCCTTTGTGCGACGAGGTAGTGGTATGTGTGGGCAATTCGGAAGATGAAACTTTGCAACTCATACAAAATATCCCCAGCCCTAAAATTCGTATCATTCAAAGCATTTGGGACGATAACCTCCGGCAAAACGGTGAGGTACTCGCTCTTGAAACCAACAAGGCCTTTGATGCCATTAGCCCCGACTCCGATTGGGCTTTTTATATCCAAGGCGACGAGGTAATTCACGAACAGTATTACGATAACATACAAAAAGCCATGCTTCAATACAAAGACCAGCCCCAAGTAGAAGGATTACTATTTCACTACAAACATTTTTACGCTACTTATGACTACATAGCTGATTCAAGACAATGGTATAGGCGAGAAGTGCGTATAATTCGAAATGATAAACGAATTCGTTCTTACAAAGATGCCCAGGGGTTTAGGAAAAATAACCAAAAACTTAAAGTAAAACTAATTGATGCTTATGTTTTTCACTATGGATGGGTGAAAAATCCTGCCTTACAAAAAGAGAAAGAAAAAAACTTCCATCGTTACTGGCACTCCGACGAGTGGATAAGCCAACACGTAAAGCCTGAGGATTTTTATGATTATTCTAACATAGACTCGTTACAAATTTTTCAAGGAAGCCATCCTGCAGTTATGCAAGCACGTATTAAAGCTAAAAATTGGCATTTTGAGTTTGATACCAATCAAAAAAAATTAAGCCTCAAAAATCGTATCTTGCAATGGATAGAGCAACGCACAGGCATACGCTTATTTGAATACCGTAATTACAAATTGATTTAACCAAAATAATTTGTAATTTTTTGATTACCAAAACTAACTTTCTACTAAACTCTTTGCAAAAAATTTTTATTTACAAATTCTTAAAAAGATTTTTATTTACAAAATTGTGTATTTTTCAGCTTTAAGCTTCAATTATTTAACCTTAATTCATAATTCCTATGAATCAAGCAAACGAACCAAAACATCAAACCGATTTTCAGAAAGTATGGTTTTATCCTGATTATCAATTACTTCACTTTGAATGGTACAATACTAATTTATTGAGAGATGAAACTTATAAGCAAGAAATGCTTTGGCAATTAGAACAAATTATGCATTATCAGCCTGAAAGGATTTTGTTTGACTCACGAAATTTTACTTATACCATTGCCCCTGAAATTCAAGATTGGACAAGCCGTGAGATTACTACTAAAAGAACAGCAAACATTAAAAAAACTGCAATAGCTGTTTCAAAAGACCTTTTTTCGCAACTGTCTATTGAACAGCTAATAGAGGAAATTCCTAAAGAGGTAGTCCAAGATTTACGATACTTTGACAATATAGAGCAAGCCTTGAATTGGTTAAAGGAATAAAAACCGAAAGTTTACGATAAAAGTACCCAAAAATTACTTATATAATTTTTTTGTTTTTAGTGTATTTTTTGTAAGAAAAAAATAGTTTTTTAGACAAAAAAGTACTATTTTTGTAGGTTGTAATTTGTAATTCTAATTCAACCGTTTGGCAAAATTTTTATGAGAACTAAATTATTGCTAGGCATATGGTTATGCTACTCCTCAATCATAGCTAATGCTCAAAACCTTCCACTCAAAGTACAATTAGGGCATAACAAGAACGTGTGGGCTGTGGCTTTTAGCCCCACAGGAAAGCTTCTAGCAAGCGGAAGCAGTGATAATACCATCAAACTCTGGGATATTGCCACGGGAAAAGAATTACTTTCTCTAGAAGGACATACAGGAGATGTAGAAACAATAGTATTCCACTCTAATGGGAAACTTTTAGCCAGTGGAGCAGCTGATAACTCAGTGCGAATTTGGGACTTAGATAAAGGTAAAGAACTTAGACAACTTACAGGACATACTAACGTAGTTAAAGGACTTGCCTTTAGCGAAGATGGGCAAAAATTAGTAAGTGTAAGCAACGACCGTACTGCTAAAGTATGGAGTGTAGCTAATGGCAAAAGACTTCTGGAAATTAAAGACTTCCAAGATGCCCAACGAAGTGTACATATATACAAAGACCAAATTTTAGTAGCAGGACGCGACAAAACGCCGCGTATCTTTGACCTAAACACAGGTAAACTTATCAAAAAATTACCTGAAACTACTTTTGAAATCTCTACGGCAAAATTTACCCCTGATGGCAAGTTTGTCATTACAGCAGGAGGCTCTAACTATGATAACAAAGGAGAACTACGCATCGTAGATGCTCAAACTTTGGCAATTGTCAAAAATTTAGAAGGGCATCAATCCCTCATCAATAGTTTTGCCATTAGTCAAGATGGTAGCCTTTTAGTAAGTGGTGGCGGTACAGACGATTTTAGCGAACTAAAACTCTGGGACCTGACCACTTTCAAAGAATTGCGTAGTTTGGGAAATACTAAAACACGCATACGTGCCGTAGCTATTAGCCCTGATAATCAACTTATTGCCACAGGGGGAGGTAATAATATTGAAAATTTTAGCGAACTCAAACTTTGGGAAACCGCCACAGGTAAAGAACTAAAACAACTCCAAGGATATGCCACTGAACTTTATGCCGTTAGTTTTAGCCCTGACAACCGTTACGTTGCTGTAGGGGGGAGTGATAAATTAATCAAAATCTTTGACTTGCAAACCGCTAAATTACATAAGATACTGGTAGGACATACTAAAAAAGTAAAAACCTTGAACTTCAGTACTGATGGCAAATTATTAGCAAGTGGTGGCGAAGATGCCGTCATCCGGCTTTGGGACGTAGCCACAGGAAAACAAGTAAAATCCTTTGAAGGCCACGAAATGTTTGTTTTTACGGTAGATTTCAGCAAAGATGGTGGAAAGTTAATTAGTGGAGGAGTTGACGATATTAAGTTATGGGACTTGAACACAGGTTCACAAATAAAGGGCTTCAAAGCACACGATTTGTTTGTATATGCCGCAAGGTTTAGCCCTAATGGGCGGCATCTCGTAAGTGGAAGCTATGACATGACGCTCAAACTTTGGGATGCAACCACAGGAAATGAGGTACTTACTTTTGCCGAGCCTCCTGCCTTTGTTCTAGATGCTGATTTTAGCCCTGACGGAAGATATGTATGTAGTGCTAGTGCAGACCATACGCTCAAACTTTGGAATGTAAGTACAGGTAATGAAGAACGCATTTATGAAGGGCACCTTGACGATGTGAACTCCGTAGATTTCGACCCCAGCCAAAAAACCATTGTAAGTGCCAGTGCTGACAACACCATTCGACTTTGGGATTTGAACACAGGTAATATTATCCATACCTTTGAAGGGCATACAAGTAATGCCACTAGCGTAGATTTTAGCCCTAATGGGAAAATGATTGCCAGTGTAAGCTGGGATGGCACACTTAGACTTTGGAATCCAATTACAGGAAAAGCCATAGCAGTTATTATTTTTGTGGCAGGTGAAAATGAAGAGTATCTTATTGTAACTCCTGACGGAGACTACGCAGGTACGCCCCACTGTGAGAGAGTCGCTCATTTTGTAGACGATAATCAAATTATTCCCTTAGATAGAGAAAACAAAAAATTCTTTCGCCCTGAAGCTATACAACAAAAAATTAACCAACTTGAATAAGCCTAAACTGTACCCTTCTTAACAGTAGAATAATTTGCGTTTGTTTATGATAAAAAAGCCATCTTCTTTTTATGATTGTATTTATTTTTTATTTTTCTTTTGCCTAAACCTCTCGGCAGTTACTGCTCAGAATATGCTTTTAGATAGTGTACAATTAGCCCGCCAACCTATCTTTAAGCAATTAGCTCAAGCCTTGAAAAATCCTGACCAAGTGTATATCTTAGACCTTTCGCAACAATCACTTAAAGAATTTCCTAAGGAGGTTTTGCAACTCAAACGTTTACAAAAACTTATCTTACATACTAATCAAATCAGAACTTTACCTAATGAAATTGCTCAACTTGCTAATTTACAATTTCTAGATTTATACAATAATCAAATCAACACTCTTCCCCAAGAATTAGCCCAACTTAAATATCTTACATACATTGATTTGGGTAAAAATCGCTTTAAGAAGTTCCCACAGGTGTTAGCCCAAATGCCTCAGCTCAAATATTTAATGCTGTATGCTAATCCTATTAAGTGCTTACAGGCTAATTTTAGCCCTGACAATAGTTTGCATACTTTACGACTAGGGAGCACCAAACTCAAAAAATTTCCCCAAGAAATTACACAATGTGGCCAACTTAGAGAGTTGTATTTGCCTGATAATCAACTCAAAAAGTTACCTCAAAATTTTGCAAATCTTTCTCAATTAGAGCATTTAGTTTTAGAAAATAACCGCTTTCGGCATATTCCTGAACCTATTTTTGAGTTACCAAATCTCAAATACATAAGTTTTTGGGATAGGAATTTTCGTGAACAAGAGGTGAGGCGCTTGCAAAATCTTCCTACTCAGCCCAAGGTTATGCTTTTTAAGCAATATACGGGAGCTTTTACGAGTCTCGTTGTGGAAGTTTTGCAAGGTAAAACTACTATGATAAGTGCTGGTTTGGCAAGAGGTTACGTGAAAGATGTAATAAGTGTGGGTATTGCTTGGCAAGGGCATTATGATTTGCAACAAACCCTGTGGGGCCTAGGGGCAAGAGTATGGTTCAATGGCTTGCTACATTTTTCTTTGGGGGCAGGCTATTACCAACAAACCGAACTCCAAACTTGGGCTATTAGTCCCCAAGTTGGGTGGGGTATACGCAATACAAGCCTAAGCTATGGCTACCACTTCTGGCTCAAAAAAAAGGATAGTTTTACCACGCATCATATTACTCTACGTCAAATCATTTCGCTTAATCCTACATTTTTTTAGCTACGGCTCGTCCTCTTTGCTATCTTTTTGAATGGTAATTTCTCTGCTACTCACAGCAGAGGCATAAAAATAACCAACAGCTTTTTTACCTCTCGGATTTGTATTTTGAACATTAGTAGGTACGTTAGCAATAGGGCGAGCAAATAAACCACTATTATTTACTTGTATGCTCAGTTGCTCAAAAAAGCGAAAAGCATTTTCATCAATAGAAAGTACTTCGGCACGTACCACATCCCCTACTTTGTAGGGTTCTAGGCCGTTAGAGTCAAAAAAAGGATTAAAACTAATACGAATGGGAGGGATAAAAGGCAAACCATCGATGTTTTGGTCAGACATAATGGTCAGGTTTTCAGGTCTGTTAAACATCACACCATTACGCCAAACTCTGAAACGGTAGAAATCACCTATTCCTGGAATATCTCGCCCAAATACATTTACGTAATAGCCTTTGGGTTGTCCGAGGCGAGCTTTTCTATATTCAGAGTTCATAGAGTCAATTGGTGGCACGCGTTTGAGCCACGTTTCTGCTACAAAATTTTCACCTTGGTAAGTAAGTTGCAACTGATATTTTCGCCCAATTTCACCTTTGAAGTTTGCCTCATAATTGCCATTGCTTACTTGCTGAAAGGTATATGTATTGAGCAAGGTATTATTCGCATCAAATTCAAGGACTTTTACGGTTGCACCCCCTAAAGCAGGGGCCGGTGTGTTTTGAAAATAGGGCAAAGTGCTTGTCAAGCGAATAATTTGCGTATTATCTTGGTTATTTATCCAACCATCTACGGCTAAAAGTGGTTCGGCATTTTTAACTTTTACCTTAATAGGATATTCGCAACTTACAACTAATAATAAAATCGCAAAAATTCCTTTAAGAAATACTACTTTTTTCATAGCGACAGGATTCTCTGAAAAAGAATGTCGTTTAATTAACCCATTTGTAACCTAAAATGTTAAGCAATTACGATTTAACTAAACGAAAATTACACTATATCGTATCAATTTTTAATTCAAAAAAAGTTCCTACATTAGCTTAATCATACAGTAATAGACTTTTTTTGCTCAAAATAAGTTGAGAAAGTTATGATAAAAGAACTATCGTTACAACTACCGCCAGAAATTGCTTACGAACCTCACTTACTGCAAAGCCACATATTTAAGCAACTCGGTATACAAACTACTGAAAATACCTTCCTTCGGCTTAAAAAGCGTTCCATTGATGCGCGCAATAAGCCAATTAAAGTGAACACACAAGTTGAAATCTTCTTAGGAGAGCCTCCTACTCCTATTATTCAATATTCTAAACCCTGTACGGATGTAAGCCAAAAACCACAAGCTATTATTGTGGGAGCAGGTCCTGCAGGAATGTTCGCCGCTTTGCGATTGATTGAATTAGGTATAAAACCTGTTATCGTTGAGCGAGGCAAAGATGTACGTAGCCGTAGGCGCGACTTGGCAGCTATTAATAAAGAGCATTTGGTAAACGAAAATTCTAACTACTGCTTTGGAGAAGGTGGAGCAGGTACATATTCCGATGGCAAACTTTACACCCGCTCTAACAAACGTGGGGATATTCGTAGAATTTTGGAAATTTTTGTAGCACACGGAGCAGTAGAGGATATTTTGGTAGAGGCGCACCCACATATCGGTACGAACAAATTGCCTAAAATTGTACAAAACCTTCGCGAAAGCATCTTGAATGCAGGCGGTGAGATTTATTTTGAAACACGTGTAACGGATTTTATTCTTAAAAACCGTGAAATATTAGGGGTTATTACGCATAGAGGGCAAGAGCTGAGAGGAGTAGGGGTTATTTTAGCCACAGGACACTCAGCACGAGATATTTTTCAACTTTTGCAACAAAAAAATATCCATATTGAACCTAAACCTTTTGCCCTCGGCGTAAGAGTAGAACATTCTCAAGAATTGATAGACAAATTGCAATATCATGGCATTGGCCGAGGCAATTATTTGCCTGCAGCAGCATATTCTTTGGTAACGCAAGTAAGCTACAAAAATGTAAAACGAGGAGTATTTTCGTTTTGTATGTGCCCTGGTGGGTTTATTGTACCTGCAGCAACTGCCCAAGGCGAGGTAGTGGTAAATGGTATGTCTCCTTCTAAACGCAATTCTGAATTTGCCAACTCTGGCATTGTAGTAAGTGTAGAACCGGCTGATTTTCAAAAATTTGCACAATATAAAGAATTAGCAGGTATGTATTTTCAGCAGAGTATAGAGCAAACGGCTTGCAAAGTGGCAGGTAATTCACAAAAAGCACCTGCCCAAAGATTGCAAGATTTTGTAAATGGTAAAATATCCACTTCATTACTCAAAACTTCGTACCAACCAGGATTGGAAAGTGTGGATATGCAAACCGTTTTGCCCGATTTTATTGCGTACAGTTTACGACAAGGTTTCAAGGATTTTGGCAAAAAGATGAAAGGTTATTTAACTAACGAGGCGCAAATCATAGGCGTTGAAAGCCGTACCTCATCCCCCGTGAGAATTCCCCGTAATAAACAAACCTTTGAGCATCTTACCATCCAGCGACTATTTCCTTGTGGAGAAGGAGCAGGCTATGCAGGAGGTATCATGTCTGCCGCTATTGACGGTGAACGTTGTGCTGAGAAATTAGTAGAGAAATACGCTTACAACTATGCAAAATAATTACTACCTTTTACGAAAAATTAGCCAAGAAATCGCCCAAAAAATAGCCCAAGGGCAATGGGTAGAAACTGAAAATATTGTGCAAGCTTCACAAAGATTTTCGCAGTTTTCTACCGAAGACAACATGCGACTCTTAGCATGTTTTAGCCAAAGTAAAGATGAGTTGGTAATGGGTTTTGCCAATTCAAAAGCAGAATTTTATATCAAAGCCGTACTGAATGCCGATTTCAGTTGTCTTACCTTCCCTGCTGAGTTCCATAGAGCTAAACGAAACAGCGTAGATCTGTTTAAGGAATTGATAGGATTACGTGTGTTAGGAATAAAGCAATTTCTCAATGAACGGAGTTTTTGTCTTATTTTTGAGAATAATTACCAATTTTTATTCAAAATGCACGGAAGGCGTGCCAATGCAGTTCTGTTTCGTAATTATGAATTTTGTATAGGTTTTCACAAAAAAATGGAGAACGATAAGCAAATTTACTTACCTACTTTTGACCGCCTTATTGAGCAAAGTTACCAAAATTTTACAAAAAATAACTATGATTGGAGTATACTTTTTCCTACTTTTGGTAAAGAAATCAACAACTATTTGATAGATACTTTTAGCAAAAATCCTATTTTGAGCCACTCCCCTGAAAAACAATGGGCTTTTATTCAAGAAATGTTGCAAAGTTTTGAGAAGAATACTTACTATTTAATTCACTTAGATACCATTCCTGAACTCTCACTCCTGCCTCCTGCAGAAGGTGTAAAGTTTCTTGTCTATTCTACTGCCATGCAAGCCTATAACGAGTTTTACTATGCTTTTACTCATAAAAATACACTTCACGAAGAAAAAAACGCGATTTTGAGGCAATTACAAAGACGAAAAAAACAAATTCAAAGCTACATTGAAAAAAATATACAAAAATTAGCTGAGTTAGGCAATAGCACTGAAAATGAAGAGAATGCTAATCTGATTATGGCGAATTTACATCTGATTAAACCACACAGCACCGAAGTAATCGTTTGGGACTTTTACCATAACAAAGAGCGAAAAATCAAGCTAAAAAAAGAGCTTTCTGCTCAGAAAAATGCAGAAAATTATTACCGAAAAGCGAAAAATCAAAGAATAGAAGTCGAAATTTTAGAGCGAAATATCGCTAATAAAACGCGTGAACTAAAGGAAACTGAAAAATATTTGCAACAAATCCAAGCCATTGAGACGATTAAAGAACTACGCAACTACCTAAAAATACATCAAATTAAAAAAGAGCCTCAAAAAGAGAACCCGTTGGCTTCGCTTTTCAAACAATTTGAATACATGGGCTTTGAAATTCTAGTAGGTAAAAATGCTAAAAATAATGATTTACTTTTGCAGAAATACACACATAAAGAGGATTTGTGGCTTCATGCTAAGGATGTGGCAGGTTCGCACGTAATCGTGAAACATAAAGCAGGGCAAAAATTTCCCAAAGAAGTAGTAGAAAAAGCAGCACAATTAGCAGCATATTTTTCTAAACGTAGCCAAGACTCTCTCTGTCCCGTGATAGTAACGCCCCGTAAATATGTACGCAAAACCAAAGATTTGAGTGAAGGGCAGGTAATCATAGAAAAAGAAGAGGTAATTTTAGTCGTTCCCGAACCATTTTAGCCACTATGTTCTACTCCTTACTTTGCCTTTTTGTTTATGACTGCACGGCTTGCCCTACACGCTGTGATAACCGAACCACTCCTCAATTTGATTTTAAGCGTGATGTAGCATTTTCAGAACTTATTGAACAAGAGGTAATTAGTTGGATACACACTCATTACCCCACCTTAAAAGCAACTAAAAGTACCCAAGTGGGTTATCCTGACATTGCTGTTACTCACCAAAATTATCCACATGAGGTACTACTTTGGATAGAAATCAAAGGACAGGAACGTACTTTTATGGCAATTACTCATCTCTTGAAAGAGAGCCAACTACAACCTTCTGAAACAGTTGCTTTAAATTTGAGTGACTTGGAACGGTACTTTTCTATCAAAGATATAGAAAAAACTCCTATTCTCTTAGTGTGGTGTTTGCTCAATCGCCCTTGTATTGTACCGCAAAAGGAGAAGCTATTTTTTTACCAAGAAATTGATATTTTACGCCAAATTTGTGCCCAAGATACGCACAATACACGCCGCTTCCGCAGAGAAAGTGGTATAGGGGACGTGGTAAAAGGAAAGCATAAAGGTGTAACGATCAATTATCATTTTAGCCTCAACGAACTCCGCCTAGGATTACCTTCTTTGAAAAAACTGGATATAGATGATAAAACATAATAGAGAACAAAAAAGTCTTTTCCCAACAGGAAAAGACTTTTTAGGAACTTCTAAAATTTATAACTTTCAGCGAACCGAAAATCACGAAAATTAACCTTTTCTAATAAACCCTTTTTATTTTATGCTTAACAACCTTTTTCCAACCTTTTACTTTTAGAAGTGGTGACGAGTGGAATCGAACCACCGACACAAGGATTTTCAGTCCTTTGCTCTACCAACTGAGCTACGTCACCGTACTTATTTCGTTTTTAGCTTATTTCAAGATTGGACTGCAAAATTAGAACTTTGATTTTTATTTGCAAAATATTGTGTTACTTTTTTTTCATTTTCTTTTCAAAACATTGATTATCAGCCTTTTTTTATTCAGGTAGATATTTTTTGCCTAACCCTTGGTTGATTCTCTCTAAATTTTTAATAGCTGAAGAGCTGATATGTTCAAATTCACTATCGCAAGGAATGAATACAATTTTCAAATCAGGTTTCATTTCCTCCATAAAGCGGAGTTGGTTCACCTCATAGTCTAGGTCATAGCCATTGCGAAGGCCACGTATGAGTGTAATATCGGCAAAGGTTTCTTTACTTTTCAAGTAATCAGTTAATAGCCCTGTAAACTCTTCAGTTTGTCGAAAGGCCAACACTTTAAGTTGGTGTATTGATTGTATTGATTCTTGTTTTAATTTGTCAGGGTTTACGCCACGCGCTACAATTACTTTATCAAAAATTTTTTCTGCTTTTTGCAAAATATTGTAATGCCCATTGTGAAACGGATTAAACGAACCTGCATAAACACCTATACGTGGTCTCTGTTCGGTTAGGTAATCTATCAAAGCCCGTAAATTATAGGCATTTTGCGGATATTGTGTTATCAATTGTTCAAGGAATAATTTCCGCTCCGTAAGGTATAGACCATAATCCAAGTATTGATATTCTTTCATGATAGCTTTTTCCCACTGAAGTAGGGCTTGAAAATCACCTTTGGCTACAATTTTCATATCCAATTCAATAAACAATTCACTTAAATAGCTATTAGGTTGGTGCGTTTGCGTATCCAAAATGATTTGGCAAATGGTATCTAAATCAGGATGTGGGCTAGCGCGTTGTCTCAAAAATTCAACCGATTGCGGTTCGTTATCTTGGCGTTTAGGATTATAGACAATATCGTGAAAAAAGGCAGCCATTACCAAGATAGCATACTCTTGTTGTGTAATTGCTTGTTTTGCTTTCAACAAATCAATATTGGTTAAGAGGTTTTGTAGATGCGTAAGTGTGTGGTAATAGCGATGCGGTTCGGACCAGGCTTGCAGTAATTCCTCTAATTGATTGATGCCAAATTGTTGCAGAATAGGAGTATAAGTTTGGAAAAAAAATGTATTCATAGCTAACAAAGTAAGGATTTAACAAGTTTTAAGCTATTGAGAGAGTCAAAACATATTTTTCTCTCTCACGTTGCAAGATAGTATAATTTGGTAAAAAGCTATCTTTTTGCTCAAGAGTTTTACTCAAATTTTCTCTTTATGACTTATGCTTGTAACCATTGCTCTGCCTGCTTCTAAAAGTGAAAGCAATCGGGCTTTAATGTTGGAAGCCTTAGCTCACTTCCAAGCAGGGCAAACACAAAACACAAGCCGAGTGCAAAACCTGTCCTCTGCTCGTGATACACAAATTATGTACTCACTTTTACATACCCAAAGCAAAGAGAGTAATGTCCATGATGCAGGGACGGTAATGCGTTTTTTGGTAGCATATTTTGCAGTAACCAACCGAACTCAATACTTGTACGGCACGGAGCGTATGCATCAACGACCTATCGGGGTGTTGGTAGATGCTCTCAACTCGCTTGGATTTGAAGTACATTACACAAATAAAATAGGTTATCCACCTGTACGAGTTCAGGCAATCAGCCCTAAGCGATATGCCCAAATAAAGCATGAGGTAGCAGTAAGAGGTGATGTGAGCAGTCAATACATTTCGGCTTTGCTTATGATAGCTCCCCTTTTGCCTAAGGGGTTAGTTATTAATTTATTAGGCGAAGTAATTTCACAGCCGTATATTGCCATGACCATCCAACAAATGCAATACTTCGGCGTACAAACTCTACAAAGAGGTAACTTATTGCAAGTAGCGCCACAGCGTTACCAGGTGGTAACATTTCATGTAGAGGCTGATTGGTCAGCGGCGAGTTATTGGTATAGTTTTTTAGCTATATTAGCCTGGAAAAAGCAATTTTTGGGTCTAAAAATTAAACTTGTTGGGCTAAAAAGCAACTCTTTGCAAGGTGATAGCGTTATTAAAGAGGTGATGCAAAAATGGGGGATTTTTACAACTTTTGATAACCAAGGGGCTCTTTTGAGTTTTCATCCAAGTCAATGCACACCCCCAAAACTTGTACTGCATTGTACGCATTGTCCTGATTTAGTACAAACTTTTGCAGTTTGCGCGGCTCTGTTACAAACAGATGCTGAATTTAGCGGAATAGAAAGCTTGCGCATCAAAGAAACTGATAGAATCATCGCTTTGCAAAACGAATTAGCTAAAATAGGTGTATCCTTGAAGGAAAGGAACAGTAAGTGGTACTTGGATACGCAGAACTTACAATTACCCAAAACTATATTTATTCAAACATATCAAGATCATCGCATGGCGATGGCATTCGCAGTATTAGGGGTTTTTTGTGATTTAGAGGTTGAACAACCTCAAGTAGTTTCTAAATCATACCCCCATTTTTGGGCAGATGTACAACTTTTATTTTCTACGTTGCAACTTCCCTTACCCTCTTTTTTAAGGCACTATGGACATGAATGAGTTAGAATTTCAAGTAAATGATTTCTTTGAGCGTAAACGCGTTTCATTAAAGCGTTGGGAAAAGTTATTAGCAGAAGGCTGGGACAGAATAGGCAAAAGTTTCCTTAGACGCCGGTTTTATTACAGCGACTATGGCACCACCAAATTAGAATGTATGCCCTTACGCTATAATCTTACCATTCCTTTTGAGTTTACTAAAAAACAAAAAAAGATTTTAGCTAAAAATCAAGATTTGAAAACAATTATTCGCCCTCTACAATTAGATGATGAACAGTTAGCACTCTTTGATGCATGGGAAGAGTATCGATTTCAAAGTTATAGTAGCATACATTCGTGGATAGTCTCTGAAACTATTCCTTTCCCCTCATACCAAGTGTGCGTATATGATAAAGATCGTCTCATAGCTGTAAGCTATTTTGACATTGCAGGCAAAACTCAATACAGCACTATAGCCGCTTATCTGCCTGAAGAGTCGCACCGAAATTTGGGCTATTTTACTCTATTCAAAGAAATTGAATTTGCTTTGCAAAATAAACGAAAATACCATCACCCAGGATACGCTTACTATAACAATCCTGTGTTTGATTACAAAAAGACTATTCCCAATGCCGAAGGCTATTGTTGGATAGAAAAACGATGGATACCTTTGCCTATTCTACAAAAGAATTACGAAGCACGTCTTGCTCAAGCCAACAAATCTGATGCAGAGACGAACAGGGAAAACTCCCTCCCTCCCAAGTCCGAAAATGAAAGATTGCTTAAAAGTGAGCAAGAGGGGGTAGAGACTTTGGTAAGTATATTGAACATGTTGAGCAATATACATTAAAATAATTTTTGCAACTAAATCCTGCTAAAATAATTCTACTTGTTTTCTTCCTTCTCAAATACTTGCCTACATAAAAAGTAATTTATGTAGGTAAAGCCTTTATCGTATTGAATTTTTGCGAGGATTATACCCATTAAGTTTTGTAGGATAGTAGCCTGTACCGTCGTAAGGGCGTTTTTTAGGTGCTTGCTTACACTCCAAAGAGCAGGCTCCGTCCATTTTCCAACCACACTCCTCACACATAGGCGCATGTAAGTTACATTCAGGGTTGGCACAGTTCACCATACGCGCTGAAGGTGTACCACAGACGCAACATTGAGAAATAATACTTGGATTTTTACGGTTAATATCTATGGCAATGCGGTTGTCAAATACATAACATTTGCCTTCAAAGTCCTCGCCGTCGGTTTCTAAACCATATCTAATAATACCCCCATGTAATTGATATACGTTGCGGAAGCCATTTTCTATCAAATAAGCACTTGCTTTTTCACATTTAATTCCTCCTGTGCAATAGGTAATAATGGTTTTATCACGATACTGTTCCAACTCGTGTAGTTTATACGGGAAATCTCTAAAATTTTCAATATCCAGTGTAACTGCATTTTTGAATTTGCCCAAGCGATGCTCATAATTAGAACGTACATCTAAAATGACAACATCCTCTCGGTTTTTAATTTGCTTAAACTCTTCTGGCTCAATATACTTACCTTTGGGCTTCAAAGCTGGGTTGATATGTTTAAGCCCTGCATGCACTAATTCGTCTTTAAGCCGTACATTTAGTTTTTGGAAGGTCATCTGATTAGCATAATCTACCTTAAACTCAATGCCTTTGAAACGCTCATCTTGTGAGACAATTTGCATGTACTTTTCACAGTTTTCACGCGTTCCTGATACTGTACCGTTAAGCCCTTCGTGAGCTATGATAATTCTGCCTCGCAGGTCAAGGTCAAGGCAAAGTTGGTGGTGTTCGTTCCGATATTCTTTCGGATTGTCTATCACTGTAAAGTGATAATAAAGCAATACTAAATAAGGTGATTTTTCCATACGTTTTTGCTGCAAACAAAATGTAAGTGAAATTAAAAATACTTGCAAAGCTACAAAAAATTGTGCTTTTGTCTTAGTTATCTGTTCACTATCTGAAGGATAAACTATTAAGAATCAGCATAATACTTTCAGAGGTTACTAATTACAATAAAATAATGAATAATTTGAGGACAAAAAGTTAGCTGAACACGAGTTTTTTACGTATATTTGTGAAAACTCAGACAAAGTATTCAAAACATTCCATTTGGACCAATGAACAAAACCACAAACTATATAATAACCTTTCTACTAGGTGTTGCCACAGGGGGTATTTTAGGTTTGCTATATGCTCCTTCCAAAGGTAAACACCTACGAGCTAAACTTTCTTATGAGTTTTCTAAATACGGGAGCCAGATTAGCGATTTAGTAGAGGAGATAGTAGAAGGCAAAGAGGTAGCTTATAGTGAAGCTAAAACAGAGAGCGAAAAAGTAATTAGCCAAACACGTCATCGTGCTGAGCAGTTGCTCTCTGAAGTTTCAGATATGGTAAATAAAGCTAATAAATAAATGTTGAAGTATCACTTAATAACGCTTTCCAAGTTGCCGATAGTTTAGAGAGTGCTATTCTATTGTTGCACCCTGTTGAAAACGGTATAAAAAAGTAATCTTATAGGCTCGAGTCAGGGCCTAAGAGTTGGTTTGATTTTCAAAAACATTGAGAGAAAATTAAGGAGCATTTTTGTTTTTTGGTATAACGTGTAGTAAGCAAATCTTACTAAAGGGAGTAAAAATATAGTGCTTTGTAATTTCGTAATTTAGCCTGCCATAGCTGCTAAAATATCTGCTTGAGTAATGATATGTATTTTATAGTCGTCATCACGTACTAGAAGGGCTTTGTTTTCACTATCAATCAAGGAGGATAGAACATCAAGGGTGTTGTCTAAGGCTACGAACTTAAAAGGTTTACCCATAACCTCTGAAACAGGTCTATCCTTTAATTCTGGGTTTTCTATTAGTTGATAAAGCATTTTGGAGTCTGTAATGCTTCCTACGAAATGCTCACCATCGGTAACGGGTAGTTGGGAAATTCCTTCTTTGCCCATAATGCGTATAGCTTCCATGACTTTCACTCCTTTGTCTACTGTAATTAATTCTTTTCGTCCTATTTTTTGGTGATATTTCACAATATCACGCGCTGTGGCAAAGTCGCGCTGTTCTAAAAAGCCGTGGTTTTTCATCCATGCGTCATTATAGATTTTGCTTAAATATCTTGTACCGTGGTCAGGTAGAATAATTACCATTACATCTTCTTCTTTTAAGTGTTGGCGTGCATATTCTAGTGCCCCAAAAACTGCCGAGCCACATGACCAACCCACGAAAAGTCCTTCCTCACGCGCTAGTCGGCGTGCCATGATTGCGGCATCTTTATCCGTTACTTTGATAAATTGATCTATCAAATCAAAATCTACATTTTTGGGCAAGATATCTTCTCCGAACCCTTCTGTGAGGTAAGGGTAGATTTCATTTTCATCAAAAATACCTGTTTCTTTGTATTTCTTAAATACCGAGCCATAGGTATCAATCCCTAAGCAGAAGATTTTAGGGTTTCGCTCTTTGAGGTACTTTGCTGTGCCACACATTGTCCCCCCAGTGCCTACGGTAGCTACAAAATGGGTGATTTTTCCGTCAGTTTGTCGCCAAATTTCTGGACCTGTGGTTTCGTAATGAGCTGCTGAATTAGAAAGGTTGTCATATTGGTTAGGATAAAAAGAATTAGGGATTTCCTTATTTAATCTACGTGCTACTGAATAATAGGAACGTGGGTCATCAGGAGCTACATTAGTAGGGCATACAATCACCTCTGCCCCTACGGCACGCAAAATATCTATTTTTTGTTGCGATTGTTTGTCTGCCATAGTAAAAATACACTTATATCCCTTGGCAATTGCAGTAAGTGCCAAGCCCATGCCTGTATTGCCTGAGGTAGCTTCAATAATAGTACCTCCAGGTTTAAGAATACCTGCTTTTTCGGCATCTTCTATCATTTTTACTGCCATGCGGTCTTTAACTGAATTGCCGGGATTAAAATATTCTACCTTTGCCAATATTGTACCTTTAATACCCTTAAAGATTTTATTCAACTTAACCAAAGGGGTATTACCTATGGTCTCAATAATAGAATTGTAATATTGCATATGCCCAAAAGAGTAAGAGTGGAAACTCATTAGTTTTGATTTCTGCAAAATTAACAGAAAAATAACAAACGAGGTGAAATATAGTAAAATATAGTAGTAGTTTGGGTAATTGACTTAATAATATTTTTTCAAAATTTGACTTTTGCTTGACAGAAAAAAATAGGTATTTGAGTTTATCAAATACCTGTATTTCTAAAACTGAAGGTGAAAGGATTGTTACTTCTTTTTATTTTTACTCATCTGTTCAGCTAATTTGAGTGCTTCATAAGCATTTACGATACCACCTGTGATACAAAGTTGGTCTAAGGTAGTGTACTCTTTATTTTTCGCTTCTCCTTCTTTGGGCTTATTGATTTTTTTGTTAGGATATCTTACTGCAGACTTCAAGATAATTTCTTTAACTTCCTTAGCAGAGAATTCAGGGTAATAAGCCATAATCAAAGCGGCAACGCCAGAGGTTACAGGTGCTGCCATGCTTGTACCACTTTCATTTTTGTATTTTTGGTTTGGAATAGTAGAGTAAATATCTACTCCAGGGGCAAAAACGTCTACTGTGGTTTTGCCATAATTAGAGAAACTACCTACGAAGTTATCTTCATTACCCCATGAAGAGGCACCTACCTCAATCCAATTTTCGGCTTGTTGAGTGCTATTGGCATAACGTCGGTTAGGGAAATTAGGGGACTCGTCTAAATTTAGGGCTTCGTTGCCTGCGGCATGTACTAAGAGTACATTTTTGGACTCGGCATATTTTACGGCTTCATCTACGATGGCTTTGTGAGGTGAATAGCCTTTACCAAAACTCATATTTATAATATTTGCTCCATTATCTACGGCATAACGAATGGCATTAGCTATGTCTTTATCGCGCTCATCGCCGTCGGGAACGGCACGAATGGGCATAATTAACACGCTGTTTGCCACACCTTTGATACCGATTTCATTATCGCGATTAGAGGCAATAATTCCTGCTACGTGGGTACCGTGTTTGGCATCGGTGCCAATTACGTCATTATTACCGTACCCTTTTTCTTTCAGGTTATCATAGTCATCTCCTACAATTTCTTTGCGGGGGTCAAAGTCAGGGTTGTAGGAATATTTTACTTTATTTTCTAAATATTCCATGTATTCTTTCATGCCCTCCTCGTCTAAACCTAATTGTGCAACATTAAGAAATTGATTACGTGCTTCTTTTATTTCGCTGCTCACGCTGTCGCCGATGGCTTTTACCTCTTGCTCGGTTAAGAAGGCTGTTTCAGGTTTATTAAGGTATTTTTTTAAGATTTTTACGTTAGAAGTGTATTCCATATAAAAAAATTTAAATCCAAAAAGATTTTGCTTGGCTTCTTTGAGTTTGCTTTCAAAATCCTCTTTCACTTTAAGGTAATATTTATACTCTTCTAATTTTTTGCCTGAGAAATCACTTTCTTTTTTATCCTTATAAAGTTTGGAAAGCCTGACGTACTCACGAGTAACTTCTAGATTGTCTTGTTTGATATTTCTTCCATCTTTACCACCGATAAAGTTCCAGCCGTCAATATCATCAATATAGCCATTTTTATCATCATCTTTTTTGTTACCTGCTTTTTCTTTGGTATTTTTCCAAAGTTTGGTTTGTAGGTCTTCATGTTGAATATCTACCCCTGAGTCAATTACTCCTACAATGACTACTCGTTTAGGCTGTTTATCCTTCAGGAGTTCTCGATAAGCACGTTCTGTGCTTACACCGCGTATACCGTCTTGTTGCTCGTCAAGGTTAAACCAGTTAGCAGGAGGCTTTTCTTGGGCAGATAGCCTAGAATAAACCGTAAGGCAAAGAATAAAAGCAAGAAGTATGCTTTTGATATATTGTTTCATTATGGTTAAGGGATAAAGTGAATGAAATTGAGTAATAACTTTATGATTGTAATTTCGTGCTAAATTAAACTTTTTATTCGAATTAAAATTTTCTTATCTTATTCCACGCAGGGCTAATGCTCTATGGTATAGCTGTGCATTGCGGTTGTGTTCGGCAGAGGTTACGGCAAAGTTATGGTAACCTGAAAAATCGTCTTTGGCACAAAAAAACATATAATTATGTTTTTCATAATTCAGAACTGCCTCAATGCTACGGGTAGTAGGCAAATTGATAGGAGCGGGAGGTAGTCCTGGATAGCGATAAGTATTGAAGGGAGAGTCGATTTCTAAATGGCTTTTAAGCACGCGTTTAAGGTTAAAATTTTGGTGAGCAAATACTACGGTGGGGTCGGCTTCTAGTCGCATATTTTTCCGCAGACGGTTGATATATACTCCTGCAATTCGGGGCTTTTCATCTTCTTTGGTGGTTTCTGCTTGTACTATGGAGGCTAAAATACTTACTTGAATAGGGGTAAGTCCTAATTCTTGGGCTTTTTGGCGGCGCTCTTTTGTCCAAAAATTTTGGTATTCTTTATACATTCTATCCACAAAACTTTGAGCTGAGATATTCCAATACACTTGGTAAGTATTTGGTAAGAACATAGCCATAACTGTAGTACTATCAAAGCCATATTTGGCTAATTTGGTATTGTCTTTCAAGATATTAGCCAACTCTTGTTCGCTAAATTCTAATTCTTTGGCAATAGCTTTTATCAAATCTTTTTTTAAACGGATATTGTGAAAGGAAATGTTAATAGGAGTTTGCAGCCCTTTGCGAAGCATTTGTACTACTTCCCAATTATTCGCATTTCTTCTGATTAAGTATCTACCTGGCTTTACATTGTCTTGATAGTTGAGCAATTTAGATAAAAAAGCAAACGATACTTCATCATGTACAATTCGTTTCTTTTTTAGGCTATCCAATACTTGCTTAAACTTTGCCCCTGTGGGAATGTAAAAATAAATATCAGGTTTGCCTATTTGAAAATTCGCTGTCCTTAGAATTTGATAAACGTAAAAAGAGATACTAATTATGGTAAAAGATAAGACCGTAATCAAAATCAAGCCTTTAGATTTAATATGCATATTTTACGAAAAAAGGAACTTTAAGAGAGCAAGTTTATACTTTTTTGGAAAATAGCAATAACTTCGCCAAATATTAGTTCTCAAAAAAATTAACACTATAAAGCACGAGTTTTGTTACAAAACAGTTGTTTTTTCGCTAAAATAAATACATTTGTAAAAATTTTTGTCGCTTAACCCTTTTTAATATGGCAAACGAAACTATAATCTTTTCAATGGTAGGGGTGAGCAAAACTTACCCTCCTAAAAAACAGGTACTGAAAAATATCTACCTTTCTTTTTTCTATGGGGCAAAAATCGGAGTAATAGGACTAAATGGCTCAGGAAAATCCTCACTTTTACGAATTATTGCAGGTAAAGATAAAGACTATCAAGGAGAAGTAGTGTTCTCCCCAGGATATAGTGTGGGAATGCTAGAGCAAGAGCCTGAATTAGACAAAACTAAAACCGTAATAGAAGTGGTAAAAGAAGCCGTACAAGAAACAGTGGATTTACTAAATAAATTTGAGGAAATTAACCTCAAATTTACCGAACCTGATGCTGATTATGATAAGCTTTTAGAAGAGCAAGGCAAAGTCCAAGAAAAACTAGACCAACTAGATGCTTGGACTCTAGACGCAAGGTTAGAAAAAGCTATGGATGCTCTACGCTGTCCTCCACCTGATACTCCCATTGCTGTACTTTCAGGAGGTGAAAAAAGACGAGTAGCCCTTTGCCGCTTACTTCTACAACAACCCGATATATTGCTATTGGACGAGCCTACTAACCACCTTGACGCCGAGTCAGTACAATGGTTAGAGCAACATTTGCAACAATACAAAGGCACAGTAATTGCCGTTACCCACGACCGCTACTTCCTAGATAATGTAGCAGGCTGGATTTTAGAACTCGACCGAGGCGAGGGAATTCCTTGGAAAGGTAATTACTCCTCGTGGTTAGAACAAAAGAAAAATCGGTTAGCCCAAGAGGAAAAAATCGAATCCAAACGCCAAAAAACTCTAGAACGTGAGCTTGAATGGATACGTATGACTCCCAAAGCTCGCCAAGCTAAAAACAAAGCCCGCTTGAATAATTATGAAAAACTACTTAACGAAGAGATTAAACAAAAGGAAGCAAAATTAGAACTATTTATTCCACCTGGACCTCGTTTAGGAAATAAAGTAATTGAGGCAAAAAATGTTAGCAAAGCCTATGGTAACAAACTTCTGTTTGAAAATCTCAGCTTTTCGCTGCCACCCGCAGGCATTGTAGGTGTTATTGGACCGAATGGTGCAGGAAAATCTACTTTATTTAAGCTAATAATAGGGCAAGTCAAACCCGATACAGGGGAATTTGAAATAGGTGAAACAGTAAAAATTGCATACGTAGACCAAGAACATGACAACCTCAAACCCGACCAAACCGTTTTTGAGGCTATCTCTGGAGGTGCAGAGGTGATAACACTAGGAGGAAAAGAAGTAAATGCACGTGCTTACGTAAGCAAATTCAATTTTAGCGGAGCAGACCAAGAGAAAAAAATCAGTATGCTCTCAGGAGGAGAACGTAATCGCGTTCACCTAGCAATGGCCTTGAAACAAGGTGGAAATCTCATTTTACTTGACGAGCCAACCAATGACCTTGACGTAAACACCATGCGCGCCCTAGAGGAAGCCCTTGAAAACTTTGCAGGCTGTGCTGTCATAATTTCTCACGACAGGTGGTTTTTAGATAGAGTTGCTACTCATATTTTAGCTTTCGAAGGTAATTCGCAAGTCTATTGGTTTGAAGGCAATTATTCAGAATATGAAGAGAATCGCAAAAAGCGCCTCGGTGAGGAAGCTCCCAAACGTATCAAATACAAAAGTTTGGTGTAAAGTATACCTAAAAAAACAAAGTGATTCTTGTATCCTATAAAAGTAAATCCTTGAAAATCAAACTAGAAATCAACTAAATCATAGCATCGCATACCTACTTAACTGCTTTCATCAAAATTATCTTCATAAGAGGTACAAGCATTTACTTGCTTGTGCCAACAAGAAAAGCTAAAAATCTAGCAGGCTGAACTATCTAAACAACTTTCTATTTTGTTTTTCTATTATATCTTTGCGTACAATATTTGGTAATGCTTCCCTAATTCCAATTACCAAGTATTTTTTTAGTCTTTTATCCAATGAAACCCTATCTTATCGGTATCACGGGCGGAAGTGGCTCAGGTAAAACAACTTTACTTAAACGCCTGCTCAAGCAATTCAAAGAAACTGACGTTTGCCTCATCTCACAAGACCATTACTACAAACCAATTGAGGAGCAGCAAATAGACGAGCAGGGAGTAGTCAATTTTGACCTTCCCGAGGCTGTAAACTTAGATAAATTTTATGAAGATATTTTCCAGCTTTGTCAAGGAAAGATAGTAGAAAAATTAGAATATACCTTCAATAACCCCCAGAAAACGCCTGATTTGCTTATCTTCAAGCCTGCTCCTGTTATTTTGGTAGAAGGTTTGTTCATTTTTCACTATCAACCTATTAGAGAATTGCTAAATCTCAAAATTATTATTGATGTAGAAGAGCATATTCGCCTCAAACGCCGTATCTTGCGCGATAATCAAGAGCGGGGTTATGATTTACACGACGTATTGTATAGATATGAAAAGCATGTTTCTCCCTCATATAAGCGATATATTGCAGCTTACCGTTATGAAGCAGATTTAATAATTCCTAATCATCATCATTTTGATAATGCTTTTGAAGTGCTTTGTGCCTTTATAGAAACTAAAATCCAAAAAGTATCCCAAAATATTTCACAATAGAAATCAAAGGATGGGGCTTTCAAGACACCACGTTTCAGGACTATTACGCCATTCGTGTAAAGATGCCATTGTCTTTTCGCTCAAATCATATCTTTTTTGCACTTCAATAAGCAAAGTATTATAGTTACAAAGACTTTCCACCAAAATCCCTGCCTCTTGAAAAGCACGCATAGCTATGTCAAAGCCGTAATTAAACACTGCCACTATTCCTAATACCCGTACACTTGGCTCACTATGTCGTAAGGACTCAGCTGCTTGCAGGCTACTTCTTCCCGTAGAAATTACGTCTTCAACTACGACAATTTGGGCATCAGGAAAAAGTGAACCCTCTACCAAATTTTCTTTACCATGTTCTTTGGGCTTAGAGCGAACATATACAAAAGGCAAATTTAGCGAGTCAGCCACCAAAACTCCCTGCGGAATACCTGCCGTAGCCACCCCTGCAATCATAGATACTTTTGAAAACTTACTTTGAATAAGCGAAACCAAATTCTTCTTCAGAAAGCTACGAATTTCAGGAAAGGAGAGCGTTTGCCTTACATCACAATATATTGGGGAGTTCCAACCTGAAGACCACTTAAAAGCAGGAGGCTCAAACCGAAATTGCACCGCTTGAATTGCTAACAAGTAGTGAGCTACCTGCATAGCAACTTGGCGTTCTTCTTGTGTCATAAAAAACAAGTTCTTAGGTAATTTTTAGTTTGTAAGCTGAATAGCAAAAAAATACACAAAGTTTTTTAGCGTTTGTTGAGGCTAAGTATATCAAAATATCCAAGCCACATAAACCCTAGTAAAAATAGTTATAAGATTTCAAATATGAAAAAATAGACATTGTTTAGAATTTGTAAGTAGCATAAATCTAACCCATAACTTATTGATTTTCAGTGCTAATTTCTCTTAAAATATTTCTATAAACTCCATTCAAGTTACAAAGAAACATTTACCCATGATTTTCTTTAACATTTTTTTAAGCATTCCTTTTACTGCTTAAGCTAAGCAAAAGTAAAGGGGCGAGACTTTGCAGGACTTTATTTACGTTTAGTGCTTCATGTTAAGCCATTCGGGCTTGCCCTTTCAATCATTATGAAAAATCACTCTTTTATCTACTTTATCTACTTTTCTAGTAGTTCCCCTCTTTGCCTCAACTGAAAAGAATATAAAAGATAGTAATTGGAAAGGTAAGTTAGAGAATAGTTATTTTCAAGTTTCGTTTATTTTCAAACAACTTACAAACCTTTGTAGTTTCTGATTAAGTTTGTGAATATTATTTTTTCATTTTAACAGAAGAATTATGCCTTCTTTTACTAAGAAAATTGTTGTTATTGGAGCGGGTTTTGCAGGTATGTCTGCAGCTACTTTTTTAGCTCAAAAAGGATATGAGGTGAGTCTGTTAGAGAAACACGCCATTGCAGGAGGTAGAGCTAGAATGTTTGAAAGTCAGGGCTTTCGATATGATATGGGGCCTAGTTGGTATTGGATGCCCGACGTTTTTGAACGATACTTCGCTCAGTTTGGCAAACGAGTAAGCGACTATTACGAATTAGTACGGCTCAATCCCTCCTATCGTATTATTTTTGGTGAAAATGATATTTGGAACATTCCTGCTTATATGCACGAATTTAGCGAAATGTTAGAAAGAATTGAAGCAGGAAGTAGTAAAAAATTAGCCAAATTTTTAGCTCAAGCTGCTTACAAATACCGTGTAGGAATCCAAGATTTAGTATATAAGCCTAGCCGTTCCATTTGGGAATTTGCGGATAGCCGTTTGCTTGTAGCTTTATTTCACATGGATGTATTTCAATCTATGCATACTCATGTGAGGCGGTTCTTCAAAAATCCAAAAATTATTCAACTCATGGAATTTCCTATTCTTTTTCTGGGAGCTTTACCTGAAAATACGCCTGCTCTCTACAGCCTTATGAACTATGCTGACATAATTTTGGGAACGTGGTATCCTATAGGAGGAATGTATGAAATTGTAAAAGCTATGCAAACTCTCGCCCAAGAACAAGGTGTAAGATTTTATTTTAACCAAGATGTAAAACAAATTGCTATAAGGCAAGGAAAAGCTTACAAAGTGATTACCCAAACCAATGATTTTGAGGCTGATGTAGTAGTAGTGGGAGCAGATTATCACCATGCAGAAACCAATTTCCTACCTCCTGAATATCAATCATATTCAGAAAAATATTGGGCAAGCCGTATTCTAGCTCCCTCTTGCTTAATTTTTTATGTAGGCTTGAATAAAAAACTCAAAAATGTCTTGCACCACAATCTTTTTTTTGATACCGACTTTATGCAACATGCCCACGAAATTTATACCACACCACGATGGCCCCAAAATCCGTTGTTTTATGTATCTGTCCCTTCTGTTACCGATGAGAGTGTGGCTCCCCGAGGATGTGAAAACTTATTTTTTCTTATCCCTACGGCACATGATTTGGAAGACAAGCCAGAAATTAGAGAACACTATTTTAAGATAATAATTGACCGTTTTGAAAGAATTACAGGTGAGAACATTCGCCAACATATTGTATTTCAGCGGAGCTATGCTCATAATGATTTCAAAAACGATTACAATGCGTTCAAAGGCAATGCCTATGGTTTAGCAAATACCCTAACGCAAACTGCTATTCTCAAACCTTCGCTCAAAAGTAAGAAAGTAAAAAACTTGTTTTATACAGGGCAGCTCACTGTACCTGGCCCAGGTGTACCGCCTTCGCTTATTTCAGGAGAGGTAGTAGCTAAAGAAATTGCCAAAGAATATGATAGATGGAATTAGTACATTCTAAGAATATGATAGATGGAATTAGTACATTCTAAAAAGTAAGGGTTAGTTTTTCCTGATATTCCTTGTAAGTTTTCAGCATATAAGATGGGTATCTTTGAAATAGCTAAATCTGCCCAAACCTCTATCTTTGTAACTACCTCCATCAAACAGGCTTCTATTTTGTGGAAAATACACATTTTTTATAAACCTAGCTTCTACATACAACAAGTAAAATTTTGGAAGTAAACAAAATTGAAAAATAAAATCTTTTTTTTTTCAATTAAAAAAAAATTTTATTATATTTACTCACGAAAAATAAGTATTTACAAATGGTTTTTAATTACAAATCAAATAAAATTTTTGCTGTTTATGGCAGGTAAATCTACACCTCTCACCTTCATAATTGGAGCTTGGGGGAAGGTTTTTACTTTAACTTTTTTATGTACCTACATAACAAACGCTCAGTCTTTAGGAGACTATCGCACAAATGGGAATACGAACTTCTCTAGCCCTGTAAACTGGGAATACTATAATGGTAACAGCTGGATACCTGCGTTCTTTCCACCAAGTAGTCTTAGTGGTGTGATTACAATAAGAAATGGACATAATGCTACCGTACCAAATACTGTTGTTATAGACCAGGTAGTGGTAGAAAATGGAGGTACAATTACCGTTGATTCGGGGGGAAAATTACTTATTGGATCTAATTCTAGTAGTAATCATGGTATTATATTCGAAGCCACAGGAGTAGTAAATGGGCCAGGCAGTTTTGAGATTTCTTCTGCTAAACTTACTACCGCTAATATAAATGGTATTAGCGCAACTGCTATGAATGGGAGCGTGCAAGTAACGGGAGTTCGTACTTTCAATTCAAACTCAACCTACGAGTACAATGGTACTTCTCCCCAAGTAACAGGAGATGGTTTACCTAGCAATGTAGAAAATCTTTTTATTAACAACCCCGCCGGAGTAACCAGTGTAAACCATATTACTATTGACATTGATGGTCTTCTTAAATTACAAGTAGGGAATTTGGACATGAACGGTTTTGATCTTACTATCAGTACTTATGCTACGATCGATTGCAGTGCTAGTAGTATAGTATTAGGAGTAGGAAGTAATTTTACACTATCGCAAGACGCTATTCTAAAAACGGCTAATGTTGATGGTATTTCATTATCTTCATCACAAGGTAGCATACAAGTAACAGGAATGCGAAATTACCATCAAAACGCAATTTACGAATATAATGGCACAACTATGCAAAACACGGGAGATGTATTTTCTACTTCAGATGCTATTATCGTAATTAACAACCCTAGTGGTGTAGTGGCTTCCAATTCAATTACTATATCAAGTGTTGGTACTTTAAGGTTAGAAGGTGGAAATTTAATCGTGAATCATCCTTATCATTTGAATATTGAAGGAGTCATTGAATGTAACACCTACCAAGTAGCGGGAACTGGTAGTTTTAGTTTAGCTGATGATGGTCAAATTATGACGGCAAATACAAATGGAGTCATGGGAAGTATTGCAGTTACTGGCTCTCAGACTTTCGCACCCTTAGGCGAATATTTATTTAACAATGCTTTTTCTCCCCAAAGCACGGGCTTCCCTAACTCTATTACTACTGTGCACGAATTGATAGTTAATCTTGGAATGACAAATAATTATGTAAGTTTGAATAAAGATATTCATGTGAGCGGAGGAGTATTAATTTTTGGCAGTGGAGACTTTAACTTAAATGGGAAGAATCTTTTCTTAGATGATGTAGGAGGAATTGTAGAAGATTACATAAACCAAGGTCTTATCAAAGATTTCACTGCTACCACAGAATTAGGTGTGAAAGGAGGATTTATTGAAGCTACAAATCGTATCGTAGATCATACCTCAGGAGATATCGGTGGATTGGGAATATCTTTTAGAACATTAAATCCATTTCATTCCTATAACGATTTGAAAATAAGACGGTACCATTATACCGCAAGCAATGGAATAGGAATAAGACTTATTTACCAAATTTTTTCACCGAGTGTGAGTTCTAATCCCACCGTCATTGGATTTAGACTTCCTTTTGATGAAGAGAATCCTAACAATATCAATGTTGATGCCATTTATCGATGGAGTGCAGGCTCATGGCAAGCCATCCCTTCTAGTTTATCTTGTACTAACCCGCCCTCACAAATTTGTACCAGCTCCCCTCAAACTTCTTTCTCCTCTTGGAGTTTGGGAAATAATAGCAATGCTCAATTACCTATTACTTTACTTAGTTTTGATGCAAAAAGAATAGGGCAAACCCCCGAAGTTCTCTTGCAATGGCGTACTGCTCAAGAAATCAACA
>JANWZA010000023.1 GCA_025054775.1 Microscillaceae bacterium
CGGGCTTTGCAGGGCTTCGCTAACGCTTCGGTGCTTTGCTTACGCTTCACACCAAGCCTTTTGGGCTTGCCCTCTCGATCCCTAACGCAATTTATAGTTCAGCACAGGTAAGGAGACAAACAAGCCATATTTTTTTTCAAAAACTACATACATTTTGCTACATTTAGCAGTTATTCTATTGCAAAGATTATTTTTTATCCAAACCTAAACTTGAACATGACTACTCAACTAGACATAGCCAAAATTCGGGCTGACTTTCCAATTTTACACCAAACTATTCATGGTAAGCCATTGATTTATTTAGATAATGCCGCTACCTCGCAGAAACCTAAACCTGTTATTGAAGCACTTACCCAATATTACCAAGAGTTTAATGCTAATATTCACCGTGGCATACATCACTTAGCAGAAAAAGCCACTACTGCATACGAACAAACACGCGAGGCAGTACGTGCTTTCCTAAATGCTCCCTCTGTAGAGCAAATTATTTTCACGCGAGGTGTTACCGAAGCTATGAACCTAATTGCCCAAACTTATGGCAGACAAAATATTCAAAAAGGTGATGAAATAATTATTTCTACCTTAGAACATCATTCTAATATCGTACCTTGGCAAATACTTTGTGAGGAGAAAGGAGCTACATTGAAGGTTATTCCTATCAATGAAAAAGGCGAATTAATTATAGAGGAATACCAAAAACTACTTTCACCACGTACCAAAATTGTCTCCGTGCTACATGTTTCTAATGCTTTAGGGACTATCAATCCCATTGAGCAAATTATTGACTTAGCCCACCAAGCAGGAGCAGTTACAGTAATTGATGGCGCCCAAGCTGCTTCGCACTTAGAAATAGATGTACAAGCATTAAATTGTGATTTCTATGCCTTTTCAGGGCATAAAGTGTATGCACCTACAGGCATCGGAGCTTTGTATGGCAAAAAACATCTCTTGGAAAGTATGCCTCCTTACCACGGCGGCGGTGAAATGATAAAAGAAGTAACTTTTGAGAAAACTACCTATAACGAACTACCCTATAAATTTGAGGCAGGTACACCTAACATTGCCGATACCATCGCCCTCAAATCAGCTCTTGATTATGTGCGAACCATAGGAAAAAACACTATTGCTCAGCATGAAGATAATTTACTCGCCTACGCTACCCAAACTCTCCAAAGCATTAAAGGACTACGCATTGTAGGGCAAGCTGAGAAGAAAATTAGTGTAGTTTCATTTATTTTAGATGGTATTCACCACCAAGATGTAGGTATTTTGTTAGATAATGAAGGCATTGCAGTTCGCACAGGGCACCACTGCACGCAGCCTCTTATGAAACATTTGGGCTTATTAGGCACTATTCGCGCCTCGTTTGCTATGTATAATACTACTCAAGAGATAGAACGTTTAGCCGAAGGAATAGAAAAAGCTATACGTATGTTGCGGTAAATTTGAAAAATATTTTCAAGGAAAAGTGTAAATCATACAAAAAAATAGCATATTTGTTGCATTATTTTGTGTATTTCAATCAACTTTTCCTTGAAAACATTGATTAAGAAACGAAATTTTATCAAAATACCCAATCCATTTACTTTATACAGCCTTAAAAACAAACTACAAGCTGCATTTGCCGCTTTTGCGGCAATTGTATGTTTTATTTTAATTACTTTTTTTTGGTATTATCAAAAAAATAAAGATATACAGCAAATTGTTAGCTTAATTAATAACATCAGCCTACAAATTAAAAACTTATACATCTATCAATCTGATTTCCGATTTTATGAAAGCATAAATCCACAATTTTTTCGTACCAAAGAGAGCGTTTATTATCAAGAACATAAAAAAACTACTAATCAATTACGTAAAAATTTACGTATTTTAGGGCTAAAATCCGATATTACATCTCATTACAACGTAGAAAATACCATTAGAGAAATTGCCGTCAAGATTAATGCTATAGAAACTCTTTTTGATAATTTAGTATATCTTAGCTTAAAGAGAGGCTTCAAAGATTTCGGGCTAGAAGGCAAAATGCGGGTGCATATCCACGCAATTGAAAAGAATAAGTATTTAAGTTTAGAAAAGGTGCTTGCGCTTCGCAGAATAGAAAAAGATTATTTTTTGCGAAAGGAGGAGAAATACATTGAGAATTTGAAAAAAGCCGTGCAAAATCTTATAAATGAAATACCCCGTAACCAGCCCTACTCCCAAGAAAGCTATAAACTATTAGAAAATTATTTGAATACTTTTTTAGAGATTACACAAATAGAAAAACAAATTGGGTTAGGGGGAAACGAGGGTGTTGCCCAAAAACTGAGCAAAGAAATTAAACAATTAGAGAAAGAAATAGCCCAAGTCAGGATAGAAGTACTGAAAATAGCTGAAACGCGCAACCAACAAGTAAGTTATACACTCTTTGCTATACTGTTCATTACAATCCTACTAACAAGTTTCCTAATGGTGTTAGTAGTGCGTAAATTAAGCCAACCTTTAGGAAAACTCTCTACTGCTATCCACCAAGTAATTCAAAGCAATTTTGCACCCAATAGTGAAATTCCACTCATTAACAAGCAAGATGAAGTTGGCAGACTTTCGCAAGATGTTCGCCTCATGCTTGCTAAAATTAAAGAACGCGATGCCGAACTTACCAAACAAAACGCTAAACTTGCACTCTCCCAACAAACCATTAAAAAATTAAGTGAAATAGGGCGACAAATCATTTCTACCCTTGACGAGAAGCAAATTGTAAAGTTAGTATTTGATAACCTAAGCCGTCTTATGAAAAATACTGCCGTAGCAATAGGTATGTATGATGAAAAAAATAATTGTTTGTGGTTTGCAGGTGGAGAAAATGGGAGCATGACTTATGGTATGGATAGTTTAGATAATGACAACTTACTGTCAGTTTGGTGCTTTAAGCAGCAAAAAATAGTATATATTAACGACATTGAGAAAGAGTATACACAATATGTACAACAAATTGAACTACCTGAGGCAATTACCCAAAGAAAATCATTTATTTATTTACCACTTACCACCAACGAGCAGAAATTAGGTGTTATCACTATACAACATAAAGAAAAAAATGCTTATACTTCCGTTCACGCAGATATCCTTGCAAATATTGCTACCTATACAGCTATTGCCTTACACAATGCACGCGCTTACCAAAAAATAGAAAAACAACATCAAGAAATTCAAGAAAAAAATGAACTTGTGCAAGAAAGTATTTTGTATGCTAAAAACATACAAGATGCCATGCTCACCTCTATTACTAAAATTAAGGCTTACTTACCTCAAAGTTTTGTTTTCTTCAAACCAAAAGATATAGTTAGTGGCGACTTTTACTATTTTTCTCAATTCCAAAACCTTCTCTTTATTGCTGCAGTAGATTGCACAGGGCATGGCATACCCGGTGCTTTTATGAGCATGGTAGGGCATAATTTGCTCAATGGTATAATTATACAAGCCCAAGTACATTCCCCTGAAGAAATTTTAGCTAAATTGCATAGAGCAATTAAAAATACTTTTCAACAAAATGATATCATTAGCCGCGATGGTATGGATATAGCTTTATTAGTTATCAACAAAAATGAAAAAATAGCTGAGTTTGCAGGAGCAAAAAGTCCACTTATTTATTTCCAACAGAATAAAATGTATGAAATTAAAGGAGATATTTTTCCAATAGGAGGAGATTCTAAGCAAGTGCAAAGAACCTATACTAAACATACCATAAAAGTAGATTATCCTACCATGTTCTATCTCTTTTCTGACGGCTACCGCGACCAATTCGGAGGCAAAGAAGGTAAAAAATTAACTTCTGCACGCTTTAAGATAATACTGAAAAACATACACCAAGAAACCGCTGAGGTGCAAGAACAAAAATTAGCTCGCTACCTTGACATGTGGATAGCTGAAGCAAATGAAATACAACTTGACGATATATTAGTTATTGGATTAAGAGTAGAGTAATAAAAACGCAAACCCAAAGAAAAAAGGCTTGTAGAGTTTTGCAAAACTTTACAAGCCTTGAGTTTAAGGCAAACTTCGCTTAAAGGCTTGATAACTATCTATAGTACTAGGTTTTGCTTGGCAACCTATTTTAGCAGCAGTTTTATTAATATCTGCCACGCGACTATCCGAGCTAGGGTGCGTACTCAAAAATACAGGGGTTTTACCTGCTTTTCCGCTGGCTAATATTTTTTCAAAGAAGCCTGCTGCACCATTGCATTGATAATTAGTTTTAGCTAAATAATAAACTGAATGTTCATCAGCGTCGCGTTCAGCTTCTCTGCTAAAACTCAAACTTGCCAAACCTGTACCTACCCCTGCCAAGTCGCGTACCAAACTTCCCATAAGCGAAGTATTGTGCGTTGTCTCACCTAATATAAGACTTGTAAGTACTTCCAGTCCGTATTTTTTGGTAAGATTAGTAGTAGAATGGCGACGGTCTGCATGGGCAATCTCATGCCCCATTACTCCTGCTAATTGATCTTCTGTATCTAAATATTTTATCAAGCCTGTGTAAACATAGATGTAGCCTCCCGGAGTTACAAAAGCATTAAGCGTATTATCATCACGGATAATATACAACTCCCAAGCGAACTGGTTACGGTATTGTATCATACCTGTATTCAAAATAGCATCAGTAATACGACGCAAATGCCGATAAGCATCAGGGAATTGTCTTTCACTCAAAATAGGAAATTGTTGCGGATTGCGAGCTATTTCATCACGCGTTCGTTGCCCTAAGCGAATATCATCTTGCAATGACATTAGATTAAAGCCCCCCCGTTGTGTACCACTAGTATTAGCACTCGGTAAACAACCTATCATTGTTAGCACTATTAAAAGTGCAATAGCGATACGTATTTTAGCAAGAGAAGTTTGTATCATAAAAAGTAAAATTACATTTGAAAATAAAATCTTACAACACTTTGCTAATAAAAACGTTGCAAAATACGAAATGTTACTCAAATTGCATCTACGTAACGACATAAAACAATAAGATACCTATAAAATTTGAGTATGTTATGCAAAATGTAAACTGATAATTTAGCTAAATAGACAAAGGGTTTTAATTACTCCAGTTTTCTGTTTTGCCTACAATGCGGATAGTACCTGCCCCATTGTAAGAATAGTAATCGCCACTATACATCGTGTCGCCACTGGCGGGTCCCATCTGGAAAGTCCCTTTGCTTACGGCACGTACCATATAAAAATAGTGTTGTACCGTACCTTCGGCTTTGGTGTAAAAGTTCATTCTATCGTCGCGTATGTCCAAATGCTGCGGTATGGCAGCCATTTGTTTGTTTGTCGAAGTTTTGGGTGTGGTAGGAATAAGCGGATTTTCAGGCAATTCCCATTCTTGGTTTGTAGCGGCTTGTAGCCAAGGTAAATCGTAAGAGCCTGTAAGTCGGGGATTTTCAATTTCAAAACCTGCGGGAAGCATATCAGTTAGCACTACATTCTCTAAAACGGCAGGTGGTGTAGCAACTACACTTACACGCACCACAACAAGGTCATTTTGCTTAAAAGTCAAGTTTTTGATTGGGTTGCCGTCTTTATCAAAAAAGGCTTTTCGCACTTGCATAAAGCGGTCTTTTGGCTCAAAACTGCCCGAAGTGTTTAGCCCTTCAATTAGCCAACTGTAATAAAGGCTACCTGTTCCATTTGCCGTAATGCTGATATTTTTACCTACAAGGTTTTGGGTAATTTTGAGGTCTTTGCCTGTAAATTGGGCTATCTCCACGCCATCGGCTTTGATACTCGCTGTAAGATTATTATTAGCATTTTGTTGTGCTAATTTACCCAAAGCCATCAAAGCAAAGGTACTTTCTTGAGTATTCAAAAAAGTAGCATTTTTTATCTGTTGCGAAAGCCCACGAGCCAAAGTAGGAATGTACGGATTTTGAGCATCGGTTTCTATCAAAGTGTTCAAAATCAAAGCATTATCGCGAATGTACGAATAGAAGTTTCCACCCAAATCGTTCACGGTGCGTTCACTTTCAATGCCTTGTGGCAAAATGGCTTGGTATTGTGTAGCATCACCCAAAAGTTTGAAACAAGCTGCTAAAAGGTAACGAGAGTCGGTAGCCAAATCGTTTATGTTTTCTTTGAAATAATTGAGGCTGGCTAACTCACGCCTTTTGCCCAAAGTGAGAACATACAAAGCATACAAAGTCGTTTTGTTCATTATTTTCTTACTTCGTTTTATGCCTTGCTCATCATAAAAGAAAATGGTTTGCATTTCATTTTTTAGCAAATCTTCTTTCAAATAATTCAAAGCCCGCTCAATAGCTTGCGTTTCTACCTCAAAACCTGCTTTTTGGGCTTCTAACAAGAAATGAGTTGCATACACGCTTACCCAAGGATGTACGTTGTAATCTCCCAACCAATAGCTAAACCCACCACTATAATTTTGCCTTGCCAAAATTTGCCTTATGCCTTCCTGCACATTTTCAGCAATAACCAATTCAGTGTTTTTATTTGACTTGTTGAAATGTTGCATTAAGTTTTTCACGTATAACTGCGGAAAAACGGTAGAAGTAACCTGTTCGGTACACCCATGCGGATAGTTGATAAGGCTCTCTAATTGGTTGGCAAATTCTACCAAAGGCGAACTGCTTACTAACAAGCGGGTTTTGGTGTAATTAGGTAGCCACCCTTGTTTGAAACTAAAACTTGTACTATTGCCTGCTTTCAATTCTCCCGAATCGGCTTGTTTGAGCAACCCTGTAATAGGGCGAATGTGAATATCAATCTCCTCGCTAAACGTTCTGCCCATAGCGGTAGCTTTTACTACAATTTTGGCACTATCTATCACGTTTTGGGCAATAATTTCAAATTCGGCTTGCGTTTCATTATTTCTACGAATATTGAAATTCTTTTGACTGTCGCTTAATACCTTGATTTGGGGCGTAGTAACTAATTGCACTTGCGTAGTCAAATCGGTTTCGGTGGTATTGCTAATGGTTACAGGAACGGTAACTTTATCGTTAGGGCTAAGGAAACGCGGTAGCCCTGTGGAAATTACAAGCGGGTCTGCAATAATCATATTTTTGTGTGCTGCCCCGAAAGCCTCGTTTTTGTAAGCCACTGCTATGATGCGTAAGCTACCTGAAAATTGTGGTATGGTAAAGGTATAACTTACCTCTCCCGCTGTATTGGTTTTGAGCAACCCACTCCAAAAACTTACCAATTTCACACGTTTGTTCACTGCTTGCCCTGCTCTTGCCTCAAAGTTACCACCATCGCCTCCGACGCTCATTTCAGGGAAAAGGTGCGGGTAGAGGTCATAACTACGTACATTTAGCCCACGTTTTTGGTAAAAATAATTATGCGGATTAGGACTTTGGTAATTTTTGATTTGCAAAATACCTTCGTCAGCTACGGCAATCGTAACGTGAATATCACTTTCAGCACGATTGGTTTTTACCTTAATGGTTTGAGTTTGTCGGCTTTCACTTTTTTCGGCAGCTTCAATATTTAGGCTAATTTGTGTGCTGGGTTTTTGCACCACGACAGGGGCAAAACCGTGTGCTACTGTGAGCGGAATAGCCCCATCGCTCAAAGGTTTTATCAAAGTTGCCGTTACATACACGTTAGGCAAATAGCTTTCTTTGATGGGCAAAGTATAAGCAGCGGCTTTTTGCTTGGTGTCCAAAAATTTGTATTCCAACACTCCATTTCGCTCAATCGTAACTAACATTCTACCCTCAAAAGGTGTGGTAAAAAGAATTTGAGCCGTTTCCCCAATATTGTATTTTCCTTTGTCAAACCGAATATCTACTTTGCCATTTTTATTCACTTGAAACGCATTATTATCGGTAATGCCTGCATTATAGGCATAGAACTCGGAGGAGATATAGGCTTCGCTTTCAGGGAGTTGTACTCGCACTTCATAGCTGCCACTTTGCAGAGGTGTAAACTGAATGGTATTGACACCTGCCGTAAGCACGGTCTCTTGCTCTTGCACAATGGTAGAGGTGCGTTTAGAAACATAGTTCATTTCGTTGGTATGTTTATTTCGCTCTAATACCGTTTGCCAACGATGCCTCAAAATTTTGATACGAGCTGGTGCAGTGGTGGGCTTTTCTTGGGTATCCAGAGCAATGAGTTGTATGCTAATAGGTAAGTTTGTCCCTACATAACTTTCAATAGGTTGCATACCCAAAAATATTTTTTGTGTATAAACTATAAAGTTCTTGTTTCTGCGAATAGAGCGACCTGTTTCATCAAAAATGGTGGCATCAACCATGCCCTCTAAAAGCCCTGTATTGGCTAATTCTTGTGGAATAAAAAAGCCTTCGTTTGCCAAGCCTTTTTCGTTGGTATTACCTTCGCGCTCTGTGCGTGAAAGAACTTTGGAATATTGTTCAAAATTGTATTCATCGCTGGGCGTGTTATTTTTGGTATAAACCGTAAAATTGAAATCTTTATATGTTTTGGGCTTAAAAACAGCTCTTTGCAGTTGGAACGAAACTCTGTAATTACGGTTTTGGGCAGGTGTACCAAACAAATTAGCTACTTGTATTTTTACACGAACCGAATCGCCCACGTTTACTTCACGCAAAAGTTCATCTTGGTAGTTAGGCTCTACCAACGAAATTTTAGCCTTAATTCGGTCAGGCATAAATTCCTCTACTTGCAAAGTCAGGTCTTCTAAAAAAATATCGGTACTGGTGTGAACAGCAATTCGGTACGTACCTGTGAGGGCATTTTGAGCCGTTTGAAACTCACCCATGTAAGCCCCTTGTGCATCTGTGGTTGCTTTGAAATATTTGATTTCTCTGCCATTAGGAGCAGATATGCGTATTTTGATAGGTACGTTAGCTTGTGGTTTCCAGGCATTATCTCGTACAATGACGTTGTAATTTATCTTTTCGCCTGGTCTGTAAAGTGTTCTTTCGGCATAAATGTAGGCTTGCCCTGCGGGTTTATCTATCATACCACCTACCTCAAATTCAGACCTATCGGTTTCTGTTTGGAGAATATGCAAATAGTTGAAGTCCGTTTCGGTAGAGGCAATAATCATAGGAATTTCCTGAGCATATTTTGCTTTGATATTTTTGAAAATAGCTACACCTTCGGCATTGGTGGTGGCTTTATCAATGGTTTGATTGCTTTTGCTAATTAAGCGGATTTGCACATTGGGCAAAGGTTTGGCAGTTATGATAGAATTAGCAACCACAAAAATCTCGTCCTCACCGTATTTCGCCATTAGTCCAATATCGGAAACGGAGATAATTTTTTGCGTTTTGATATATTGGTCATTTGCCGACATGATACGCACCACGTAAATACCGCGATTAAACTTGCGGTCAATATCATCAAAATCAATATTGAGCAATTTGGCATATTTTGTACCTGACAAAGTTTTGGTTTCTATGGTTTGCTGATAAATTTTGTCTGCATAGTCTTCGTAGCCGTAGCCAAAATAATTGGTTGCATCAAATTCATAGCGTTTGTCTTTGATAAAATGCAGTAGATTGTTTTCATAAATTTTATACACCTCTATCGTTACTTTTGGAACGTTAGCAATTTGCACGGCTACGTTTTTACTACCTTTGTTGGTAAGATAAATGGCTTTTTTGGCTACAAAACTGATAGCAGGCTTTACATCATCAAAGGTTACGTTAGTATAATAATTTTCTGAAAGTTTGCCACCGAGAACACCTTCTGTGCCTTTTTTCAAAGTAAGTTGGTAAGTATTGCCAAGTATGAAATTCGCTTTTACCAAAAAGCCCACTTCAGTAGTTTCTATTTCAAAAGGCAGAGCGGGGCTAAGGCTAATAGCTTGGCGAAGTTCAGAAAGAGAAATAGCTTGGTTGGTTTTTACGGCAATTTGGGTACGGGTTTCTAACACTTCGGTAGAAGCCTCAATTATAGCTAAATGATTTTTGTGTGGTAAGCGAATTTTTTGTACCAATACTTCGGATGTGGTATAATTACTTTCAGCACAAGGCAGTCCTTTGTCAATATAAATAGTCAAGTCTTTGCCTTCTAAAAGTGCGGTAGGATTCTCCTCTGCAAATACATTCACGTTTTGGGTAATATCTTCGTTGGCAATTCTAAAAGTCTGAAAATCAGTTTGTCCTAATTTCATTTTGAGCAGACTTTTGAGGTAGCTTGCATTGACTTTGTAGTTAAAATTAAGCCTTACGAGCAATTGCGAAGAGCCTTTGCCGTCGCTTGTCCAAAGGGCATCGGTGCTTATGATGTTTAGGTAAGGTGTATGGAATTGAATTGTAGCTTTATCATCAGCATTGCGTACTTTTTGTTTGTTAATAGTTACTTTGTAGTCCGTACTTGGGGCAAAACCTTCAATAGGTGAAAATATGACTTCGCGTGGACTAATCCACTTGAATTTGCCTGCCACTTTGGGCGAAAATTGGAGGTATTGCGTGGTGTCCCAAGTTTGTTTGTTCACTACCGAGTCAGGTACAATGGCTTGGTTGAATCGAAACGTGAGATTTTGTTGTTGTGAAACTTGTTTTTCAAAATTAGTGTCTGAAATAACTACACGATTGGAGGAGCAGGTGCTAAACAAATACACCCAAAAAATACTCCATACAAGACCAAGTTTTTTTTGCATATAAGGTTAGGAAAGAAAATAATTGTGGCAATTCTTGAATTAATAGTTATGCCAAAATAGCAATTATACTTTTTCAAATATACGGATTATTTGAGAAACATACTAAAAAAATGTTCAAATTGTGCCAAGTATTTCGTAAAATAGCTAAAACAACTTAAACTAACATGAAAAAAGTATTTTTTTGAAAAAATATTTTTTTGTGTATATTTGCAAAATATTTTTTTTTGAACTAAATTAACTCAAAACTACTTTTAGCTTTTATCATATTAACAAAATAATTGCCTGTTATATCAACTTTTGAAGTTATGTCTAAAAAGAAATACTATACAGTCATGCTCATTGATGACAATGAGATAGACAACTTGATTAACCAACGTATCATTGAATCAGCAGGAATATGTGAACATATTTATACACACACAGGCGGAAGAAGTGCTATAGAATTTCTAAAAAATGCTGAAAAAATAGCTAAAATTGTAGGAAACAATGATTGCCTTCCAGAGATTATTTTTTTAGATATTGATATGCCTCTAATGGACGGGTTTCAATTTTTAGATGAGTTTGAAAGCTTGCCGAAGCTAATAAAAGAATACTGCAAAATTGTAATGCTCACCTCCTCTATCAATGCCAAAGATGTAAAAAAATCAAAGCGGTATGCTAATGTAAAGGAGTATATTAACAAACCACTAACTAAAGAGAGTTTAATCAATCTAGAAGTTTGAGTATAACAACCGCAAATTTTTTTTAGTTTTTTCTGCCTTGTGGCTCTCTATAAGGCTGGAACGGACTTTTGAGCAGAGTAGTCAAATCGCTTTGTTCTTTTTTGTTGTAATGAGTATCTAAACCATATACCAAGGGTTCATTTACAGGCATATACCGAAAGGTGCCAAATAATCTATCCCAAATGGCAAAAATATTTCCATAGTTACTATCGGTATAAGGTTGCTTATAATGGTGGTGCACTTTATGCATATTTGGGGATACAATTACCCAACTTAATAACTTATCTATTCTCTCGGGCAATTTGATGTTAGCATGATTAAACTGCGAAAAAGCTACCGAAAGAGTTTGGTAAAGCATAACTAACCACATGGGTGCTCCTGTTAAAAGTACAGCTAATAAAGTAAACAAAGCCCTCAATACACTCTCACCTGGGTGATGGCGATTGGCAGTAGTTACATCTACGTAGTTGTCAGTGTGATGCACGATGTGAAATTGCCACATAAACCAAACCTTGTGCTCTAACCAATGTATCAAATAAGCACCTATCAAATCTAAAACCATTAGCCCTAAAAGCATAAAGAGCCATGTAGGCAAGGCAAAAATATACAAAAGTCCAAACTGATTCATTTTTGCCCAATCACTTACTTGTACTATCCAAAAAGCAAAACCTAAATTGATAATAACAGTGGTAAATGTAAAAAAAATATTCAAAGCACCGTGTCGCCATTTAGCATACTGAAAAGCAAATAAAGGTATAACGCCCTCAATAATCCAAAAGAACACTAATCCGCCTACCAAAATAATACTTCGCATAGGGCTGGAAATTGTATCAAAAAAACCAATAATAGTTTCCATACTTGAAATTGAATGTAATTCGTGTTTAACTTGCCTTGAATTAAGTATTCGTTATAGAAAATAGTTTTAACTTATGCCAAACTTCCAAAAATAAGAAATATTCTCTTCTGAATTATTTTTTTTCTATCTCCAAAGGAATAAATAAAGTATCTTTACCAACTTCTAGAGCACGGTCAGAAACTAAATTGTTAGCTTCTAATATTTTTTTTACATCAATATTATATTTTTTAGCAACTTTCTCTAAATCCTCTCGTCCCTTATAGATATAGGAAACAACTTGGTTCTCTTCTAAGAGACTATCAATTTGTTGTTTACCACGCTTGAATCCTTTCAATTCTATTATATCATTGATAGCATTACGGAGCTTATCGACTTTCTCCTTCAAGTTTTTGTAACCTTCTTTGGCTTTTTTGTATTGCCGGTCAATTTCTCTAGCTTCCTTGCTATGTTGGGTAATATATTTCCAAACCCGATTAGTAGAGGTATCGTTTTTTTGTTCTGTTTTGCGTGCAGTGCTATCTGCAGTAGTAGAGTTTTGCCAAAGATTACTAAATTTCACTTTTTTAAGTGAATTTTCCCAGACATAATAAGCTAACCATATCCCTGCCACAATGCCAATTATCCAAATAGCTATTTTATAATAATCAATATTGCTTGGTGAAATGTATTCTATTTTTTCACGTTTAGGTTTGGGAATGCTGTCAATTTTTTTTTTAGTTTCTTGCGGTTCACTATAAAGTGAGCTCATGCTCAAAGGTTCTTTTGCCTTTTCAAAAGTTGGATTTGTGTCATTTCCTGTAATAGTTGGGTTAGGAACAGGTGTGATGTAAATTTCAGGATCGGTTTTAGATAAGCTATTTGCTCTTATGATAACATTTTGAGGTAACTTATCCGAGAGCTCAATAACTTGCACGGTGATGTTGTCATAGCCTCCATAATAATTAGCTTTATCAACTAAAAGCATAGCTTTGGCTTGGACGTCGGCTTTGGTTTGTAGTATTTGAGCAATCTCTTTTTCACTTACTAAACTTGTTAAGCCATCACTGCAGAGCAAAAATATATCGTTAGCATAAAGCAAAATGGGTTCTTCGCACACATCTACAATAAAATTATTAGGATTTGTCCCTAAAGCTCTACGTAATTCATTTCTTCTTGGGTGGTTTTCAGCCTCTTCTTCGGTGATAAGTCCTCGGTCAATCATGTCTTGGACTACGGAGTGGTCTTTGGTAAGGCGTTTGAGTTGGTTATTTCGCAAAAAATAGATACGGCTATCTCCTACGTGAGCATAATATGCCAATTCTTTTTGTAAAAGTAGTGCCACGATGGTAGTTCCCATACCACGTACTTCGGCATTAGCCTGGGCGTAATTAAAGATATTCATATTAGCTAATTCAATTGCTTCGCGCAAGGCTTGGTAAGGGTTAATGTAAAGCTGTTTTTGCAAAAAATCACGAACTGATTTTACTGCCATTTGTGAAGCTACTGAGCCCCCCAAGTGTCCTCCCATGCCATCGCACACCACAAACAGGTGTCCGTTTGGTGTATCAAAATATCCCATGTAGTCTTCATTTTGCCTACGGACTTGCCCAATATCGGTGTGGTTACCCAAACGAAAGTGAGTTGTATGTTCCATGTATCCTTTTTTGTTAGGTAAGAACTTATATTGTCTTTTTGTCGGAAAATGAACTATTTTTTGCTTGCTAATTGTAGATTTCAAATGTGTTGTATCTCAATTACAAGGCTTATAGTTATCCCGAGTAACTTGCCTAATTCTATTTTTCACAATTTCAAGGCTTTGCTGTTGTTTTATTCTCTTCTTTGCTTTTCTTTTTAAGGAAACGCCTTACTTCGAGTAGCAGTTTAAATAGAAAAAAATCAATTCAGAAAAAAATCTTTCAAATTTACAAAACTGATTTTGTTGCCAAGCAATTTTTTTTGCTATTTAACCAAGACGGATTAATTTTCTCCCTTACGATTTCTCTTTGTACTAAGTAAAACTTTGTACTAAATATAAGTAAAAAATTATTCAAAAAATATGCTAACTATTCTACTGAACTCCGTCGTATTGTGCCAAAACTTGCAGAAGCATAGCATTTTCATGAGCTGTACCTATGGTAATTCGCAAGCAATTTTCGCACAAAACTACATTCGAGCGATTACGTACGATTATCTGTTTTTTAATTAAATACGCAAATAAATCTTGGGCGTTTTTTACTTTTACGAGCAGAAAGTTGGCATCACTTGGGTAAATGTATTCAATAAACTGAAATTTTACTAAACTATCAACCAGAATTGTTTTTTGCTGTTTAATCTTTTTTACAAACATTTCTTTTCGAGCAATTTTTTCAGATTGGAGGGCTTGTAAAGCAAAGTGTTGTGTCAGTTCATTTATATTGTAAGGTGGTTTAATTTTGTTCAAAATTTGTATGATTTCAGAATTTGCCAAAGCCGCTCCAAGTCGTAGAGCTGCCATGCCCCAAGCCTTGGAAAATGTACGCAATAGCACTAAATTAGGATATTTTACTAAAAGTGATTGCTGTAAAGTAGGATTTTCACAAAAATCTATGTATGCCTCGTCAATAATTACCAAGCCGTGTGTATAGTTTTGCAAAACGATTTCTATATCGTGCAAAGCTAATAAATTTCCTGTTGGGTTGTTAGGTGAACATAAAAAAATCAATTTGGTTTGTGGTGTGAAGGTTTGCAAAATAGTTTGCGTATCTAACTGAAAATCAGGTGTTAGGTTTACTTTTTGCAAAGCGACATTTTGTATTTCTGCCGAAACTTGGTACATTCCATAAGTAGGTGGGCAAATCAAAATGTGGTCTTGTTTGGGTTCGCAAAAAGCACGAATAAGCAAGTCAATAGCCTCGTCACTGCCATTGCCCAAAAAAATTTGGTTAGGTGATATTCCCCAAATCTCTGCTAAACGCTCTTTGAGTGCCGTTTGGTATGGGTCTGGGTAGCGATTAAGTTTCAAATTTTCTACCTCTACCACTGAGCCAAACGCATTTTCGTTAGCATCTAAAAAAATGCCTTCTTTGCCTTTGTATTCGTCGCGGGCTGAACTATATGGTTCTAATTGAGCAATATTTTTTCTTGTAAGCGTTTGTATATCAATGGTTTGCATTATTCAAAATTAGGCATTTTTAGCGAGTTCGTTCTTCAAAAAGTTAATTACATTGATTTCAAAAGCATCTACTTGGTTCAATTCGGAGAGAAACCATGAAACCCAGTCAGTAAGGTAAAGATAATAAAATGTTTGGCAAATAGCCTCACTTCCTTTGGGATAAACAACCAAAACAGGGGCTTTTTGCTCAAAGATAGGTCGGCAAATTTCAAACCTTCGGCTTACTTGCGGGTGTTCGGCGGGAGTTCGCATATACAAAACGGCAAAATTTTGGTAATAACTTGCGGGCAAGCCCCAACCAACTAATTCATTATGGTTCATTTCAGGAAAAATATTAATATGACAAAACTGCTTGGCGTTTTCATTGATTTGTTGTTGGAAACGTGTCAAAATACCTAATAGGGAATTATCCCCATAAACCAAAGGTATTTTTTGAAAAAAATACTTCGCAATTTCTTGGGCTTGGGCTAAAATTTGGGGATTTTCTTTGTCAATAATACTTAAAAATTCTTGTAAACTTTGCTCAAAATCAACTTGCCATAAACCATAGCCTTTCAAAACAAAAAATAATTGTACCAAAGAATAAGCTAAATGTTGGCGTGGGCAAGGGGCCTCCACGGGAAGTAACACGTGGTCTAAGGCTTGTTTTTGGGCAATTTGGGCAATTTCACCGCCAGAAGTTTGGCAAAATATTTTGGCTTTTTTGGCTAATCCTTCGTGCAAAGCTGATAAAGTTTCTTCAGTATTTCCTGAAAATGAGGAGATTATGAGTAAAGTATTTTCATTGACAAAAGCAGGAAGTTGGTAAGTTTTGCATACCGTAATGGGTTGGGCAAGGTGCGAATAAGCCAAATTTTCAAGGATATTGCCTGCAATGCCTGAGCCACCCAAACCTGCAATAACAATATTTTGAATAGGTTTTTGAGAGCGAGTAAAAGAAATGTTCTTACCAATTTCAACTGCTCGGCGAATTTGGTTAGGAATGTTCTCAATAAGTTGTTTTATCATGATGCAAAAGTAAAAATATGAAAGTGGTGCAAAGATAGCAAAAGTTCGGTAGCCGAATGTTCTTACTTTTTTGCTTTAATGCACCAAATATTTTTTGAGCCACGAATTTTTGAGTGGAATTTGCCAATTTGTTTTCAAATCGGCTTTTTGTTGTACGGTTGGGCTAAACACTATGGTTTCAGGTGAAAGTTGGTGGTTTTGTAAGGCTTCTTTGACTTGGGCTAAACTGATGGTTTTCAGTTCTTTACCATTCCAAAAAGTTTGTAAAGTGCGGTCAAAGAACGAGATTTGTAAATCTTGTTCTAATTGTTGCATCATTTTTACCGATTTATCAATAGAGCAACCACTTGCCCCTTGCATTTGCTCATCTACGGCAATAACTACAAACCTATCATACAAAATTTCAAACGAGGCTTGCAAATGTTGCTGGTGGCTTGTCCATTGATTAACAAAAATTTCTAACTGCTGTTGCAAATAAGATTTTTCAGTTTCGTTCAAAGTTCTATCAGTTTGATATACCCAAATGCGGGCGTGGTCAGGCAGTTGCTCAAAAGGCACGTACATAGTGTTTGGAGATTATTTTGGATAATTTTTGAGTTGGTGTAAAAATACGAACTAACAAAAGAACAAAAAATAGCCGTTGAATGTTCAACATCTCAATCTGAAGCCTCTTTGGTGTAAGCGTTCACGGCTTGTGCCAAGTAAATTGTAATTTGTTGGTGGTTAAAAATCCGCTCTTTTGACAATAATAAAAAACTCTAAAATTTAGGCATTTTCGGAAGATTAGTACCCGAATTGCGTTAGGGATTGAAAGGGCAAGCCCGAAGGGCTTGGTGCAAAGCACCGAAGCGTTAGCGAAGCCCTGCAAAGCCCGCCCTGAAGCCCTTTGAGCAAAGCGAAAAGGGCGAAGGGAACGCCCAAAAAATTAGCTATCAATAGGTATTTAGTTGTGAGCCAACCCAATACGAAAAAATAAAAATATGATTGAAGTTCAAAATTACAATTTGAAAGTAGCAGAGAACAATACGCCAAAACGCCTTGTGTTAGGTCTGTCTAAATAGTTGAGCCTGTGCGTAAAGTGTACTTTGAAAAATTTGAAAATATTATCAATGCCGTAGCTAATTTCAATGTAAGGTATGCGGTCTGCAAAGGTGCGTGGTTGTAAAACCTCGCGCCCAAACTCGTCAGTGAGTGGAATAAGGTTACGATTTTCTCTAGAAAGTGTACCCTGCACTATATTGAGAGAGGCAAAGTTTCGCCATTTGAGTCGTCTTATCAGCGGGATACGGTTCATAATCAGCCCTTCAAAATTATGCTCATAGAATAGAGACCAAAAATTATTACTTGTGAACTCGCTGAAATTCATTAAGTTAAAAGCAAAGCGGTTAAAAAATATGCTTTCATTACCCAAGTGAACTTCTAACAATGGATAGGGCAGAGGATTGGGATTATAGACACCTGTAAGCGAATAGAACCCATTTCCAAATGCCCCCAAAGAAAAATAATGGCTTATATTAAGTGAAAACTTATGATATTCAAATTCGCTTTGTAAAAAATTGCGTATCCCTAACTGGTAGCGAAAGGTAATTACTGGCTTATTATCTGAGGTAATAAGCACCCGATCATTGCCATTAATAACATACGCCTCTCCGAAGGCCCAACGAGATTCTATAGTAAGCTCAGAATTGATAAATGTGCTTCGCAAGCGAGAGTCAGGTCTATGAGGATTTTCCTTGTAGGCAAATCTTGCTGCTTCAAAGGCATTAAAGTTATAATTTCGTAGTATGATTTTCTGGGTAAAGCCCTTAAATAAATCTCTTTGTGCAAAGATAGAGCGTTCGTTTTTCCAGTAAGGTTGCCTGCTTTCCATGTCTGCAAACCGCATACTTGCCGTGAAAAGTCCTGTTTCGGTATCTTCGTTGGAGGCAACAGCAGAAATCATTTCAACCTCTTGCTTATTGCGTATGCCCACCAAAGTCCAAGGCTTGCGTGAAATCAAATACCGAATATTTACATCATATTTGAACTGCTCGTCTTGAGTGCCATAGGCTAAAAAACCGCGTAGAATCCATTTTTTACTAAATTTGGCATTAGTTTTTAGCCCTACCCTAAATCGATGCCCCTCTACATTATTGAAAGCATAGGAATAAAATACATTTCCAAAGTCAATTTTACCGATGCGTTGGTATCCAGTGGAAAGAAAATCTACAATATTGACATAAGTTTGTACCAAAGGGATTTGCTTTATGGTATCTATCATAGCAAAAACTTTCTTATCCATTTCAGTTAGGGTATCGTGGCGGGCTTTTTGCCAGTAGCTCTCATCGGAGATAGTATAATCTTCTTCTTTGGTAACGCGTTCATCATAGAATTTGAGGAAACGAGCTTTATTAACTACAAAATTTTTGTTAGAGACGTAAAACTTGGCTATCATACCCGCCGAATTTTTAGTAATTTCTGAAATATCTAGCACAATACGCGTTTTGTAGGGTACCCAACTACCCTCAGGAACAAGAAGGAATTCCTGTTGAATTTTAATTTTTTCTACAAAATTGATGTTCACGTCTTTGTTGATTTGCACGTCAATTTGTTTTAAGCCGTAGGTTTCTTTATCAATCCAGATTGTTCCTGTGAAAGCCAAATCTTGTTTTCTTTGTGGATAAACTTCTATTTTGTAACAAAATCTATCTCCGATGTAGAGGCTATCTACCAAATAGTATTCGTAGTGCAGCCACCAGCCGTCGGTTAAAGGTGAAATAAAATCTTTGAAAAACATACTTATCCAGTTCCTGTAAAAGTTATAATTTTGAAAGGACGAGCCCACTAATTGCGAAACGATACCATCTTCTTTTAGCCCAACTCCTACCAACTTACTTTTGATAATATGTTCTTTTACTTTCTCGGGGCGTTGGTTATAATAATAGATAGAAATAATTTCAGACATTGCCAAAGGGATAATGGGCTTGCCGTCTTCGCCTGTGAGTTTGCCAATAGAGTCAACCGCACTAATAATTTTACCCACTAATTTGCGTTTGCTCATTTTGGCAGAAAGGTTATCCAAATCTAATTCGGTTTTGCTATAACTTTCATATTCTAAAGCATCAAGATTTCGCCAATCGTTTTTACTTTTGTTCTTAATAACCTTCCGCATAATGGGGTGAGCAGGATTTTCACCTGCATACACTACGGCTTCAGGCAATTTCTGCACATCAGGTTCTAACTGAAAATCAATGACTTGCAATTTTAATGTTTTATTCACAGCTTTGGTCAAGGTCTTATAGCCCACGTATTGCACTGAGAGTGAGTCTCCTAAAATAGGAGTTTTAATTTCATAGTTGCCTTCAAAGTCAGTAGTAGTCCCTATGGTATTTTTATCTTTGAAATATACTGCGGCAAAAGGTATGCCTTCGGCAGTGGTGTTATCTATGACTTTTCCTTTGATTACAAAATTAGAAATATTTTGTGCGTATATTTGATTTGATAGTGAAATCAAAAAAAAACATAAAATAAAATTACCTTTCATACCAAAAGAGTGCAGTTGTACAATCAAGGGTAATATGGCAAAAATAATACAAATTATTGTATTTATGTATAGTTTATATGCCTAAAATAGTTAGCCGTGATAGAAGTACCGAATGTAATAAAAAGTACATATTTCAAAACTTTACACCCTGCTTAATGTAAAGCCTGGAATGCGTAACATCAATTTAATCGTATTCACCATTTAATATTGCAATTGCTTCCTCATTTACTTTCTCTTCTATTTCATCGCTGGTTGGAAATTTTGCGATTCGTTCTACTTCTTTTAGGAGTGTTTGGTTTTTGGTTGTCCTCAAAAGAGTTGTCAGCACTGCTAGTTTCCAAACACCATCATTTGTCCTCAAAACATTTATCAGCTCAGGAACGATGTTGTCTCTAAAAGGTCGCAATACTTCTGCAATTGGACAAGCAATTGGCCAATTAAGGTCTTGAAGCCACTCCAATAATTCAGGGATAATAGGTTTTATTTCAGAAAAAGAGAGTTTCTTCAATTGTTCAATTACTAGTTGGTCATCCTTATGTTTGGGTATAAGTTGTTGTATATTCATTTTATTGTGGTCTTTCTACTACAGCTAACGTTATTAAAGCATACGGAGCATATGCTTCTTCGTATAGAAGCAAAAATAGGAAAAAAAGTACATAAAATTAAAACTACTTCAAACCCATTTTTATTAAGTATTTTATTGCAACTTTGCATTTTGGTAATAGTGTGGAGATGAACTATTGGTTTATGTGGCAGGAAAAAGAGACGTTTTTGTAATCAAAAAACTTTACAAGAAAGTAAAAATACTTGCTTGCGAGCTAGAAACAGGCGATTAGTCCCAAGAACTACTTGTTTCTCCAAAAAAGATTTCTATCACGATGACTCCTATCAAAATGATGTTTCAGCATAGAAATTACCACTATCATATTAAACCATCACCTTATCGTTATTTCGCTCATAACGCAAAAGTAGAATCTCGTTGTCTATTTCCCCAAATATTCATCATACATTTTAGACCACAACCGTTTCATTATCAAGCCGTTATTGTTATTTAATTAGTCAATTAAGTTCAACTTGCTATATTTTTTATCAAAAAAAAATTGCAAAAAACCGTTTATTTAGTACAAAAGTTATACCTTTGCATAAGCGAATGCTCTGTTTCGTGCAAAACTTCAAAGGGTTTAGTGCTAACATAAAAACTCGTAATTTATTGTTCACAATTCTTTATTTCTGATTTATGAAATTCGTTGTATCTTCTTCGGTTTTACAGAAGCAACTTTCTGTATTGAATGGTGTGGTTCCTAGCAATCCGATTGTGCCTATTTTGGAGAATTTTCTGTTCGTAATAGAAGATAACAAACTAACTGCCACCGCTTCTGACTTGCAGGTGTTCATAACCACAGTGGTAAACATAGAAGCTACAGGGAACGTAAGAGTAGCTGTTCCTGCTAAAATTTTATTAGATACTCTGCGTAGCCTTCCTGACCAACCTATTAGTATAGAAATTGATGAGGAGAATTACACAGTTTGCATTACCTCTTATACAGGACGTTACAAGTTATCAGGGCTATCTGCTGAGGACTATCCGCAACCTCCTTCAGTTAAAGGGAGCTATGCCCTTACTACGGAGTGTGGTATTATCAGTAAAGCAATTAGCAATACACTTTTTGCTGTAAGCACTGATGAATTGCGCCCTTCTATGACAGGTGTGTTCTTCAAGTTAGCTTCTCAGGAGGCTGTTTTTGTATCCACAGATGGGCATAAATTAGTAAAATACACTCACAAAGGGCTACAATCTAAAACAGAAAGCGGCGTAATCATTCCTAAAAAAGCCCTTGCCTTACTCAAGGCAGCCTTACCTAATGATGACACTGAACTTCGTATTGACTTTAATAGCTCTAATATATTTTTCAAGTTTGGAGAAGTTAGCCTAGTTTGCCGTTTGATTGATGAGAAATATCCTGATTACGAAAGTGCTATTCCCCACCACAACGATAAAAGAGTACGTATTGATAGAAATGAATTTTTGAGTTCGCTCAAAAGGCTATCTATTTATGCTAACAAAATTACTAACCAAATTCGCCTTAAAATAGAGAGCGATGTGCTTACAATTTTTGCTGAAGATTTAGATTATGCTAATGAAGCTCAAGAGAGTCTGAATTGTGAAGGGGAGAATATGGTTTCTGTGCCAAGAGCGGGGCTAGAAGACGAGGAGCCTAAACCCTACTTTGAAATCGGCTTTAATGCGAAATTTTTAATTGACATGCTTAGCATCCTGAATTGCCCACAGGTAGAAATGACCTTCTCCACTCCCAACAAAGCGGCAGTACTTGTACCTGCAGGAGAAATAGGGGAAGAAGAGCAGATCCTGATGCTAATTATGCCTGTTTTGCTTAATGCAAATAGATATGCTTATTAAGATTGCTCAACTTTCCAAGTTTTAGAACTTGGAAAGTTTTAACAACCTAATAATTAACCTTAACCAAAAATCAAAAGTGAATGCTTACGGAAAGATTTATAAGATTTCTCAAATCTAACCTTTTAGAGCTGGCAAACAAGTTAGAGCAATTAGAACAAAAAGCTAAGCGCGGGGAAATTAGCTTCAGCGACTTGCTAGCACAACTATTTACCAACCCTATTCAACGTGCTATCTACGAACAACTTTTTGCAGAGCAGGAAAATAAAAAATCTCGTTCTCAAGATAATACCAGCACCTGGAATTATGAAGATTACGACCTCAAATCACCGTTTGAAAAATTTGATTACTATTACCAAAAATACGAACAGCAACAAAAACAACAACAAGAGGAATTTGAGCGGTATTATCAAGAATTTAAGCGACAGCAACAAAATAAATATCAAACGAATTTCAACTTTGCTCCAAGTGCCAAGGAAAAGTATTATTACGATGTATTAGAAGTAAGGCAAGGAGCTACTTTTGATGAGATTAAAGAAGCCTATCGTAAAGCCATGAAAAAATATCACCCTGATCGCTTTCATGGAGATGCCGAAAAGCAGAAAGCCGCAGAGCAACTTTCCAAAGAAATTAACGAAGCCTACGCTTATTTTGAGAAAAAATTTGGAACGTAAGCAAAAAGATTATACTTTGCAAATAAAATACCTTTTCCCATCACAGCTTTGTATTCGTTCTCTATTTTTTCATGAAAGATATCCTTAAAATCTAAAGCCCACTCTGCTATAAAATCTTACAATCAACGAAAAATGACATGGCTTCCAAAGAAGAGCTTTTAGATTATTTTGATGCCCAAATGCAGTACTTAGGTACAGCTACTCGGCAATATGTCCACGAAAAAGGATTGTGGCACAAGGTTATTCACGTATGGATTGCCCAAGAGATAGATGGCCAAATTTATGTTCTTTTTCAGCAAAGAAGTAAGCAGAAAAAAACTTTCCCTAATTGTTTAGACATCTCTGCCGCAGGACATTTCTCCGCAGGTGAGTCCGAACACGAAGCCCTACGCGAAATTACAGAGGAACTTGGCATTTCTCCGCTTTGGCAAGATATGCTTTTTTTAGGTATCCTGCCTCAAGATTATGGCACACTTGAAAACCACACTAACCGCGAATTTTGTTATACTTACCTCTACAAAAATCAGTTTTCTGCACAAGCCTTTCAAATTCCTACTCATGAGGTAGCCACACTTTTTTGGATAGAACTGCAAAGTGCCCAATCTTTTTTTCAAGAGAAACAACCGCAAATCGAGGCAATTCAATTCTTTACAAGTGAAAAACAATACTTTCAACTTACTAACTTTGTACCCGCAACTCCTCACTACTACTGCGATATTTTGCATGCTATAGAGCAGTATTTCTGCTCTTATTCTTAAAAGTATTATTAAGGTATTAATTATGGCTAAATAAAAGTAAAAACAATTCTTAAATGAAAAACACAAATTACAAATATCACTTTTTTACATTGAACCATTTTGAAAAGTTGAACCCTAAGAAGAACACCAAGCCACAACTATGGAGTACCACGTACCCGTTCTGCTCAAAGAATGTATAGAAGGCTTAGCTATTAAACCTAACGGTATTTATGTAGATTTAACCTTTGGGGGAGGAGGACATAGTAAAGCAATTTTAGAACTTTTAAACGAAAACGGTAAACTATTTGCCTTTGATCAAGATGCAGAAGCTAAACAAAATACACTTTCTTTTCCGAAAGAGCAATTCCAATTTATTCAAGCAAATTTTAGATATTTTCGTAAATACCTCAAATTCTATGGTGTAAGCGAAGTTGATGGTATTTTAGCTGACTTGGGCGTCTCCTCACATCAAATAAACACCCCTGAGCGAGGCTTCTCCATACGTTTTGAAGGGAATTTGGACATGCGCATGGATAGAAACCAAGCACTAACGGCAAAAGAGATAATTCAAACATATTCCGAACAAAACTTGCATAAAATTTTAGGAATGTATGGAGAAATAAAAAATGCCAAAACTCTGGCGCAACTTTTAGTGCGCGAGCGGCTTAATAAGCCCATCAACACTACCCAAGATTTGATACAAGTTTTGCAAAAAACTGCTCCCAAAAATGCCCAAAATAAGTATTATGCCCAAGTATTTCAAGCCTTACGTATTGAGGTGAATGACGAATTAAAAGCGTTAGAGGAAATGCTTTTAGACGTGCCACAAGTGTTAAAGCCTAAGGGCAGGTTGGTAGTGTTATCATATCACTCTTTGGAAGACCGTTTAGTGAAAAATTTCATTCATAAAGGCAAATTTTATGGTGAAATAGAGAAAGATATCTACGGCAATTATACCCTACCACTTAAAGCAATAAACAAAAAACCTATAGAAGCCTCTGCCGAAGAGGTTTTGCAAAACAAGCGCGCTCGTAGTGCTAAACTTCGGATTGCAGAAAAAGTAGATTGACAAGATTTTTAAGTTATTATTAGTTAATTTTTATGAAAATTATTGCCATAGGACGAAATTACGTAGCTCACATTCAAGAGTTACAAAATGAAATTCCACAGGAGCCTGTCGTTTTTCTTAAACCCGATACGGCTATTTTGAAAAATAATATGCCTTTTTACTATCCCGACTTTAGTCAAGACATTCACCACGAGGTAGAAATTGTACTCAAAATTAGCAGAGAAGGCAAAAGTATTGCTAAGGAATTTGCCCACAAATATTACGATGAAATTGGATTAGGTATTGATTTTACAGCACGCGACTTGCAAAGCCAGCTCAAAGCCAAAGGCTTACCTTGGGAAATTGCCAAAGCCTTTAACGGCTCAGCTCCTATTTCTGATTTTTTGCCTAAAACTCAATTCAAGGATTTGAGAAATCTCAATTTCAGTTTACAAGTTAATGGGCAATTACGGCAACAGGGAAATACTTCGCTTATGATATATGATTTTGATGCAATTATTGCCTACGTTTCGCAATACTTTACGCTCAAAAAAGGGGATTTAATTTTTACAGGCACACCCCAAGGCGTAGCACCTATTCAAATAGGGGATAGGTTACAGGGCTATATTGAGAAAACACTTATGTTTGATTTTGAGGTGAAATAAAGTAATTTCGCTTAATCAAAACTCAATTTAAGTGAAAAGAAGTGTGAATAAGTCGCTTGCTGTTGTAGATTCATTTGAGCAAGGGCATAGTCAATCACAAAATTATTAAGCCGAATACCAAGGCCAAAATTCGCTTGTGCGGTAATAGTCTTTTGGTTAAAATTCGTATCGTTAAGGCGTTGTTGAATATTATTTACACCTGCCCTCAAACAAACGATTTGCTTATAGCTTGCTTCCAAACCTACTTGCGGAGCTATTGAAAAGATGTGCGTTTTAATGGCCTCATTACGGTAGCCGTCAAAGGTATTCACCAAGTCAAGGCTTGCTAAGAGGTGAATTTTATCATTCAACTCAAAATTTTTAGCCGTACCTATAATTAAACGTGGCAAGGTGATTTCCGTACTACTAGAAGGCAATTCATTACCTGTTTGTAAAAAAGTATTTGCCAAGGCACTCACGTTAAAAGCCCACATGTTGAAAGTTGTGGTTACATCGCGTGCCATAGCTGCAAATCGCCAGCCTTTGGCTTGGTAAATTGCTCCTGCATCTAACCCAAAGCCCCATGCCGTAGCAAAATCACCTGCTTTTCGGTAGATAATTTTTAAGCTTCCTCCCCACCGAAGCCCCTCCAAAAAGGTAGCTTTACGCGCATAGGAAACCAAAAAACCATAGTCAGAGGCAGAGAAATATCGTACATTTTGGTAATTAAGCCTACCATCGGCATCGTACAAGAAGCGTGTGTCAGGAATATCATCAACTCCAAACCGAATCCCTGAAATACCCAAAGCACTTAATGTATCTATTTTGAGAGCAAACCCTGCATAGTCATAGTTAGCTATTCCTGCAAAATACGCTGCGTGCATAAGTGAGGCTTCATATTTAGTTTTAAGATTTACCAAACCCGCAGGATTCCAATAGCTTGCAGTAACATCTTGCACTACTGCCACTTGACTATTACCCATACCCAAAGCCCGCGCACCTGCCCCTAAATTCATAAATTCGTTGCTATATTTAGGCGTTTGCGAAAATAGTAAATAGGGAAAAAGTATAAGAACAAATAGAGCAACTTTTTTATGCATACTAGTAATAATAACTTAACAGCAAGGAAAAAACAAATAGCTATACAAAGATATTGAAAAGCATCTATATTTTTGGAAATTAAGCCAAAAAGTTTCACCTTTGTAGATAAACTTGCAAAAATAAAGTTTTTTTATTCAAGCTGATTATTGGTCAGATTCTGCAATGCTTTTTGCAGTTCTTTGAGGGTATGTCCATCATTTTGCTTTTGGGCAAGGGCAATTCCTTTTTGTAAAAGGTGTTTAGCTTTTTCTATTTCATTCTGTAAAGCAAAGAATTGTGCCGCTTGGTAATAGGTTGGCAAATAATCAGGGAAATCTTGTAACAAGATTTCAAGATAATATTTTGCCTTCTCCTCATCAAGGCTCAAGTACTCCAAAGCCAAGGCATATAAACTAAATGTATCATTAGGGTTTTCTGCTAATATTTTTTGTAAATATTCTATACGCGTGTTTTTCATATTTTTTGAGTTTTCATTTTTATTTCTATAACTTTGTCCTGCAAAAGATAGTTATTTTTGAAAAATCTTTTTCTATTACAAATTATTACAAAAAACATGAAAATACTTGTTTGCATCGCCCACGTACCTGATACAACCTCTAAAATTAGCTTTGTTGAGAACAACCGCAAATTAGATAAAAATGGTTTGCAATTTGTCATTGGGCCTTATGATGATTTTGCTTTGGCACGTGCCGTAGAACTTCGCGACCAGACGGGCGGAAAATTGACCGTACTTAATGTAGGTACTGCCGAAACCGAACCCACTATTCGCAAAGCTTTAGCTATTGGAGCAGATAATGCCATTCGTGTAAACGCTGAGCCAACTGATGCATATTTTGTAGCCTATCAAATTGCAGAAGTGGCTAAAAAAGAAAACTTTGATCTCATTCTCATGGGCAGAGAGTCAAGCGATTACAATGGTGGGCAGGTACATGGCATGGTGGGTGAGCTTTTAGGTATCCCCTCTGTTTCACCTGTTATGAAATTAGACCTCAATGGGAATGTAGCTACCTTAGCTCGCGAAATTGAAGGGGGTAAAGAATATTTAGAAATTAGCTTACCCTTTGTAGCAGGTTGCCAAGAACCGATTGCAGAATGGAAAATTCCGAATATGAAGGGCATTATGGCTTCACGTACCAAGCCATTAAAAGTGGTAGAGCCTGTACCCGTAGAAATGCTTACTGAAAGTATTACTCATGAGCTTCCTCCTGCTAAAGGGGCTTGCAAAATGATCCCTGCTGATGAGGTAGAAAAATTAGTGGAATTACTAAAAACTGAAGCTAAAGTTTTGTAAAAGGAGTACTTTTAAGAGAGAGGCAAATTTTCTACCCTTAGGAAAATTTGCCTCTTCTTATTTTGGCAAATGGTATGAAAGCAGCCACTATTTTTTTCTATCAGTCTAAACATTCTTTAACCTTCTTACTGAATACTTTCAGAGTGGAATGTTTCCATGCTTTTTTTTAGGTAGCTTAACTGCTTTATTTTCTAACATTTGAAAAGCACGAATTAGCTTAAAACGGGTATCTTCAGGCATAATCACTTCGTCAATATAGCCTCTATGAGCGGCTTTATAGGGTGTGGCAAACTTGGCAGTATACTCCTCAATTTTCTTTTGGAGTTCGGCCTCGGGGTTTTCAGCTTCGGCAATTTCTTTTTTGAAAATAATTTCTGCGGCCCCTTTTGCACCCATAACAGCAATTTCAGCCGTAGGGAAAGCGTAGTTCATGTCTGCTCCAATGTGTTTAGAGTTCATTACATCGTATGCTCCGCCGTAGGCTTTGCGAGTAATTACTGTAACACGTGGTACAGTAGCTTCACAGAAAGCATACAAGAGTTTAGCTCCATTGGTAATAATGCCTCGCCATTCTTGGTCTGTACCTGGTAGAAAACCTGGTACATCTACTAATACTAAAAGTGGAATATTGAAACAATCGCAAAAACGTACAAAACGCGCCGCTTTGATACTGGAGTTTATATCCAATACACCTGCTAACACGGCAGGTTGATTACCCACTATGCCAATGCTTCTACCTGCTAATCGCGCAAAACCTACCACTATATTTTCGGCATAGTTTTTATGGACTTCAAAAAATGAGTCTGTATCTACAATCTGAGTAATAATATCTTTCATGTCATAGGGCTGGTTAGGGTTAGATGGTACAATTGTATTCAACTCGGGGCGTTTTTCATTGCCTTGCAAGGAATAAGGCAATCTAGGGGCCTCTTCTTCACAATTTTGAGGAATGTAAGAAAGCAATTTCTTTATATTTTCTATACATTCAATTTCATTACTAAATGTAAAATGCGTTACACCACTTTTGGTGGCGTGTGTTACTGCTCCCCCTAGTTCCTCAAAACTTACTTCCTCATGGGTCACAGTTTTCACTACATTAGGACCTGTTACGAACATATATGAAGTATTTTCTACCATCATAATAAAGTCAGTAATAGCAGGAGAGTAAACTGCTCCTCCTGCACATGGTCCCATAATAGCGGAGATTTGTGGCACTACCCCAGAGGCAATCGTATTACGATAAAAAATATCAGCATATCCAGCTAAGGAGTTTACCCCTTCCTGTATTCTTGCCCCTCCAGAGTCATTTAATCCTATGATAGGTGCACCATTTTTGAGAGCTAAATCCATAATTTTACAAATCTTTTCGGCATATGTTTCAGAGAGGGAGCCTCCAAAGACGGTAAAATCTTGTGAAAAAGCATATACTAACCGTCCATTTATTGTACCATAGCCTGTGACTACGCCGTCGCCTAGATAATGCTCGTTTGCCAAACCAAAATCTTTACAGCGGTGCATTACGAAGCGTCCTATTTCCTCAAAAGTTCCTTCGTCAAAAAGCAAGTCAATACGTTCTCGTGCTGTTAGTTTTCCCTTTTTGTGCTGTGCATCTATTTTGGCTTGCCCACCTCCTAGGAGGGCTTCTGCATTTTTACGTTGTAAAGTTTCTATTTTCTGCTTAAGAATTTCGTCCATAGTTAAAGTATTTTTATGTAGAATATGTTGCTTATAGCATTTTCAATTTAGAAATTAGAAAAAAAACGAATGCTATTATAAAGTGTGGCAACAAAATTACACAAAAAAGGAAATTGATAAAGCTATTCGCAGGTGTAGTCCAAATATTTTTGGGCTTCGGTCATACCTTGTTGGAGGGCTTTTCCAAAATCAGCACAAGCATTAGCATACTGACTTTTCTTTCTATATGCTAGTCCGCGGTGATAGTAAAGATCTTTGTCAGATGGATTAGGAGTAGCTACTTTCAAATTTTCTAGACAGAAGGTAAAGTCTACAATAGCCTCATCAAATCGGTTAAGGTCTAAAAGGGCAATACCTCTAAAAAATAGAATTTGCCGAATAATAGCTATTTCAGGTTTTGTTGTATCTTGATTATATTGGGTAATTGCTTGGTTGAGCCAAAAGAGGGCTTGAGCAGGCTGAGCAGTATTAAGCAAATATTGGGCTTGTTTTACGTACTCCTCATAACCTATATTACCTTTGGCAAGCAAATTACAACTCTCTTGAATTTTATTTGGTACAGTAGAAGAAACACCTTTGTATTTATTCCATAATTCGCAGGCTTTGTTTAAGTTTCCTTCCTCATAATATATTTGGGCAATTTGTAAGTAAGCTGTAGAGTCTTCGGGGAATAAGATAGTATGCCTTACGAAATCATTGTAAGCCTCTTTATATTTTTTAAGATAAAAGTACACCTGTCCGCGATGGTAGTAATCAGTTTTACCTGTAAAGTCTGACACTTGTTTATCATTGGCTTGAATTGCCTGTGTAAAATTTTCTAGGGCTTTTTCCCACTCTTCTATCTGAACTTCTGTGATTCCTAAATAGCTAAATAAGTACGGTGGTAGATGTTCTTGTCGTGAGGCTAATTTAAGATGCTCGTAGGCTTGTTCGAAATCATTTTTTTGCATTAAAATTCTCCCTTTTAACAAATGTGCATTAAGCAGCGAAGGATCTAATAGTAAAGCTTTTTCTAAATCATTCAAAGCATTTTCAAAATCCTTCTTTGCTATCTTTACATTAGCTCTACCATAATAAGCAGCAGCTTGGGTAGGATTGTATTCCAAGGCCTTATTAAAGGCTTTCTCAGCACTTTCCCAGTCATTTTTTTGTATTTTTTCAAACCCAATGGTTAGCTCTTCTGCTGCAATGCGTATTTTCTCTGCTTCAGACATTTCCAGGGGAGGAGGAGAGGTGAATTTCATACCTCTACTTATCCCTTGTGAGGTATCGGGTGGTACTAAGAGCGTAGTTAGGTTGTTCTCGGCAAATTTTTGGCACAAATCTTTAATTCGGTCTTGCACTTTATTATCTCCTAATTCAGCGGCTTTTTGCCAATCGGCACAGGCTTCAGCAATTCGCCCTAAACGTTGCTTTACATTTCCCCTATACCTATAAATAGTTACATTTTTATCATCAAGTTTAAGAATAAGGTTGTAATCAGTAAGTGCCCCTTCGTAGTCTTTGAGATAATATTTGCAATATGCTCTACCTGCAATAGCTCTCATATTTTGAGGCTGAATAGTGGCTATGCTATCAAACTTTGCCAAAGCTTGACGATACTCTCGGGTATTGAGCAGAATATCTGCTTGGTTTAAGGCTTCTTCTAAGGTTATGTTTTGCCCTAATACATAGCAAGCACTATTCACATTGAGAAATAAGGCAACTAACGATACAAAAAAATAAAAAAAACTAAACTTTGTTTTCATGGTTTATGTAAACTTTTGCAAGCCAAAGCCTTTATCCAAAAACTTTAAGTAGCGAGTCTTTTTTAATATATCATTTTTTAGTACAATAGGTAAACACTTTTTAGATGCTTGTTTTTTCAAGGTGTTTGCTTTTTTGTGCTATCCATCTGTTGTTGTAATTGTTTTAATAGTTTTTCTTGTTGTTCATAATAGGCACGTTGCAAAGAGTCCGCTTGCTTTCGCATTTCCGCCAGAGCGATTTGATTTTTTACACCCCAGTATAAATCCCGCGCTGCATAATTGAGAGGATCTAGTTTAATTGTTTTTTCCAAGTATTTGAGTGCCTTATCTAATTTTCCTAAATAGCTAAAGCTAATCCCTGCATAATAATTAGCTGCTGCAAAATTAGGATTATACTGCAAAGAGGCTAAAAAATATTTATTGGCTTCCTGTATTTGACCTGCCTTGAAGTAATAAAGTCCTACTTGATAACTTGCTCCGTATAGTTCGGGATTAGCTTGGTATGCTTTCATATAATATACTTTTGCACTATCTTCGTAGAAACGCATAGCACGAAAGGCCTCTGCCTTTTGGTAGTTTAGTGCATCATTTTTTACAGCAAATTTCAAGCCTTTATTCGCAAACTCTAAGGCTAACTTTGGATTTTCATATAAGTTATACAATTTTGCTAATGAAGCATAGACCTCTACATAGTCGTTCTTATAATTCAGAGCTTGCCGAAAGTTGCTTAATGCCTGTGCCGAGTCTAACTTTTCTAAGGCTAAACTTCCACGTAAGTAGTAAATTCGTTCATCAAATTTTGTAATTTTTTCAGCATTGTTTAGGTATTCTAAAGCTTTATCATATCGTTTTTTTGCTAAATAGAGTTCTGCAATAAGTATGTGAATATCAATTAGTTTACTATTCTCTTTTATAGCTGTTTGCGAAGCAACCAAAGCTTTATCTATTTGCCGTAACTTCTGAAAGGCTTTGGCTAATACATAGTAATATTTGGCAAAAGTATTATCCAAACTAATAGCCCGCTGAATACTTTTGAGAGCAAGGCTATCTTCATTTTTTTTCAGGTGAAACAAAGCTTTCTTATAAAATACTTCTGACTCGTTAGGATAGTCCTCACTTACATCTTGTAAAAATTGACGTGTTTTTTCATCCTGCAAATTATCTATCAGGGGTATATCATAAATTTTGTCATCTGCTACTTGGTAACTGTTACAGGCTTGAAAGGCAATAATTCCTAACCCGAGTACAGATTTAAACAAAAATTTGAGAATATTTTGAGTCAGTATTTTCATGATTATTGTTTGAGAATGAGTTGCTTAACGAAAGTAAGATTTTTTACTAAAATTTATATTAGAAAAGTTAGATTTTTTGGCGCAAGTTCTTAAAAAATGAAGTCATAAGTTCACTACACTCAGTGGCTAATATTCCTGCAATAACTTGGGTTTTGGGGTGGAGTACCTGCACTCCTACTCTACTAAACCCTCGCGCCAAGTCAGAGGCTCCGTATACTAACTTTTTTATTTGCGACCAATAAATAGCTCCTGCACACATAAGGCAAGGCTCTAAGGTTACATAGAGCGTGCATTGTGGCAAATACTTGGCTTGCAAGGCATGGCTCCCTGCTGTGAGGGCTAATATTTCAGCGTGAGCTGTTACATCTATCAATCTTTCGGTTTGATTGTAAGCTTTAGCAATAATCCGATTCTCAGCTACAAGTACTGCTCCCACAGGAATTTCCTGTTCATAAAAGGCTTTTCTTGCTTCTTCTAATGCCTTCCGCATAAAATATTCGTCTGAATAAGACAAATCCATTAAGCTAAAGTTTAAAAAAATAGAACCATATTACAAAATTATTCAAAGAAAAAAATCTTTACAACTAGTACCTAAAAGTTTAAGAATTGAACAAAATGCAAAAAACTACGAAAAATCACTCTCTTTTAACTAAAAAGAGTAACGATAAGAAATTACATTAATTTACTTCCTTCATTAAAAGGAAATTCCATAAAAAATATCTCAAATCAAAAAAAAAACACTAAATTTGCAGTCCAAATTAGTAAACTTAATAATAGACTGAATTTCAAACTCATTCAAAAATCTTTATGAAAGACGGTATTCATCCTAATTATAGACCTGTGGTTTTTTGGGACCTAGCTTCTGACTTTAAGTTTCTCACACGCTCTACCATCAATGCCAAAGAAACCATAAAGTGGGAAGATGGTAATGAATATCCATTAGTAAAAATTGAGGTTAGCTCTGCCTCACATCCTTTCTATACAGGGAAAAAAGTATTTGTAGATACAGCAGGTAGAGTAGAGAAATTCAACCAGCGATTTGCAAAGAAAAAGTGACAACTTTAGTACGCTTTGCGTTTGTAAGGTAAGCCATTTTCTTTTTAAGAAGAGTAAATGGCTTTTTTCTTACACGCAAGTCAAAACAGGTAAATCAATCAATAGTCCAAGAGTTTTTTATGCAAATTTAATGCTATCAAATATCTGAAAATCAGTTATTTAAACATACTAGATTATCAAAACCTTGCTAAGCTTATAGCAAAAGTACCCCCTACTGAGACAACCCTCTTTTTATTTCCATCAAAAACAACTTTGTAACTTCAAAAGCGTATAAATTAAAAGAAAAAAACAAAATGAAGCATACCCTAAAATACCACCTTAAGTTTTTTTTCATAAAACTAATGACACAAACCAAATTACACAAATCAAATTAAAAAGAGAAGTTATGAGAATAAAATCATTTTTATTTGATTTATGGAGTATCCTATCCTGTTGCTTATTAGCATTTTCATCACTTTCAGCCCAGGATAATATTCCTGCTGACTATCGTCCCTTAGATATTTCGGTAAATGGTAAATTTTATACCATTTATCTTAAAGTGCATAATACAACGCGTCCTCAAAACCAGCTGCGACAAATCATGAAAAATGATTTCGTTACCTTTCACCTTGTGATTAAAAACTATAAGGACTCTGTCCTACGTACTACCTATCCCGATAAACCTATCATTAAAGAAGTAAACACCGATGAGTACACTACATCGGATAAAGGCTTTATGGAAGAGATGCTAACGCGTATCTTCTTAGGTGATAGTGCTACTTATTTAGTCAAATCTGATGACTTGTTTGAGGCACTACGCAAAAAGCGACCTCCTTTTGTGCCCAAAGGTTCATTGGTGAAGTATATTTTCAAGATATTGAAAATTCAGACTTATGAGGAGGTAGAATTAGAAAAAAAAGAGAGACAATTCAAACTAGCTCAAGCCGATGATAAAATCATTGCTGAATATGTAGCCAAGAACAGAATCCCTGCTAAGCGTACTTACAATGGTGTATGGTATGTAATAGACTCCGTAGGTACAGGTGATTTTGCAAGAAAAAGTGATATTATTGAAGTAAATTACACGGGAAAATTTTTAGATGGAAGAGTGTTCGTAAAACGAAATAATTATGACTTTCCTGTAGGAGAAAATTTTGTACTCAAAGGTTGGGAAGAGTTTATTGTACTGCTTAGAGAAGGAGGCAAAGGAATGTGTATCCTACCCTCAACCTTAGCCCATGGAGAGAAAGGCGTAGAAGGACTTATTCCCCCTAACACGCCTCTTATTTTTGAGATAGAATTCTTGAAAATTAAAAAACGTAAGATTGTAATAGAAAAAAAAGAGGGCGGTGAACTTGAAAAAAATAAAGCTAACATGATACCTCCTCATGAAACTAAACGTATGGACTACCAAAAAGATGAGAACTACAGAAAGCTAGAAAAAACTTACCAAATGCCCAAACCTAAAAAATAAGCCTGACCAGCAGGGCTCTGGTAGAAAAAATTCTGTTTGTAGATTTATCTATTTTTCAAGGCTATTTTCCGCATTTTGTGTGCAGTAATTAGAGAGATAGTCATTCACTAAGGTACTGCCTAATCGCTTAGCTTCACGCCAATCGGCACAAGCGCCTATTTTATCATTAAGTTTTTGCTTGGTCTTGCCTCTCCAGTACCATGCTTCGCTATCATTGCGTTTATTTTTTAGGAATGAATTGAAATATTGCAATGCTTGGGTGTAATTTGCTAATCTATAATAGATAATTCCTAAATTAAATTGACAATCCGCCAAATTTTTATTCAAACTTAGAGCTTTTTCACAATCTTCTATTGCTCCTTTAAGGTCGTCTAGTTCGTAGCGTAAAGCACCGCGATTTTGATAATAAGTAGCTTGCTCGGGTTGTTGGCTTATGGCTCTATCATAGCATTTGATAGCTGCTTTGAGGTTGCCTTTTTCTTTTTGCTGTTGAGCAAGCTCTAATAAATTTTCTACATCTTGGGCAAATCCTCTTGAATAGCACAGCCCTAAACAAACAAGAGAAAACAAGCACGAAAAGAACTGAAATCGCATTTTTGCGTTATACAAGAGTAAGTTAGAGGTAAGCTATAATATCACAAAAGTACAACTTTTTATCGAATATGAGTTGCGTAACCTTAGTTTTAAGTACTTTTTTTATATTAACAAGTTGCATTGCCTATAGTCAGACTGCAGAGTGGTGGTTAGAAAAAGCTGAAGAGCAGGCCCAAAAAGCGGATAAACCTAATCTCGTGCAAGCAGCTATCAAATTGTATGACAATGCTTTAGAACGTAATCCATTACTTTTGAAAGCCTACATAGGCAGAGCTAGAGCCAAACTTAGGCTTAGAGATAAAGAAGGAGCCTTACTAGATTTTAGCCAAGCTATCAAAATTAATCCTTCTTTTGCAGAAGCCTATTTAGAGCGAGGATTAATCAAACTTTCTTTGTTACAATATAAAGAGGCTGCAGCTGATTTTACCCAAGCTCTTCAGCTTCAGCCTACCTTATACGATACCTACCTGCCCTTGGCACAAGTTTACGAAGCTGAAGGGAATTTCGCTTTGGCTAATAGCTTTTACCAAAAGGCTTATGAGCATTTTCCTAAAAAATTAGATGTATTGGATAAATACGCCAACTTTACTCAAAACAAAATCAAAGACCATGCAAAAACTATTGAACTAATGAATCAACTGATTGCTCAAGTCAAAGATGAGCCCTCTTTTTACATTCGTCGTGGAACAGCCTATCATGCCGCACAGATTTTAGATAAAGCAATTGCAGATTATACTCAAGTTACTAAACTTTTTCCTACTGATGGTACGGCTTTTTACTACCGTGGGCTAGCATTTTCTAACCAAGGTAAGTTTGATTTAGCTTGTGCTGACATGAAAAAAGCCTTTGAACTAGGATTTGAACCCGCCAAAACTTTATTAGATAAACACTGTACCAAATAAATTCTTATAAGAAACTATACAATCTTTTAGGTGTAAGGCAATAGTTCATGGGTACATCATGTTCGTCCAACTCGGGAATTTGAGCAACAGGTTCAAAAAAGGATAATCCGATTTTCTGTATATCTGGGGAGCATTGTTTCAAAAAACGGTCGTAAAAGCCTTTACCATAGCCCAACCGATAGCCATTTTCATCAAAACAGAGCAGAGGCAAAAGCATCATTTCAATTTTATGAGGCTGAATAATTGCCGAATTTGTAGGTTCTAGAGTTCCTAATTTCCCACGTTCTAGTTTCGTATCAGGTTTTAATTGATGGGCTTGCATACTCAAATCCCGAGGATTGGTTTTGGGTACAGAAATGATTAAATGTGGATAATCGGAAGATAACTTATTGATTATAAACCACGTATTGATTTCTTTTAGACTTTCTATAGGTAAAAAGATATGTAAATATTTGATTTGAGTAAGGTTGAAATACTGAAAAAACAATTCACAAATTTGCTTGCTTTGCTGTTCCCTACAATCCTCTGTCAGTTCTTTGCGTTTTTTGAGAAAAATACCTCTTAAATTTTTTTTTGTTTGCTGTTCCATACCTTTTACCCTAAAAAATACACAAATTTTACGTATAGTATACAAAAAAACGACTAAAAATTAAAAAAACTACCTTATTTTTCTGGGTAAAATAAGATAGTTTTAGCCTAAAAAGAAATTAAAAAGAAATTAAATAAATCTAATAAGGAGCGTTTACCACATTTGTCCTATAAAATATTTGCCTTGTGCTATCAGGATTTATGCATTCCAAATCAATAAAACCCTCTAAAAAGGTGAGTTTGTAAGCACGAGTATCGTTAGGAAAATACACATCATAACCGTAATTATTATCTCTTTCCTTGCGAATAGTACGTAATTTTAGCCATTGAAAATTTTTATTAGAACGATACCAAAATTCCTCACCATTGGTTTTGAGTTCCTCTACCACATTTTGTAAAGGATTTTTAGACCGAAGATATTTGAAAGGTGGATTAGGCTCTTTGGAACGTACATAACGCTGTTCTTTTTCATCAGGATGTTTACAGATACAATTCACCCCATACTCATCTTGATAGTAGAAAAGATAAACTTTTTTATCATTCGGAAATTGCAATGTTTGCACCATCATATTTTGTCCTAAAATAAGCAAAATACGATTTTAGGATTAGCCGAATTGTAATAGGTGCATTGGGGCATTTGTATCGTTTCAAATTCTAAATACTCTGTAATGCCATTAGCATAAAAATTGTAGCTTTCATAACGAGTTTGTGCCAAACTGATGCTTGCATATAGGCACAACCAAACAAAAGTTGATAAGTATTTTTTCATAAAAATTAGATTGGGTTGTTTTTAGAGGTTTTACATTCACTCAAACGGATATTCATTGTTTTTGTTCAACAAAAATCACAGGTTTATTTAGTAGCAGAAATAGCAAGGCACAAGAGAGAACACTTGTGCCTTTGTAGTCTAATGACATTTTTTTACCGTATCAATCGGAGATTTCCGCGTGTCTGGTTCTTGAAGGTCAGGTCCGCACCGCTTATTGTTTTGCCATTTAGCTGCCACATATACACACCTGCGGGCTGTTCAGTGCCATCTTTTGTGCCGTTCCAACCTGTTTGGTTCATCTCTGTAAAGCTATTGCTTTCGAAAACCAAGTTTCCAAATCTATCAAAAATTTTAAGGTTAAAGGTCTGAATATCAGCAGCTCGCCCTTGAATAATAAACCTATCGCTTCTGCCATCACCATTAGGTGTAAAGGCTTCAGGAATAAAGAACTCAGCATCGATACACTGGGTAGAAGTTGAAGCTAAAACGGTTACACTTTTTTGTATCTCTGCTGTACAGTTACTCGGTGTAGTAAAGATATAACGCACTTGGTGGACTCCCTCACGTAAATTAGCAGGAGAAAATACATTTGTTGTGATATTATTTACCCTAAAAATTCCTCCTGCAGGAGTAGCTTGCAAGTTAAAATTAGGTGTGTTTTCGCAGTAGCTATCTTTTAGTTCTACAAATTCTAGGGTAGGTATGTTATCTATATTAATTGTAATCTCTGCGGTATTAGAGCAGTTATTTTGCGTTACTTCCACTCTGTATGTTCCTGCTTGAGTTACGGTCAGGGTTCTATTGGTGCTAATTACATCTGTGGTATTAGGTAAGCGATACCATTTGTAGGTACGTCCTGTTCCTGCACCCGCATCAAGGGTGGTACTACTGTTAGGGCAGATAGTTTGATTAGGACCGAGGTTGATAGTAGGGAGAGGTTGTACTGTTATCACGATGTCATCGGTATTAGAGCAGTTATTTTGCGTTACCTCTACGCGGTAAGTACCTGCTTGGCTCACGGTTAAAGTAGCATTTGTACCAATTACGGTAGTGGTGTTAGGTAGCAAGAACCATCTAAAAGTACGTCCTGCCCCTGCACCTGCATCAAGGGTGGTGCTTTGTCCTTGGCATATTGTGCGGTCTGCTCCTAAATCTACGGTAGGTAAAGGAGTAACAGAAAGTTTCACTTCATCAGAGGAGGTACAACCTGCTTGCACTACATCTACTCTGTAAGTACCTGCTTGGGTAACGGTGAGTGTTTGGTTAGTAGCTCCTGGAATAAGCACATTATCCTTATACCATTGGTAGCTTGTTCTGCCTGGTCCTGCATCAAGTACTACGGAGGAGCCATCACAGAAAGATCGGTCTGGTCCTAAAATACCTGTAATATCAAGACTTGAAATGTTAGAAAAGAAAGCATAGCTTGCTCCTACAATATTATTCGCATTGTTTTTATAAGCATTCAAGATAGCTAAATGAAATAGCCCTTGCGGGTGGGAATTGGCTATGGTATGGTTAGCATTAGGGGCAAGAGTTTGTAAATTTTTAATAGCATATGCCCAAACGTTGCCTGTGTTGGGTACGATTGTAAAATCAGAGGCTTGTAAAGTAGTAGTGCTACCATTTACTGTGAAACTACCTTTCGCTACATCTCGCACTAACACAATTACATTAAAATCTTCATTAGTGGCGGTAGTCTTAAAAAATTTTACTTCATTCGTACCTGTACAACCCTCTAAGGGAGGCACAATTGCTGAGGCACTTTCTATTCCTGAGCCAAAACCTGGATAGCCTGTTAGGTGCATTACATAAATAGGTTGGTTAGCTGTAATGTAAGAAGTGGCAGTACTCGGTTGGATTTGTTGCATCTGTCCCGCAGTAAAGATACCCAAATTCACACCATTCAAGTTGATTTGTGTATTGTTTACGGTTGGCACTACATAAATTCTATCTTGTCCTGTGGTAGGTAAGAAACGAGGTACAATATATTCTTTTCCACAGAAATTGACAGGGAAGATTTGGTCGCCAATCAAATCTTGTGAGCCGTTTCTATCCACAGAGTCATCACTACTAGTTACAGCGATAGGTTTGGTAGCTGTAATTCGCGAGCCACCAAAGGAAAAAGACGCATTACCCGAAACTTCGCGTATGCTAAAAGTTTGTCCTCGGTTGAGAGTAACACTATAATTTTGATTAGGTTGATAATTAGGACTACCCACCGCCTCAGCACGCATGTTAAAAGTTACTACGGTATTATCCTCAGTAGCAACAATACTTACATCTTCACCATTCGAAATAAAGCTGTTAGACATAAAATTTTGTGAAGGAATGTAGAAACTTGTTCCCAGCGCATTTCGTCCTTTCAAGAAAAATATCTCAGGATTAAGTGGGAAGTTCTGATTAGGGGGGTTACCTAAGGCTAACACCTCATAATAAACACTGATAGGTGTAGTAGATCTGATTCGGATTCCTGTATTTAGTACTTGTCCAAAAGGACGCGTTTCGATTTGGTCGATAAAGGGAGTAAGGTCAACAGTTCCTACTGAGTTAGCTCCAACGTTTTGTGTAATTGGTGTAAAACTTGAATTAGCAGGCATATCTACTGTAACTGTAGCAGCGGCTTTGGTAGCAATTCGTAGGTAAATAGGTCTATCAGCGTGTCCTTGCTGGATACTGGCTACATCAGGAGCGGCAAACCAAAACAAAGTATCTATTTGGGCCCAGGCTCCACTAGGGTACAAGCTAAGGCAAAGACATAGTAAGGAAATGAAAATAAGTTTTTTGTGTATGTGTTTCATAGTTTTTAACAAAATTTATGTTCAACATTAATTTTTTTCGACCAATTTTTACAACAAGAAATTAAGTCTTTCCAAGCCTTAAAGACTTGGAAAGTTTGGGGAGTATTACTTTTTCACTGAACTAAACTTCATTTCTACGCGTCGGTTTTGTCTTTTCCCTTCTTCTGTCTTGTTATCGGCTATGGGGCGAGTTTCTCCAAATCCATCGGTTTCAATACGCGAGGCATCAATGCCTTTTCGTACGAAATAATTTTTCACGGCATTTGCTCTATCTTTGGAGAGTTGCATATTCCGGTTTTCGTCGCCGTCGCTGTCAGTATGTCCTTCTAGACGAAGGTAACCTTTGGGGTGATTTTTAAGCAAAGTAACTACTTCATCCAAAGCGGGATACCATTCAGGCAAGATAATTGCTGAACCTGTACGGAATTGTACGTGGCTAGCTTTTTCCAAAATTTTCTCTTCCTCTTTGGTAATTTCAGGGCAGCCGCGGAGCTCGGGTTTACCGGGTTCATCAGGGCAAGCATCGTCTTTATCTCTTACGGTGTCGCCATCGCGGTCAGGGCAACCTTTGTATTCAAGTTTACCTGGTTGGTCAGGGCATTCGTCATCTTTATCGCGTATGCCGTCGCCATCGCGGTCAGGGCAACCTTTCAACTCTACCTTGCCCGCTTCATCAGGACAATCATCGTCTTTGTCGCGTATGCTATCGCCATCGCGGTCAGGGCAACCTTTCAACTCCACCTTGCCTGGTTCGGTAGGGCAGTCATCTTCTTTATCGCATACTTGGTCTTTATCTGTATCTTTACATTTAGGGGTAATAGGCTTTCTAAAGCCGAGGGTAATTTCAGTAGAACCCGCTCTTTGCCAGGTTTGTACTTTGTCATTAAGTGAAAAGTCATAACTCAATGCAACCACCCAGTTAGGGGACATCCACTCTAAAGAAGTAACCAAGACGCCATTAGTATTGTACCAAATTCCTGTGCCAATGGTAGTTTGGGGCTGGTCTAACTTGTAGCGAAACCAGCTTCCTGCATTCATAAAAGTATTAGCGGCGAAATTCGTAAGCCGAATATTTGGCATAGCAATTAGTTTAGAATTTGTAGGTAGCAGGTTATAACCTGCTGTAACATTCAGGAATATTGGAATTTTACTCACGTCATTAGGTGAGAATTTGAGAGCGGGTTGGTTCAGATTAGCTCCAGCTATTCCCAAGAATGCTTTTTGATGCTCTTGTTTATCAAACATTGTCCAAAAAGCACCTACTGAGGTGTTGAAATAGCCTACGCGTTCGTTGTCTATGGTAATACCATTAGGCAAACTACTATTAAACCTACCATTTACATACTGCTCTGAGGTAGACAGATTAGTAGCATCTACCCTACGGTTAAAGTACCCTGCTTGTAAGCCAATACTTAAAATGCTCTTACCTAGGTCAATTCGGTAAGCAAAAGCTCCCACCCCTGCAAATGTGTTAAGGAATTGCGTAGCACGGTCGTTAATAATAGAAAGCCCCACTCCTGCAAATTGTTTTTGTGTTTTTTGACTAAAGAGTGGATAGCTAAAGCCTAACATAGGAGTTGTAATATTTTCTCCGTTAGGTACGGGTTGCAGGCGATAGTGCAACCTTGCGTGCATAGCATTATCGGAGCCAATCATAGCAGGATTCGTCAAAAAAGGCGTCAGGTGATATTGGGAAAACCCAAAATCTTGTGCTTGGCAAACAAGTAAGTAATTGCAAGCAAATGAAAACAGCAAGAAGTAGTGTAAATTTAATAATTTCATAATAAAGTTGGGTAAAGGCTAAGAAATGAATAATTATATGCAAATTAAACTAAAAAAAATTATATTATTCCATCTTTTACCAAATTTTTACAAAATTTTACAGTAATTTTTGTAGTACTACATCCAGGCAAAATCAGTTTTTTTTGTTTTTATGCTAATGAGCCTTTTTCAAAAGGCTTCACCAAGTTCAATATAAAATAAGCCTCCTTCGTGGCTAAGGGCATAATCTATGCGAAAATTTAGGTTATCTTTAGGGCTAAATTTAATACGTAGCCCTACGCCATAGGTAGTTTTGAAGTTAGGTAAAATAATTTGCCTTTGCCATACATTGCCCACTCCTACAAAAGTAGCAAAACCAACCCAATCAATTCTTTGGCTGTCATAGACTAACGGCAATCGCATTTCTACCTGCCCTGCTAGTAAATGCTTATCTCGGTATCTACCTCGATAGTAGCCGCGCATTAGGCTTTCTCCTCCAAGCTCAGAGAGTTGCTTGTAAGGAGCTTTGCCAAACACCCAATTTGCATATATTTGCCATGCCAATACCCAAGAATAATTTGCTTTTGTAAGTGTAAAATTATGAAACTTTCTAAAATCTAACCTACAATTTTGATAATTATACTGGCTTCCTAACCAAGGAAAAGTAGGTAAAAAAATACTTTCTACGTACATACCGCGTTTGGCATTAGCTATATTATCGCGACTATCATGCACTAGCATTAAGCCCAAGCCCGCAATCGTGCTACCATTGTATCCTGCTATTTGAGAACTTTCCATTAAACCATTAGGCTTTAAGTGCATTTGGTATTGTTTCACAAAACGATATTGCATGCCTGTAAACCAAAAACGAGTAACTTGGTATAGAAAACGCGCCTCTATTCTCAAAATATGATAATCTACAAGTTCACGATGAGAGGCGTTAGTAGAGTCCCCTATACCATAATAGTATTCAGGAAAATGTGATAAGTGCGTACTTAAGCGAAGGTTAAACTTTTCTTTGTGTGTAAAAACTTGGGTAGTTTGCTGGAGAATGAATTGCTGATTTTGAGTATAATTAAAAAATGCTACTATTAACGATTTTCTGCAACTATCTTGCCTATGTAACTTGAAAGATGAAAGAGCATTCAGTCCTATTGCCCAGCGCGTTTCAGGAGTGTAATAAAGACTCGGATAAGCAAACAATGGTATTTTTTCATACCATTTTCTTTTTGTATCCAAAATTATGCTATCGTTTCTTTGTGCTTTTACTTCCAAATTCCAAAAAAAGAAAATAGCGAAAAGAAAAATCTTGCTTTTGAGGCAATGAATACCCTTTGAAGCAAGATTTTTTTTGAACGACATTGAGTACTAGTTTCCTTGTCCTTGTTGTTCAGTGGTAGTTTCTGTGGTGGCATTAGCGACTTGCTGAGCAGCAGCTTCTTCTTTCTTACGCAAGGCTTCGGCACGTGCTTCTTTTACTTTGGCTTCAGCTTCTATACGTGCCTTGAACTCGGCTTCTTTTTTAGCTGCCAAAGTATCTATTTTGCTAGCAATCTTAGCTTGTTTTTGGGCCCACCAAGCTTCATACCTTGCATCAGCTTCTTCCTGAGTAATTGCCCCTTTGCGAACACCTACTTGTAGGTGTTTTCTGTATAATACACCTTTTTGGGATAAAATAGAGCGTGCAGTGTCTGTAGGTTGAGCTCCTTCAAGTAACCACTTCAAGGCTCTCTCTTCGTTCAAAGTGATACTTGCAGGATTAGTATTAGGGTTGTATTGTCCTAATTTTTCAATAAAACGACCATCTCGTGGTGCACGTGCATCTGCAACAACAATATCATAAATTGCTAATTTTTTGCGACCTCTGCGCGCTAATCTTATTCTTACCATATTATTATCGAATGTTAAATTTGACGGATCCCGTCCATCGTAAAAATATTGATAAAATATAAGTACTTGTTAAAAAATAGGTTGCAAAGATAGTTAGCTTATATCAAATTACCAAAAAAAAAATGAAAAAAATACTTTCTATCTTTTTGGAAATACTGCGAGGGAGTTGCTAATTAAGAGTTTAGTAAACTAACTAATTTTTAGGCTTCAAGAACCGATAGCCTACTCCAAACTCCAAAGTTTCGGCAGAGCCTAGATGTGTTTTCATGGAAAACTGCCCTGTAATGCGATGATTAAAGTAATATTTAATGCCCAAACGCTGGTAAATAGGCATATTGGGAGAGTCTCCCTCGTAAGGTTTGTAAAGATAAATACCAATTTGCTTTACCAGAGCAATTTTTCCTGCTAGGAGTTCGTGTCCAACTATCCAAGCAACGCGTCTAAAATCAGGTTGCGGTAGAGGGCTTCTATTTTCATCAATCATAGTTCGGTTAAGGTATGCCTTGATGCCATTATTTACATTAAATTCTATACCTATTTGCCATTGACTTTTGCGTGTGCATTGCCATGTAAGCAGAGCATTAGCCGTAAAGGTATAGTGTTTGCGATTTTCGTTCTCTTCTTGTTCTATCCAGCCATTCAGTATGCCTACACACAGGCGCCATTCTTTTTGAAAAGGTCTTAGGCTGTCTTTTAGCACAATTTGTGAGGCAAAAGGGGTATAAATTAGCCCAAAGTTGGCATTAAACATGTTGTTACCTGCATTAGGAAGGCTAAAAGCGGCATTAGAAAAATGAACTAAATCAACCCCGCTGCGTATTTGCCATTGTGGATTAATCTTTTGTTGAAAGGATAAGCCAAAAAACATGCTTGCATTAAGCCGACTGCTTACCTGCGTCTGTCTGAAATTAGTTTGTAAATCAAAAGGATTTGTAATGTATCCCACTCCTGTCCCAATTTTGAAGTGCAAAGTACTATGTTTGTAACGCAAAAGTTCAAATTTCATATTGGGTAAAAGAGCAAAGCCATGTCCAAAAAGGCGAGTACGATAATCTACCCAAAATGCACTAACCCCTATGCGTGGGAAGCGATAAGCACTTTCCCAGCCACGTTCTCCTGTAGGTATTCTATACCAAGAGAAACACAGACCTAAGGGGTGGCTTTCAGAAAGATGGGCAGCACGTTCAGTGCGAACTATCATGCCATAGTGGCTGTAATACTCTAATTCAAAGTTTTTATATATTTGAGAAAAAACCCAATAATAGTTCTTTAAAAATATAACTATGGTAAATAACAAGTATCGCATGAGCCAATATTTATTCATTTCTTATGTTCTTCTTTTTAGTACGATTGCTAATTATGCCCAACGCACACAAGCCGAAAAATACTTTGCTGAAGCAGAAAAGGCGTACAAATTAAGGCAATTATCAGAAAGCATGCAACTCTTGAGCCAAGCTATTCAAACAGATAGTACTTTTGCCGAAGCCTATTTGCAACGCGGTTTGTTACATTATGAACTCTCCGCATTTGACAAAGCCCTACAAGATTATGATAAGACTTTACAATTCAGACCTACTAGTCCACAAGCTCATTACTACAAGGGAGTAGTGTATAGCATTTTGAATCAGCCTGAGAAAGCAGAAAAAGCCTTCCTCAAAGCTCTTACATACAATCCTAAGTATGTAGAAGCATACATTGCTTTGGGTACAACACAAGAAGCTCTACACAAACGTCAGGAGGCTATCAAACAATTTGATAAAGCTATTCAACTCAATCCACAAGCAAAATTAGCTTATTTTAACAGGGGTATCTATTACTTTAATCAAAAGCAATATTTTAAATCCTTACAAGATTTTCAAAAAGTAGTACAAATTGACAGCAATTTTGTAGAAGCTTACGAAATGCAGGCTGAAATTTATACTGAACAAAGAAAATACGCCCAAGCTATCCAAGTTCTCACGGTTTACTTGAAACATTACACCCTTAACAGCCAAATATGGCTAAAACGTGGGAAATTGTATGCTAAACTAAAAGACAAACCACGCGCTATTGCCGATTGGCTTAAAGCCAAAGAACTTGGCAATGAAGAGGCAGAGAAGTTATTAGCAAAGTAATATCTGTAAAGTCTTGAAGAAAATAGTTATCTTTACAGAAAAAAGATTGCAAAATTAAAAATTTACAAGTCTTAAAAATAGGCAGTGATTCAAGATGTATGCATGTATTTCAAACTCAAATGGCAGTTTAATTTCTATTTCGTAACTATTTCACACATACATTTACCACTACCGAAATATTTTCTTTTGCAACCCAAATTCATTTGAATTCGATATGTCTTTTTTTACAAGATTACCTATTCCGTCTGATTACCTAATTACTCATTAAAATTTACATTTCCTCCACCTCCTAAGGGGATGTTAATAGCGAAATATGGGCTAACATACTGTTGTGCTTTGAAACGATTGACACCGTTCTCTTCCACTAGGGCGAATGTCCAGCGATAATCTACTCCAACGATTGCCCAAGAGAAAATCCTATAAGCTAAGCGAGAGGTTAGCAGAGAGCGTTGGTCTAAGGTAAAGGCTTCAGAGAAGGTAGTAAATCCACCCTTAAAATATTGAGCCTGAGCAATAACATTTGGTATGATTACATCTGTTCCATCCAAATCTACGCGCACGAAGGCAGGATTTGCAGCAGAAACAAGGTCAGGTAGTTGAAGTACTCCTGAAAGGCGTATCTTATTGAGAATTAGCCCTGTAAGTGAGCCATAGGTACCTCCTGTACCTTGGGTAGCGGCTACTTGGGCAAGTTTGCGGTCTTTGTCTATTTCATAAAAAGCGTCAAAAAATTGAGGTACGTAGTTTGCAGTAGCTTCGTAACGTTCTAAACGGGCTTCTAACCAAGCAGTGTTAGCAATCAGTTGAAATTTTGCTCTGATACCTGCTGAAAGGGCTGTACCATTGCCATATTGAGCAAGACGACTAACGGTGTTCGCATTGTCCAAATCTAATCCTTTACGTTTAAGCAAGTTTTGAGCCGCAGTATCAGGATCTTGGGCAAGAGCTTTTTGGATAGTACTTTCCAAAGCAGTATTTTTATTCATCATGCCATATTGGGCAAAAAAAGAAACTTCTGCATTATCTCTTTTTACAAGGAAGAGACCCAAATCTACGGATTGCGTTACAACACCATCTTTTACAAAGTTATTTTTTACTCTATCTCCTCTTGCATTTATTGTATATTGGTCAAAATCAGCAGCATACGTCGCCCCGATTTCAAAATTTTTAAGAACAGGTACATCTTCTAAGAAAGCCAAAGGGCGAATATAAGGGCGTATGCCTACGATATTTATACCATTCAAATCACTGTATAAGCCTTCTACGCCTACATATTCTATAGGATGGATATCAAATTGAACACCTACTTTGCGTCGCTCAAAACTAGGAGCGTTAGAATAATTATTGATAAGGGTGCCGTGTCCCACACTTACTCCATACAACCCTCCTAAACGAAAAGCCAACTTATCACGCCCCTTTCTGCCATAACGTACATAGCGTATCATACGCAGTACACCTATTCCATCACGGTACTCCTCTTCACGAATTTTATTATTAGTAAGACTATATACTATTGGCACATCCAGCCCTACCCCTACACGTCCCAAAACAAATTCAGGCTGGAGACGGGTAGAAATAAAAGTTTCATCACCAATTTGTAATAAACCGACAGGAGCTGCGAATATACTCGCACTATCCGCTGTGGGCAAGGGCAAAGGCATAGGTGGAAGACTTTGTGCTAATGCCGAAAATTGTAAAAATAGCCCTATGAAAAAAAAGACAATCCTTTGAAAAATAGTTATAAGTTTTTGCATACGTTAAATTGAAAAAAAAAATTTAAGAATAGATAAGATGTTCAAAATTAAATTGTTCAAAATACAGCTGTAAATCTCACAAAAAAACAAGGTTCTCAAAGATAGGTATTTCCTTTCAATTCATGAAAAAACGCGATACTTTTTATTCAAAAAGTACCACGCTGACGTATTAAGGGCTAAATTATCTTACCTTCTTGGGCGACTGCTACTCCCCGAAGAACTTCTACTACTGCTTCCAGAAGAACTTCTACCAGATGAGGAAGCACCACTGGAGTAGCTACGTCCCGAATTACTAGAGTAAGTACGTCCAGTTGTGTTACTATAAGTAGGCCTTTGTGAAGATGAGGAGTTGGAATTTATACTGCTTGAACTACTGCGTGGTGCAGTATTTACAGGGTTATTTGTCATATTTGCTCTACGCATTTCTCTACGACTGTAATACCAGTAAGGACTGTTCCATGAGTTCCAAGTATTCCAAGTATTCCAACTATTCCAAGCATTCCACCTGTTTACTCTACCCCAAGTAAATACCCACCAATTTCCACCAATAAAAAGGTCATTTCCAAAGGAGAAGAACAAGGAATTAGGCCTCCAACTGCTAGTATAAAAGGAACTGCAACACGTATTCCATGAACTCCAACCATTGCAAGGTATATTCCAGCAGTTGCAAGCCGTCGTATTCCAGTTCCAGCAATTACAATTATTCCAACGGCTATTATTCACGTTAGAGTCTCTGTTATTATGTCGTGGTATAAAAAGGCGTGTATTTCGGTTATAGGTCGTATCATAATACAATCGATTTCTACTTATTTCAGGTTTTTCGTTCTCAAGAGTAGTCTCGTTGGTTCTACTTGACATGAGATTACTTTCGCTAAGCATTTGCTGCTCGCGTTTTCTCAATTCTTCTAAGTTTGCTTGTACTCTGGCGTACTCATCAACCTCTTTTCTATCCTTAGAATTGAAATATACGTCGTCATTTTCTATGACTTGACCGCTGTGTTTTAGCCCTGTACATGCAAATAGTCCACTCACTAATACCGCTAGTAATAAGCTATTAGAAAAGGTTTTATATTTTCGGCTGTTCAAGTACATAATATAATTGAGGTTTGAGGTGAACAAATACATAATTTTTCAGTTTAACACGCCGCTTTATTTAATTTGGTATTTGTATGGTATAACGTATATTTTCTAAACTTGGTTTACCTTTTAGGAAAATAATAGTAGAGCAGATTTGCATTTTCTCTCAAAATATTTTCTTCAAAGAAATATTTTTGCTTCACTTTTGCTAACTTTTGTCAAAAGTTATACTTTTGTAACAAAATTTTGGATAAGATTAGATATAACTACTAAATAGTACAATGTTAAGAAAGTAAAGTATGAAAGGTAGGTAAATATTTTTACCCTTAAAATTTGCTTGTATGCTAAAAAGCACTAATTTTGTGCATTGTTTTTATAGTAGCTTGTAGTCTCAAGTCATTTGAACAAAATTAATTTTGAAAGTAAAACTAAACTCTAATACTTTAATTCTGTTTTTCAATCAAAACACACAAACACATGAAAAAGCAAAACAACTCTTTTTTGTCCAAACTGAAATCAGCCTTTGCTATTCTTACTATTGTAGTGCTAATTACAGTGGCGCATTTAATTTATTACTTTGTACTGGGTAATCCCGCTAACTTTGAAGGTGGCAATCCCGACAACCACCCCTTACCTGGTAACTATTTGGGTATTGTTTACAAAGGGGGAGTAATTGTACCTTTCTTGATGTCATTTTTCATGATGGTATTTACATTTTCCTTAGAGCGTTTTTTCACTATTACTCTGGCATCAGGCAGAGGTTCTATTAGTGAATTTGTACGAAAAATCAAATCACATTTAGACACAAACAACATCACTGCTGCCATAGCTGAGTGTGATAAGCAAAAAGGATCAGTAGGAAATGTCATACGTGCTGTTTTAGAAAAATATAAGGAATTAGCCGATGATACGAGCTTTGATAAAGAGCAAAAAGTAGCTGCTTTGCAAAAAGAGCTAGAAGATGCCACTTCCTTGGAACTACCTATGTTAGAAAAAAATTTAGTTGTAATTGCGACTTTGGCTTCAGTTTCTACACTTGTTGGACTGCTAGGAACAGTAATTGGAATGATTAGAGCATTTGCAGCCTTGGCACAAGCAGGATCACCTGACTCAGTAGCCCTTGCCAACGGGATTTCTGAGGCTCTCATCAATACAGCGCTAGGTATTGCCTCATCCGCTTTGGCCATTATTACTTACAACTATTTTACAAGTAAAATTGATGCTCTGTCTTACAGTATCGACGAGGCAGGTTTCAGCATTATTCAAAGTTTTAATGCTAATGTAAAAGCCTAAAAATAAAAATGAGACTCTTTTTTACACAATAAACACCCTATTAGTGCGTTAATTATACGAACTATCAAACCCCAAAAATATGCCCAAAGTAAAAGTAAAACGCAAAAGCGTTTCTTTAGATATGACTGCCATGTGTGATGTGGCTTTCCTATTGCTTACTTTTTTCATGCTTACTACCAAATTTAAGCCTGATGAAGTAGTAACCGTAGATACGCCTTCATCAGTATCTGACCTCAAAATCCCCGAGTCAAATCTTATCACACTTTATATTGCCAAGAAAGGAGTAGTATATATGGATTTTGACGGACAAGAACATAGGCTTAGAACCCTGAATGCTATGTTGGATAAGTACAAAGTCTCTATGACTGACGAGCAGAAGCGTGAATTTATGCTTGGAGGAGCATTCGGTATGCCTATTGCCGAACTACCTGCCTATTTTGGCATGAGAAAAGAAGAGCGAAATAGGAAAGAAGTAACTGAAAGATTAACAGGTGTACCTTCGGATACTACCAATCGTGGTGAACTCTATGACTGGATCTTGACTGCCCGAAGCTTTAATCCTAAATATAGAATAGCTATTAAAGGCGACCAAGAAGCGAATTACGAATATGCTAAAAAAGTAATTGCTGTATTACAAGAGCAGAACGTAAATCGCTTCAATCTTATTACAAGCCTTGAAATGAAGCCTGCAGAAATGCAAGCTCGCGAAAAGAAAAAAGCAGGAGGAAAGCATTAAAACAATAAAAATACAAAATATAATAAAAAATACCTTATTACGTTTCTGTATCAAACAACTCTTAAAAATATTTCAAAACTACTATGGGAGAGGTAAATACCGACCAAGGGGGCGGAGGGAAACATAAGAAAAAAGGTGCTAAAAAAATGTCTACCAAAATAGATATGACACCTATGGTGGATCTAGCCTTTTTGCTTATTACCTTCTTTATGCTAACTACTACGTTTAGCAAGCCCCAAACCATGGAGCTAAATATGCCCGATAAGAGCAAAGACGAGAAAAACAAAAGCATGAAAGTAAAAGAATCTCGTACTCTTACACTTATCATGGGCAAAAACCGAAAAACCGTTTACTATTATGATGGCAAATTTGAGCCAGAAGAAACCAAACTCAAAAAGGTAGATTATGATAAAATTCGCTCCTTTCTCTTAAAAAAGAAAGAAGAGAAGGGCTACAATGAAAAAGGTGAGCCTCAAATAATTGTTCTGATAAAATTTGAAGACAAGGCAAAATACAAAAATATGGTAGATTTGTTAGATGAAATGCACATTTGCGAAATACCTACTTATGCTATCGTGGATATTTCTGAAGCTGAGCGACTATTACTGCCTGGAGCAGGTCCTACAACCGAAAAAGATAAGAAACAAGAAAATAAGAGCTAATCATTATTATTCACCTAAAAAATCAAAATATTGTCTATGGCTTTCTGTCATACCCCAAATCTTGTGTTTGATAACCGAAATAAACTCTACGGTGCTTACATACTTCGCAAATCCTATAATGACAAAATCATTATAGCTATGATTGCTACCATTATTTTTGCCGTTACGGTTCTAGCCGGTCCTGTTATCTATAAGTACCTTGTGAAAGAGGACGTTATAGAAAAAAAGAAAGAGATTAAAGTGGCGGTGAAATTAGCACCTCCACCACCGATGGATCCAAAATTACCTCCTCCGCCGCCTGTCCCTCCACCACCTCCACCACCTAAAATATCCACAGTAAAGTTTGTTCCTCCTGAACCTGAAGAGGATGAAAAAGTACAAGAGGAACCTCCTAAAATAGAAGATTTGAAGAATAAACAAATTTCTACTGAAACCGTAAAAGGGGACGATAATGTAAATCCTGACAATGTGATAGTCGTAGATGAACCAACAAACCAAGCAGGCTCAGTAATTGGAGCACAACCTCAAGAAGAGGAACCTTTTATAGTGGTAGAGCAAATGCCCGAACCTCCAGGGGGCATGGCAGCTTTCATGAAATATTTGAGCAAAAATATCAACTATCCTGCTCAAGCACGTAGAAATGGGGTAGAAGGTAAAGTGTTCTTAAGCTTTGTAGTAGCTCCCGATGGTAGTATTAAAGATATTACTCTCCTAAAAGGTATCGGAGCAGGTTGCGACGAGGAGGCAATAAGAGTACTTTCTAATTCTCCTAAATGGACCCCAGGCAAGCAATCAGGGCGAGCAGTACCTGTTAAATACACCTTGCCTGTAGTATTCAAAATTCAATAATAGTCAGTAATATGCTATTTTCAGTGAACCTACGAGTTATACAAGCTCGTAGGTTTTTTTCATACCTGATTAGATAGATAGTTTTGAAATGTATGAATTAAAATGGCAACAAGAATTTGGCTAGATAAGTGGTTGCTTAGCGTTGTAATTTTGATTTTACTTACGACTTTTCTAGATAGAGCTATCCCCGAAGGATTATTTTTTGACGGTTTAACTTATAGTTCCATTGCTCGCAATTTAGCTCAAGGCGAAGGTAGTTTTTGGCATTTAGTTTATATGTATGAATTTTACGAACACCCACCTTTGGCATTAGCTCTTCAAGCGGTATTCTTTCAAATATTAGGAGATAGCTTTTATACCGAAAAAATATTTTGTTTGTTCAATTATATCATTACTCTGCTACTTTTGGGCAAGTTGTGGCAAAAAGTTTATGGTAGTTTTGAATTGTTTTGGATAGTGCTACTGTTTTGGGGTTTCTCCCCTGTGGTGCTTTGGAGTTACGCTAATAACTTGTTAGACAATACAATGGCTATTTTTGATTTATTAGCCGTGATTTTTCTTTACCATGCCTTTCAAAACTCCTCTGTTTGGGATTATCTCCTAGCATTTTTTGCTTACTTCTGTATTATTTTAGCCATTGGCTCAAAAGGACCTGTAGGTATGTTCCCTTTGGCAATACCTTCAATTTATTACCTGACATATAGAAAATCTACATTAAAAGTAGTAATCATACAAATCATACTTATATTAGGTGTAGTTAGTACGCTCTATTTTATTTATCAACTGCCTGATAGTCAGCAGTTTATTCAAAAATATTGGCAACAACAAGTTCAAGCATCTATTCAAGGGCAGCGAGATGTAACAGCCTCGCCTTGGGGACGCTTTGTTTTGATTGAGGAGTTATTAGTACAATTACTACCTGGCTTGGCTATCACCTTTTTTGTTGTAATAGCTAATTGGTTTTTTAATAAGAAATGGATACAACTTCAAAATAATTCTACTTTTGCTTTCTTTCTTTTAGTAGGTTGCTCTGCCTCGCTGCCTATGTTGATTAGCCTTAAAATAAGATGGTTTTATCTTATTCCTGCAATTCCTTATTTTACAATTGCATTTGCCTATTTAGTTGCTCCTGTGGTTAGGTATTGGCTAAATAAAGCTAATCTAAACCTCTGGAAAACAAGACTTTACTTTACTTATGCAATCGCTATAATAGGGTGCAGTGGTTACTTATTGAGCAAGATAGGTACAACAGGGCGTGACCATATACTTACTGCAGACCTAAAAAAAATACAACCATTTATCCCACAAAAAGCCGATGTTTTTATATGTCAAGCCATGCACCAAGATTGGACAATGATAGCCTATTTTCAACGCTACCTGCGTACAAAATTTACAGACGAACTTCACAACACGACTTATGCTCTTCTAAATACTGACTTGTGTTCAGAAGATGAACTCCTGAAAAATAATTTTTTGCGAATTACTACTCATACTGTACAATATCATCTTTATAAGAAACAAAATAATACAAAAACTCAATGAAATAAAATAAAACTTAATGAAATTCAGACTTAAAACAAAAGAATATTTGTACCTTTGTGAAAAAATATTCAACCTTCCTGCAGCTGCTTTACATGGCTCTTTTTTATGATTGACCTTAAAGACAAACCTTTTCACGAAGTCTTGTTTCTTCTCCTTAATTTTTTGATGAGCATGGCTTATATTGTGGCAGGCCTAGGACTTTGGTATTATAGCAACAAAGTCAAAGTATTAGAACCAGAAATGCAAGTTATCTTGAGTATTACTCTTATTTTATACGGCTTTTTTAGAATGTATAGAGTATATTTGAGGGCTAAAACTAACTAAAAAAATAAAGCAAATGATGCACTCACGTCTTGTTTTTTGCGTATTGTTAGTAGGTTATGTACTTACAAGTTGTCAAGAGCGTAGCAAATATACCGATACGCCAACTAGCGGAAGTATTGCCATTTCAGCGGATGAGTCTTTTCAGCCTATTATAGATGCAGAAGTAGAAGCATTTATGGCTTCGTACAAATATGCCAAAGTGAAGCCTATTTATGCATCAGAAGATGTGGCAATTGCTCTTATGCTTAATGATAGCACAAGATTTGCCGTAGTGAGCCGTAACTTAACTGACAAAGAGCGAAAAGTTTTCGAAGATCAAAAAATTAAGCCCAGAATCGTAAAAATAGCCACCGATGCGGTAGCTTTAATAGTGAATAAGAAAAACCCTGACTCCTTGCTCACAATGCAAGAATTGACACAAATTTTTAGCGGAGAAGCCGATACTTGGAAAAAAATTAACAATAATAATTTTGACCAAAAAATAATGATTGTTTTTGACCAAAGTAATTCCAGCAATTTGAACTACATTCAACAAAAATTTAAGTTAGCAGATACTAGAAAAATCAATATCTTTGCCCTAAAGTCAAATAAAGAAGTAATAGAATACGTGGAAAAAAATAAAAATGCTTTGGGCGTAATTGGTGTAGCATGGATAAGCGACTCAGGCGATAATCCTGCTCAACAATCTTTTATAGACAGGGTACAAGTAGTAGGTATCTCAGAGAAAGAAAACCAAGAAGGGAAACACGAATATTATCAGCCCTATGCAGCATATCTGGCACTAAAAAAATATCCCCTTTTTAGAGAGGTATTTATCATAAGTAAAGAAGCACGAGCAGGACTAGGAAGCGGCTTCATGTCATATATCGCCAGCGATAAAGGGCAACGCATTATCCTTAAACTAGGGCTATTACCTGCTACTATGCCTGTGCGTTTAGTACAACTAAATACCAAAGATTTAGATATTTGACTATTTGATTAAAACAATAAAATTATCCCAAAATTTACATTCAACTAAGCAAACTCTATTTCTATCTTTGAAACCATTATGAAAAAACGAAGTGTATTTCTTGGATTATGCTTGCTCTTCGCTACCTTCGTAGCCCAAGCACAATCTGTTAAAGATGGATTGAAACTGCTTGAAATGGAGCAGTATAGCAAAGCTAAGAAAGTATTCAGCGACTTATTTAATCAGAACGCCACTGCAGAAAATGCTTTCTATCGCGGGTTCTACCACCTAGAGGTAAGCCAAATAGATACTACCGATTTTGACAACATCAAAGAACAATTAGACTCAGCCAAAATCTTTTTTGAAAAAGGACTTGCCTTAGATGCAAACTTTGCTCTTAATCACGTAGGTTTAGGAGCATTAGCAATGATAAACAAAGATAAAGCCAAAGCACAAGCCTACTTTGATAAAGCTATTGCTCTCTCTAAATCTAAAAATGCAGAGGTCCTTTACAGAATAGCTGAAGCTTTGATTTCTTACAAAGTTACTGACCTGAACCAAGCTATTACACTCCTAGAAAAAGCTCACAAAATAGATAAACAAAATACCGACATCTTGTTGGCTTGGGGTGATGCCCTTATTATGCGAAATAACATAGCTCAAAATGATGCAGGCAACGGAGCAAAAAAGTATGACCAAGCCCTCATCATTAACCCTAAATTAGCCAAAGCTTATATACGCTTAGGAGACATCTATAAAAGAGCTAGAAACTATAACGGAGCTTTAGAAAAATATAATGAAGGAATTAAAGTAGATCCACAATTTTCGCCTATTTACCGCCAATTAGGAAACCTATACTTTTTAGCAAAAGACTACAAAAGAGCCATAGAAGCCTATAAAAAATATATCTCACTTTCAGACCACAACCCAGAAACTATGTTCCGTTATGCAGGTTTTTTGTACCTCAATAAAGATTATGAAGAGTCTTTAAGTGAGTTGAAAAAGTTGGTAGGAGTCATAAAAAACCCTGTTATCTACCGCCTAATGGCATACTGCGAGCAAGAACTTAAACAATGCGAGTCAGGAGTGAAAAATATTGAAACCTTTTTTGATAAAGTAAATCCCGAGCGTATTATTAGCCAAGATTATGAATATTTAGGAAAACTACTTATCTGCTCAGGAAAAGATACACTTAAAGGGGCAGAGAATCTACGTAAAGTAGCTGATATGGAAACCGATGTAAATAAAGCACTAGCTATTCGTAGAGATTTGGCAAGTATGTTTTTCAGAGCTAAAAAGTATAACCTTGCAGCACAAGAATATGCTATGCTTATTAGCAAAACTGATAAGCCTGCCTCCGCTGACCTGTTTGAAATGGGACGTTCCTACTATTTTGATAAGAACTTCAAAAAAGCCGACGAGACCTTTGCCAAATTTAGCGAACTCAACCCCGACAATCCATATGGCTACTACTGGAGAGGCCTAAGCTCCTACCGACTAGATACCGAATATAAAGAAGGGTTGTGTGTACCTTATTTCGAAAAGTTTATTGCCATAGTAAAACCAGAAGAAAAAGAAAAATATAAAAAAGACATAGTAAGTAGTTATACCTACCTACTAGGTTTTCATATGAAAAAAGATAACCGCGAAAAATCATTAGAAATGTGCAAAAAAATTTTAGAGATAGATCCTGAAAACAAACGTGGAAGAGAGACTTTGAAACTCCTAGAAGGAAAATAAGCCACAAATACTAACCCTCAGAGTGTGCAGAAAAAGTAGTTACGCCTGCACACTTTTTTCTTTTGAATGCTATAAAATTGAACAAAATCACTTTATTTTAGGTATACCATAAAAAGTAGTTATACTAAACAAAAAGTGATTTCATAAATTTTCCAAATATAAAATTTTGATTTTCAGTCAGTTTCAATTTCTAAAAAATCAAAACCTCTATTAGTTGAATATAATTTATTATGAAAAAAATTATCGTCTCTATTGGTCTAATAGCTCTAAACTATTGGCTTATAAGTTGTAGAAGTAAAGAAGCAAATAATAAAAATACGCTTACTATTACCATAGAAAATGTATTTGCTAATCAGCCTTTAGCTCTGCAAACCCCTTATACCACCCTGCTCGGCGAAAAAATACGTTTTACACGATTGCAATATTATCTCAGTAATGTGAAACTAAAAAAAGACGGTATAGTAGTTTGGGCAGAACCCGAGAGTTATCACATCATTCAAATTCAGCCACAAAAAAGCCATTTATATACTTTTCAATTAGCTAATATTTCACAAACCGATTTTGATGCCATTGAATTTTCAGTAGGTATAGACTCTGTACGAAATAGCAGTGGTATGCAAACAGGAGCTCTAGATCCACTCTATGGTATGTTTTGGACTTGGAGTACGGGCTACATCTTTATGCGTGTGGAAGGCTTTTTTGTCCCCACCTCCCCTCCTGAGAAGGCTTTTGTTTATCACTTGGGAAGCAACCAAGCCTATCGTACTATTCAACTGAAACTGCCCCGAACTATGCCCAAAACTAATAACCAAATTACAATTAAAGCAGATTTTCAACGCTTTTTTGGCGGATTTGCAGGCGCATCAACCAACCTCACTATGCCCACCCAAGATAACTCGGTAAGTATTATGGCAGGCGAGTTGATTCCCAAGATAGCTAATAATTACGCTCAAATGTTTGAACTAAAACACAATTAAAACACAAAAAAGTGTAAAATTAATTAATTTTAAGTATATATAATATTTTCTATTTTTGTTTGTGTATTTTTGTGCAAAATTTGTTTAGCTACCTTTAATTCAATTGCTGTTTTATGAAAAGTGCATCTTTTGTAAGTCTTTTCCTGATTTTTGTGGTAAATGTATTATTTGCCCAAGTGAGTATTAGCGAAAAAATGATTGAGTTGTCCAAAAAAGAAAGAAGGAATGGATTTCAATTCTTTATCTCTGCTGCCGATGCCGAGCCTAAGGCCGTAGAAAAAGCGATTGAGAAAAACTTAAAAGCTATTAAGGCAAAATATAAGGAAAGTGATGGAATATATAGAGCAGAAAAGGTAATTATAGAAAGTATTTCAGATAAAATGATTGATTTAATTATTTCAACTCAAAAAGAAAAGAATGGTGATTTTTACATCTCGGCTATTGTAGGTATAGGTTATGATATCAGTGCAAGCAGTACTACCCACCCTTCCGAAAGTGCCAAAGTAAAAACATTGCTTACACAAATCTACCAAGATATAAAGCAAGAAACTATTAAGCAAAGACTTGAAACAGAAAGCAATACGCTAGCAGAGTTGGAACGAAATCTTAGAAAATTAAACTCTAATCAACAAGATTTGCAAAGAGATATAGAAAATTATACAAAAAAAATAGAGGAAGCGAAGTCTAATATAAGCAAAAACGAACAAGAAATTAAAAAATTGGAAAGTAAAATAGCCGAGCAACGCAAAGTAGTAGAAGCTTTGAAAGCAAGATAAGTCTCAAAATTATAAGTAAAACCTTATAAGCAAATAAAACTTGGTAAAAAAGTGTAATTATTGAAAAAAAGTGTGCGATTGTAAATTGTAATAAACTTCTCTTTTATAGTCTTTACTTTTCTAAAACATTAACTTAAAAACTTATTTATTTAGCATATGAGCGACATTCACGGTGATACTCGTAAAGCCCTTACATTTCATACTACAGCTTTTGGTATCTCTTCTTTGATGTTTTTAGGCTTTACAACAATCAAATGGATAGCAGGGACTTCAGGTCTTACTACATTAGCCCTCTTGGTAGGTTATGGTGCTTTGAGTGTGCCAGCCTTTATTCGTGCTTGGAGAGCTTTCGGAGAAGCAAATTATGAAAAATGTCGTAAAAATGGCTTCATTTCTTGGCTCTATCCCGCAGGAGTTACTCTGGCACGCATATTTTTGGGCTAATTTCATAGCTTCGCAAATCTTTATCTTTGTATACTGAAGCAAAAAATACAAGATTTCATATTTCATAGTGTATTTCATTTATCAAAATAGACGCTCATTTAGGAAAAATAACTGCTTTTACAAATTTTTGAAAATATTTATCTAAGATAAACATGAGTGCAAATACATTTCAAGTGCCTACAATGGCAAAGTTAGCCGCTGAGGGCAAAACTCCTGAAGTACTTTTTTGGGTAGGGTGTGCAGGGGCTTTTGATAGTAGGTACAAAAAAGTAACTATTGCTTTTGCTAGAATATTACATAAAATAGGTGTAAATTTTGCCGTTTTGGGAACAGAGGAAAGTTGCACAGGTGATCCCGCTAAACGTGCAGGCAACGAGTTCCTTTTCCAAATGCAAGCCATAGCCAACATAGAACTCTTAAATATGTATGGTGTGAAAAAAATTGTAACTGCCTGCCCTCACTGCTTCAATACACTTAAAAACGAATACCCCAGCCTAGGGGGGAACTATGAAGTATTGCATCATACTACATTTTTACAACAACTCATCAACGAAGGCAAAATAAAACTAACCGACACCCACGAATTTAGAGGTAAACGTATTACTTACCACGACTCGTGCTACTTGGGCAGAGCTAACGATATTTATGAAGCTCCAAGAGCTGTTTTAGAGCAACTAGATGCCGACTTGGTAGAAATGAAACGCTCAAAAGCTAAAGGCCTTTGCTGTGGAGCAGGAGGAGCACAAATGTTCAAAGAACCCGAAAAAGGGAAAAAAGATATAAACATAGAACGCATTGAAGATGCCCTAGAAACAGGGGCAAACGTAATAGCTGTGGCCTGTCCCTTCTGCATGACTATGATGATTGACGGTGTGAAGAATAAGGAAAAAGAAGACAAAATAGCTGTCTACGATATTTCTGAACTCATCGCTAGATCTTTGCAAACATAGAAAAAGAAACTTTTGTAGTCAGTAACTTATCCTTTTAATCCCTAACATACAAAAAGTTATTGTTTTCAAATGTATGATAGATTATTTAGGTTAGCCCAGACTATCATTTTAATTTAAGATGATACCAGTGATAAATGACTTTTTTAGAAAAAGTTGTGGCACGCCTGAATAATCTACTCACTCTCCTTCTGAGCCA
>JANWZA010000027.1 GCA_025054775.1 Microscillaceae bacterium
TAACTGCATTATACTTTTCAGGTCTGTTTAAGGTAATAGTTAAGACGCTGCTTTGTTTTTCGTAGAGTATGGTAGTGTAAGACATAATGTTATAATAATATGATGCTTTCAAAAGTTATGCCTCGCAAAGATAACAAAAAATATAAAAATGCTTAATTTATATTCGGTAGATGGTATCTAATTGCTTGTCATATATTTTTTCTTTTTTTAAGGGCAAAGTGCAAGATATAAGAAGTTTTTAGTATGTTTGCACAAACTTTATGTCTTGACTGCTATAACCAACTAAACAATGATAAGAATAGCGTTAGATGCTATGGGTGGTGATTTTGCCCCCAAAGCCACCGTAGAGGGTGCTTATTTGGCTGCCAAATACCTTTCTCCAGAAACTCACCTTGTGCTAATTGGTCAAGAAGAGGTTATTAAAAGTATTATTCATACCTTAGGCGAACTTCCTACTAATGTTTCCATAGTGCACGCTCCTGAGGTTATTGGTATGGGAGAACATCCAACCAAGGCACTATCCCAAAAACCACAATCTAGCATTAGTGTAGGTTTTCAACTACTAAAAGCCAAAGAAGTAGAAGCTTTTTGCAGTGCAGGTAACACTGGCGCTATGCATGTGGGTGCCTTGTTTAGTGTAAAAGCGATAGAAGGAATTTCGCGACCTGCTTTGATAAGCCACGTACCTAAATTAGACGGCTCCTTTGGAGTTATTCTAGATGTAGGAGCAAATGTAGATTGCAAACCTCAAGTATTGCAACAATTTGGACTTTTGGGAACAGTGTACGCTAAACACGTATTCAATATAGCCAAGCCCAAAGTGGTTTTACTCAATCTAGGAGAAGAAGAGCAAAAAGGAAATGCCCAAACTCAAGAAGCCTACCAACTCCTAAAAGCCGATACGCGCCTCAATTTCGTAGGTAATATGGAAAGTCGCGAAATGTTCAAACCTAATCATGCGGATGTAGTTGTATGTGATGGCTTCGTAGGCAACGTGTTAATTAAAATGGCAGAGACTTATTACACAATCTTGAAAAAGAAAAAATATAGTGACCCTTTTTTTGATAACTTTAACTACGAAACCATAGGAGGAAGCCCTATTTTGGGTATTAACGGTAACGTGGTTATTGGGCATGGAATTTCAAACGGGTTAGCTATCCAAAATATGATCTTACTTACTGAAAAAATTACAAAGGCTGCCTTAGCCGAAAAGATAAAAGAACAATTACAAACCAATGGTGCTTTTCAATAAAATTTTTTATTAACAAGCATACTCTTAATTAACCAAAAACCATGAAAATAAGAGCAAAGATTACAGGAGTGGCAGCATATGTACCAGATTACATACTTAGCAACGCTGAACTTGAAAAAATGGTAGATACCACCGACGAGTGGATAACCACACGCACAGGTATAAAACAACGGCATATCCTTAAAGGAGAGGGATTGGGTACCTCGCACATGGCAGTAGAAGCGGTAAAAGAACTTTTGCAAAAAACTCGTACACAAGCAGAAGAGATTGATCTTATTATCTGCGCTACCACTACTCCTGATTTCGTATTCCCCGCTACCGCTAACCTCATAGCTCACGCCATAGGTGCTAAAAACTCTTTCAGTTATGATGTGCAAGCTGCCTGCTCGGGTTTTTTGTACGCTCTTAGTGCAGGAGCTCAGTACATAGAAACAGGCAGGTACAACAAAGTACTTATCATAGGAGCAGATAAGATGTCCTCTATTGTTGACTATAAAGACCGCACTACCTGTATTATTTTTGGTGATGGAGCAGGTTGTGTATTACTTGAACCTACCGAACAAGAAGAGGGAATCATAGACTTTATTTTACAAAGCGATGGCATAGGGCAACAACACCTCTATCAAAAAGCAGGAGGTAGCAGAAGACCTCCTACTATTGAGACCGTTACTAACCGTGAGCATTTTGTTTATCAAGAAGGAGCAACAGTATTCAAATACGCCGTAACCTATATGGCAGATACCACTTATACACTCATGAAAAAGCACCAACTTAAAGCTGAAGATATTGCTTGGCTTTGTACCCATCAAGCTAACAAACGCATCATTGAGGCCACAGCACAAAGAGCAGGGCTCCCCAATGAAAAAGTAATGATTACAATTGATAAATACGGCAATACCACAAATGCTACCATTCCACTTAATCTGCGCGACTACGAAAAACAACTCAAAAAAGGAGATAAGATTTTATTTGCTACTTTTGGAGGAGGTTTTACTTGGGGGGCTATGTATGCTATCTGGGCATATGATGGAAGTAAAGTAAGTTAGTTACTTGAAAAAAAACTTACAACAAAAGAGGTATTTTGAAAACAAATCAAAATACCTCTTTATGCATTAAACAGCTTTATTCTCCTCACTACTAATACTCCCACAAATTGTGTTCATATTCCATAAGATCATATTCAATCTTTTGGGACATATATAATACCTTTTTAGGTACATCAGGATGCGTACCATATTCATCTGTTACAATTTCTTGAATTGACTTATCATCAGGATTAGATACCTTGGTAATACGTGAAGAAAATAAGCGTAAATCAAAGGCATCAGCTAAAGACATGTGGCGACGTGGGTTTTCAGGATTATACCAAAAAGCCCTCACATCTTCAATAGTTCCTTTCTTTTCAGACTCACGATAGGTCTCTGTAAAATAAGCATGTAATTCCTTGAAGCTAAATGAAGCCAAACGCACAGCACCCATTTGCGTATCGTCATTTGTTCCCTGAGGCACTACTATTGTAATTACTTGGATGTCCCAATACATTCTTGACCTACGTCTATCAAAAATAAGGTCTTCTTTCATTTCTAACAAAAACAATTGAGTAGGCTTCAATTCTACACTATCACCCACCTGCGAATCATAGTATTTCAATTTACTTACAAACTCCGCGTGTGGCATAGGATCCGTTAAGCCATTATTTGTAGGCGAAATAGTGTAACGATAAGGCTGAATTTTTTTGGCTTTCACCGCTTCAATGATTACTCTTGTTATTTCATTTTCAGCAGAAAAGAAAGGCTTATTTTGCTTCTCCAGTAGGTTAATTTGACGTGTAACCGTTGTACGGTACATAATATCTGACTCTAAAATAGGTCTTACTGAGTTAGGATTGTATCCCATAGGACCGAATTGAGCCAGTACTTCTTGCCCAACAAACAAGTACAAAGCTATTAAAGGTAATAGCCCAACAATTTTTTTTACACTTCTTTTCATAACACTTTACTTAACTAATAAACAATTGCTTAAAAAATATGCTACCGTCCCCTCAATTACAGTAGCATACTTACTTCAGTATACGTTTCTGCTTGTAAAAAGATACAATCTGTTAATAAATTATTTTTGTGTACAACTTTGGTACGGATTTTTCACAGGAGCCTTTTCTATACTACCTCGTGAGTTAATTCTTTGTACTTCCTCTACCTTGAAGGTGAATCCATCTCCTTTACGAGCATTGAACTGTGCCATATTAATTTGTCCTCCATTGATTCTTTGCTCTTTAATACTTACCCCTCCTCGGAATTGCCTTACTGTTACAGCAGTTACCCTATAATTTGCCTCGTTAGGAAGAGCAATTTTGAAGTTAGGGTCTGGTTCGGCCACAATAGTTAAGGTTGGAGGGATATTGATGGGAACATCCAAATTCTCAATTTGCTTACCTTGGCTATTACCTAGATACACGTTAGGAGGAGGTACAGGTATAACATCGAATTCTTGTGAGCCTATCGGATTACCTGAGCTACTCACTTTAAGCGAATGCTTACCTAAGGCAGTAGGAATAATGGTTACCTCTCCCTTTTGCGGACCAGGAATGGCTTGACCTGCTGTAAAAGAAAAACTTGGATCATAAGCAGCACCTAAGGCAGGCACAGCAGTTTTCAGAGGATTAGCACAGTTCTGATACAAAGGATTAAGGTTTTTGGGTACAACTAAAAGTACAGGTTGAGCAATGTAATATTTTACTTCTTTTCTGAAAGTAGTATCGCGTCCCCCTTTTCCTTTGAAAGTAATAGTTCCTACCCAGCTTCTTTCTGCTTTACCATCCTTATAAGCATTAGGACCAGGATCAGGAACCTTGAACTCTACTTTCCCTTTACCTTGGCTCACACTTATTGGAGCACCGTCCTTTGTCATCACAGCTTGATTTCGTGAAGAGTAAGCTGCTAAAAACATCTCAGCTTTATATGTCTCACCAGGAGCTAAAACATTAGCCTCGGGAGTAACACCTACAGTAATCTCGTCAAACTTTAGGTCAGCACTTAAGTCACCAGAACCAAGAGCCTTAAGCACCTCCTGCTCATAGCGTAAAATTTCATTTTGTTTTTGCGTGAGCACTGCCAACGCCGCTACTACAGGAGTTTGGGCAAAATTAGCTTGTGCAAAATCTTTATTTCTTTGCACAGGATCTTCTGCATACAAAGGATTCTTAGCATTTCCTTCTGCTAATGGCTCAAACTTAGGTAACTTCAAGTCTTTGAATTCTTTATTAAGCCAATCTACAAAACCATTAAGATCTTTCTCTAATTTATAGCCTAATCCACTTTTTGTTCCTTCTTCACCCACCATTCGTACTTCTACCCTTGTTTCTTCTTTGGGATTTTTTACAGATTTGGTATGAGGATCTATTCCATCTCCCGCTTCTTTGATAAGAATAGCTTTTATCTTATCTATCTCGGAAATAATTTCAGAGGTTCTTTTTTTCAAGAGATCGGCACGTTTTAGAGCAGCCAATCCTTCGGGAGAGTTGCCCTCTTTTTCAATCTTTGCTTTAAGTGCTTTCAAGCCGTTTTCACTTGCGGATTTTGCACCTTGTAATGAGTGTTCCAAACTATTATTAAGAAAGATGAACTTATCTATAATTGTAGAACTTACCTGCAAAGCCAGCAGACAAGTAAGTACAAGATACATGAACCCGATCATCTGCTGCCTTGGCGTTTCTTTTTGTCCACCTGCCATATTACTTAATATTTTTTAGTGAAAGTTTAATTTTTGATTATGTTAATTTCAATAAAAATTAGCTAACAATAAGATCCTAGCTTTTCATGGCTGCTAACATACCACCGTATACTTTATTAAGTGCAGTGAGGTTTGTTGTAAGTGCAGCAAGTTCAGCTTTGAATTGTTGTGTATCTTTGCTTGCCTCTGAAACGTTTTGTAGAGCAGAACTTAATCCCGTATAGAACTCGTTCATAGCCTTGGCATATTTACTCGAATTACGTAGTTCTACTTCATAAACAGCGTTAAGTTCGGTAAGATTTTTAGTTAAGTTCTGAATCTGTGTATGATAAGCTTTCGTATCTTTTGAAGCACTTGCCATGTCTGACAAAGCGGCTATCGTTCCTTGCCAAGATTTATTCATTTCAACTAGCGAATTTGAAGCTAGCTTTATATTTTTAGTATATTCGTTAGTAGCTACTGTAGCATCAGCGATTTGACTCATTTTAGCTACATTATCGGCTAATTGTTTCATTCCATTACCTAAATCATTCAATTTTTCAGGTGTAATAGCATTGGCAAGAGCTTTGTCTAAGGCTGCCATTTTAGCTACTAATTCTTTATCACGTGCTTCTTGTGGTTGTGCTCTGTGTGAGGGACCGGTGTAACCTTCTGCTAACTCGGGATAGACTTTTGACCAGTCAGGGCGGGGAGCATCAGGATGAATTGGAGCGGCAACGCCAAGAAGGAATATAAAAGCTTCTGTTAACAATCCTACTTGAAGCATTATAGCGGCACCCTCCCAGTGCATAATCTTAAATAATGCACCAACAATTACAACTGATGCACCAACACTCGTAATTTTAGGGACTATGTAAGTATAAAAATACTCACGCCCAGTCATTTTTTTTGCACTCATCTGTTTAGTAAAAGTTAAAGTTAATGTTAATGTTGTAATTAAACTGTATTCTTGTATTAGATATTTTAGGTTAAATTAGATTTTGAGAGGTTAAAGTTATGATTTTAATTTGAATTGTCAAAAATATTTTTATTTTTTCATAAATAGGTTGTATTGATTCCACTGAAATAATATGAAATCAATACAACCTATTCTCCTGCCTAATTAAAAACACTAGTCAAATTCAGTACCAGAAGAACGACCAAGGTAGGTCATAGCACATCTGAAACCAACAGCACTTGAAGCAGAGTCCCAGTGTTGGAAGGTTCGGGTTCCTGTTTCGCAATAATAGGCTATGTCTTTCCATGAGCCTCCTCTAATAACTCTTCTATTGTCAGGGTTTCTATCGCCTGCTCCTTTCTGAGTGATAGGAGGGTTGTAAACAGGGTTCATGTCCCAAACAATTGGCACTGAGGCTTCGTAATAAGCATCTTGCACCCACTCCGCTACATTTCCAGCCATATCATATAAGCCGTAATCGTTAGGGAAGTATTGTGCTACAGGTCCTGTATAGGCAAAGCCGTCGTCATAATAGTTACCACGTCCAGGCTTAAAGTTAGCCAACATACATCCTAGGGTATTACGTAAATAAGGACTACCCCAAGGGTATTTTGCTAGGTCTCTACCTCCTCTTGCAGCATACTCCCATTCAGCCTCGGTAGGCAGTCTAAAGCGTGGTGCTGGGTAAGGTTCTTGTTGTTCTACTTGTTTATAATAATTTAAGTGATAAGTACGCCACTGACAGAATAGGCCTGCAGCAATCCAATCTACACCTACTACAGGGAAATCGTCAAAGGCAGGATGCATGTAGTAATATTCCATGAGAGGATCTCCCATATGGTGAGCATAGTCTAATCTCCAACGCAGTGTATCAGGATACATTTCACGCATCACTCTTAAAGAGTCAGGCTTTTGAGGCTGCCCGTTGGTAGTAAACATAACATCTAATACTTTTGCCACATAATCATCAGGGAGTGGCTGCCCTTGCGACTGCTTTCCTTCGGAATATGCCAACATGATATCAGTAAATAATCGGTATTGATTATTTGTGATTTCTGTCTGATCCATGAAGAAGGCACTAATAGTTATCTGCTTGTTGAAGTTAATTTGTGAAGCAGGTACATCTTCATCGGCTTGCCCCATATGAAATGTACCGTTAGGTATAACCACCATTCCCTGAGGTATATACTGCGAATAGTTGGGTCTTACTTCTGTAAAAGGCACAATTTCACCTCTTGAACCTTTGATACGACCTTCCAAATCTTCTCCTCCTCCTTTCTTTTTCTTGAAAAGGAAGCAACTCTGCAAGGAGATTGAGATAATAAGAAAGAGCAAGGCATAGTAAGTTATTTTTCTATGCGACTGAATTTTGTTCATAACACCTAACATTTTATTATATATTATTGACAAACAAACTTACTGCAAGGTTTAAGGTAGATATTGTGCTATATTAAAAAGTTAAAAACTTAATTGAGCTATAGTGATTGTGTTTATTTCTGCTTACATATAAAAAACAAACATCATACTAAAATACTTATTCTCTCAAAAAAAGTTGCATTTTAGGTTAACTTTTGTTATTTTTTTTTTTAAGTTTTTGATTATCAGTATATTTTTCTGATAACTTTAAGTTTATCTAACAATGACAGAAAAGATCAGGTCAATACGTATGCCTAAATCTAGGTGTACGAATGATAGCTGGTGGTATTGGATCTTTCACCGGGATTAGATAAGTTACTGATAATTCGTGAGAAGTTCGCTGCTTAGCGGTTTTACCAAATACCACATAATCAAAACTATATCCTATTCTAATCGTATGTTTGCCGTTAGGAATATCTGTTCCTATTATTAAAATTACAGCATCCTGATGTCTATAAGAAAGACCACCCCAAAATTTTTGACTATATGTAGCTAATACGCTTGTTTCGAAGGAGAAGGTTGCCCAGTTATTTAAATTTGTTTTCAAAATAGTACTTGGCGTGATTTGCCAAGTAGGACTAAGAGCATAGTTATAGCCCGCAACCAAATAGGAAGCGAGGCTTAACGGTTGTAACACCACAGGAGTGCCCGTAGCATTAGTACCAAAATCAAATTCAGTAGGTAAGAGATGATTTGTCATAAACCCACCGAAAAGAGTCGGACTTTGGTAATAGATACCTACTGCCATGTCAGGTACCATTTGGGCTTCTTTGCCACCTAAGATGAGTGGATCATTTTCATCAACTGCTCGTAAGGCATTAAAATCAATTGTTTTGGAATATAAACCTGTACGTACGCCAATAGAAATTTTAGCATCTGTTTTTACCTTAATGTGGTGAGACAGAGAAAGTTGAATTTCAAAATTACTTAAAGCCCCTAACTTGTCATTAACAATATGCAAGCCTACTCCACTCTTTAACCTTTTTAATGCGGTATGAAGCGAAAATGTTTGTGTAACTGGATTACCTCCTGCAGGATCAAAAGTTGGGTTATAACCTAACCATTGATTTCGGTAAAAAAAGGAAGTTTGCATATTCCCCTGAACTCCTGCAAAAGCAGGATTAAAAAAAAGTTGATTATAGATGTATTGACTAAATTGTGCATCTTGTTGGCTGTAAGCTGTAAGTGCTTTAAATTTGTATAGAACACAAATTAAGCACGAAAATATGATGTACTTTTTAGTCATACACTCTTTTACAAAGGTATCAAAAAAACATTTTATTTCTCTTTTTAAGCTTCGCCACAAAAATACATCTTTTTTTATTTCTAACAAAATACAATAATATAACTTTAACTATTGTATCGTACCAAAAAATTACAAAATATATTTTTCACGGAAGTTGATAGGTTTTTTTACCCTGAAATATTTTCTATGATAGTTAGTAAGACCATATTTCTCTATGGCTAAGAGGTGCTTGGGGGTAGCATAACCTACATTATTTTGCCAATCGTAATGCGGATAATGCAAGGCTAAACTTTTCATCAAGTTATCTCTATAATCTTTAGCTAAAATAGAGGCGGCGGCTATACTCAGATATAAGCTATCACCTCTCACAATACAAGTATGCGGTATAGAAGGATAAGGTTTGAAGCGGTTACCGTCTATTAGTAGATATTCTGGTTGAGGGGTTAGCTTTTGAATAGCCCTATGCATTGCTAAAAAAGTAGCATTCAGTATGTTATATTGGTTTATCTCCTCTACTTCAGCTTGGGCAATTGCGTAGCTGATAGCTATTTTTTTAATCTCTTGTGCTAATAAAACTCTTTCAACGGGCTTTAATTTTTTAGAGTCCTTTACATAGGAATTTTGATAGTTTCGAGGTAAAATTACAGCAGCAGCCACTACAGGTCCAGCTAAACAACCTCGCCCTACCTCATCAATACCAGCCTCTACAACCAGTGAATTGTGAAAAGAAATAAACATCATTTCTCTAATAAAGAAAATTTCTAAAAAGTAGCAAGTATGAATACCTGTATTGCAAAATTTGCAAGATTTTGAAAGAGATTATAGTTTAAGTACCTGATTTTCAAGCATTTGAATTTAATAAATACAAGATATTATTTTATTTTCATCTTTGTAAACTCTCCCATTCACAAAGTTTATTCAGAAAAATAAGTACATGGTCTAATATTTTCTCTTGTGTAATTTCTTGGGGTTCTAAAAGTTCAACAGTTATGCTCTCCTCATCTGATTTTTGAATAACTCCTTGAATATAAGGATAATACATTTTTACACATACCAATCCACTGGGCGTCTGCCTGTAGATAAGATGTGCTCCATGTTTAGTAATAGGATGAGTTTCTTCTTCATACTCCTCTATAAAGGTGGAGGGCTCGTTTTTAACAGAAAGATAAATAGTTTCCAAATTTATGAAGCGATAGGTCTTTTTGACTGTTGCTTCCAACCCCCACTCTTTTGCTTGCGTCAGGGTTCTATACAACACATCTTCGGTAAAGTTTCTCCAGTATTCTTGGCGTTGTTTTACTCTTTCGGTAATTTGATTAAGTTGAGACACTGCTTTCTTGATTGCCTCTATTTTATTCTCACTCATGGAATAGATAGAAATTTTTTCTTACAAAAGTAAAAAATTTGACTAACCTAAGGTTATTTGTAAAGGAATAAAAAAGTCTTTGCGTACCTTTTTTATATTGATAAGCAAAGACTTAAATAGTGGTTTCTTATTCTATTCACACTATTCTCTCACTAGGTAAAAAACTCTATTAGCTACCCCCACCTTATCACTTGGTGCTTCCTGTTGGAAAAATAAGAAATCCTTTCCACTTTCTCTGCCCAAGCGAACATTCAAGAACATTTGCCCATTGCTCAGTTGTATCGTAAATGGAATACCACTTCCTATTCTTTCAAAGGTAAGGTCAAGCGTCGTACCATCAAAATTAGTAATTCGCATGTTTTTACCTTGAATATTGAGCCTAAATGCTGTCCAACCTATAGTAACATCTACGCCATTTTCAAGAACACCTGCTACTTCACGGGGTTTCCAGTTCCCATCTAGAGAGGGTTCGGCTTCTTTTTTCTTGCACCTTACTGCTACATTAAGTAGCATTACCACGCATAAGGATATGAATAATAAGTTTTTTGCCTTCATTTGTATTATCTGTTAAGATTTTTCTACAAAAGTTAAAATTTTATATACAAGTAATTAATTTTTTTTGTATAAGTAAATATCAATGCAAAAGCCAAAGCCTTTGCATTGAGTACTAACGAATTAGTTTTTCACGAATTTACGTACCACAACTTGTTTACCATCATTGATTTGTAACATATATACGCCTGCAGCTAGGTTTCTTACATTTAGTTCGTAGTAAGATTGCTGAATATTTGCCTCAAAGCTATCAACTGTTTTACCATTTATGTCGGTAATAGTAAAACGAAGTTTACCTTTGAGAGTAGCTAAATCAATTATCAAGTCATTTTCGGTAGGATTTGGATAGATATTAACCTCTGTGCTTGTAGATACAAGTTCTTGGGCTGTAACCAAATCCAAGGCTACTACATTAGAATAAGCTCCTTCACCGCCTTGGTTCACGGCTCTTACGCGATAGAAATATACTCTACGCTCAGGGAAGCCTCCATCATTAAATGAAGTTACATTACCTGCTACAGTAGCAATTCTCACGAAGCCTGAATTTCTATCCGTAGAACGTTCTATTTCGTAACCTGTTATGACTCCTCCTGGGCTATTCCACTCTAACAAAGCACGTAGTACAGGTTGAGGACGTACACGCAAATTGAGTGGTGCGCCAGGAGCATTAGGAGGCTCTACAGTGAAAGGTTTAGTATCACTTCCTGGATTGAAGTTAGCATCTCCTGCTTGGCTTGCGGTAATTTGTGTTGTACCTATTCCTACAATCGTGATAAGCCCTGTTGTCGCGTTGATAGTAGCTACAGAAGGGTTTGAACTACTGTAGGTAATAGGATAGTTGGCTGCAGGTGTCAAGTTGGTGGTAGCTGTTACGGTAAAGTTAGGATCACCTAACTTACGATTAGCAATAGCAGGCAAAGTTACGATTTGATTGCCTTTCTCTACTGTAAGCACAGCAGTAGCACTGCCATCCTCGTAATCTGCATTACCTAAGATAGTTGCAGTAATAGTAGAAGTACCTACGCCTACTGCGGTAATAGTAGTACCTGATATAGTGGCTACTGCTAAATTAGAACTTGTATAGCTAAACGAATTACCCGTACCTGGTCCGTTTTGTGTTACCGAAGCACTCACTGTACGCGTAGGATTAGGTTGAGCCATAGCCACAGTAGCATTAGGTGAGATGGTAAGCGTTACGTTTTGTAAAGCTTTGTTTACCACTAATTGCCTTGTTACACTAGTAGCAGGAGCGAAAAGTGAGTTACCTGCTTGCGAAGCTGTAATATCGGTTGTGCCTATGTCTATGATAGTAACTTCCCCTGTGGTAGCATTTACGGTAGCTACTGAAGGGTTAGAACTTGTATAAGTTACAGGCAGACCTGAGCTTGCAGTTGCATTAAGTGTAAAGTTGGGATCAAATTTTCTACGTGGTGTAATTGGAGCGAAAGTAATAGTTTGTGTTGCCTGTACTGCTGTACCTGTTAAGTTTACAATATAAGGATTTTCATCGGAGTCACTATTTACGATACTTAGTTGTGCGGTACGAGTTCCTATGGCAGTTGGAGTAAAGGTTATTTGTAAGTTAGTAGAGCCTCCAGGGGCCAAAGTTGCAGGCAAAGTAGTTGGATTGAGGCTATACTCTGCCGCATGGGTACCTGTAAGAGTCATCGTACCTAAGTTCAATACAGAGCAACCCGTATTACGAATTGTGAGCGTAACATTGCTTGAACCACCTGCCACTTGAGCGTTAGGTAGGGTAACTGTACCTCCACTGGGTACAGCAACTGTACCATTAAATAGATCAATTTCAGGCGTAGGTGGCAGAGATGCTACGCAAGAGATGGTTGCATCCCAACCAGACGCTACTACACTAAAATCACTTCGGAAGCGGAAGGTCAAAGCACCATTACAAGCGGTAGAAGTTATGACAGCAGGAATAGAAGTACCAGTAAATGAACCAATTAGTGGTGCAGAGATTGAATTACCATTGTAAACATCTAAGAAATCATAGCCACTTTCTAAGTTAAATGAGTTGAAAGTAACTTGTATTCTATTACCTGATGTAGGTACGAAGGTTACTACACCATTTTCATTGTTTTGATAGTTACCTGTTGCTCCTCCACTATCAAAGAAAAAGCCTGCACAAGTGGTAAAAGTTTGTGTGCCTGTGGTGGGCATATTTACAATAAATACACCTGTACCTGTCAAGTTCACGATGTAGGGGTTGTTAGCAGGAGGAACAGTTACGTTACTTGCAATACTTAACTGTGCTGTTTTAGGTCCGATGCTTGTGGGAGCTAAACGTACAATGAAGTTCGCACTGCCCCCTGGAGCGATAGAAGCAGGTAGTAGCCCTTGATTGATTTCAAACTCAGAAGCGTTAGGTCCTGAAATTTGTATTGGTGGATTGTTTGTAAAGTTCAAAGGTACGTTCCCTGTGTTAGTAATAGTTATAGGGAAAGAGGTACCTGTTTGTCCTACGTTAGCTGTACCTACATTAAGTGTGCCACCACTTGGCAAAGGATTGGCATTTACACTCAAAGAAATGAGTGGGGCTACTACGTTGGCAGTCAAGGTAATTACAAAAGGATTTTCGCCATACGCATCATTACTTATGATAGCAATAGTAGCCGTTTTTGTACCCAAAGAAGTAGGTGTAAGTGTTACCGTAAAATTGGCAGTTTGTAATAATGCTAATCCTGCAGGAGGAGTAGGCAAGCCCGTATCATCAACTGAGAACTCACTTGCGTTAGCACCACCTATCGTAATTTTATTAGGTGAACCATTAAATAACAAGGTAGCTATACCAAGATTTTGTGTTGTAAAAGTAGTACTTGAACTACTTCCAAGATTTACGGTGCCTAAATTGAATGTACCAAAGTTGGTCAATTGCGTAGTTCCTTGTTTTACATCTATCTTAGGATTTGTAAAACCTACTACAAACAAAGAATAGCTACGAGTAGTACCACAAGCAGGCGGCGTTCCTGAGAATTGTACCGTAAAGTTGAACGTAGCATTTCCTACGGTAGGCGTACCTGAAATTACCCCCGTGGTAGGGTTCAAGGTTAAGCCAGGAGGTAAGCTTCCCGAGCTAATTGACCATGTTCCTGGAACAGCAGGCGTGAAACTTAAACTTACACTATAAGCCGTATTGAAGGTAGCGTTGGGAAGTGAGGAAGTAGCAGGAGTTATATCTACTACCGAGGTGAACTCGTAGGCTCCAATGTCAGGTGTGGTCGCACTACGCGTTGCCCCTGTAATGTCGGTAGTAACTCCCACAAAAGTACCTAGATTATCTACTGTGCAAGATGTAGGTAGTAAGTTTGTGGCAGATGTGAAATTAGGATTTGTACTAACAGAATTAGCATTTTGCCCAAAACTTGTTTGAATACTACCTAAATTAAGCCTATCTACTCCTCCAATGAGTCCTAGTACTCCTTGCGAGCCACTCACAAAGTAGTTATTAAAATTAATATTCGTGAAGGCAGTATTGGGTGCCTCAGAAGCAATAGCATAAGTTTTTGCACTAGTGGCATTTGTATTCACAAGATTAGTTGCAAAGACATTATTTCTTATATCCAAATTAGTTACGCTACTTCCTATGTGCAGCACAGCAGACGTAGTTCCACTTCCATTTCCTGCAAAAGATCCACTTCCTAAGTTAATTGAGTTGTGATATAATCTTACTCCTCCAGTAGTACCCACAATGCGCATACCTAGTATAATATCTGAAGAGTTAATCCCTGTCCAGCCATCTCCTCGAATATCAGAAATTACGTTATTAGAAAAAGTAAGATTACTGTTAGGATTGCCTGTGTTTACTACAATACCCTTTCCTCCATACCCACTAGTACCTGTAAAATGAATAGATCGAATTTCATTAGCATTAAAGGTGGAGTTGATAACATTAGCAGCTACATTAATCCCTATGGGATTTAAGGTAGTGGTAATAATATCAGAAATAGTGTTATTAGTTACTTGCAAGCCATTATTGTTGGAGAAGAACATACCTATAAAGCCTATTCTGTCGGCTGCTATGCTTGAGCCTACATTGTTTTGCGTTACTATGTTACCTGTATTCAATGCCGCATTTCCAGCGATAGCTATACCATACTGAGCCCTTACAGTGTTGTTGTTTTGGATAACTAGGTTATTATTAGGTGCTTCAGCCGCGCCGCCTGCCGTAACACCGCTTCCGCTAAATATACAACCAAAGGTGGTATTAGGGGCATTTCCACGCACAACTAAATTTTTGAAGGTATTGTTATTCGCTCCATTAGTGGCACTGGCACTACCATTCCAAATTACAAAACTTGAAGTACTAGAACTATTGTTAACAATAGTCATATCACGCGTAGTACCATTTACGGTATTACTACCATCAATTGTTACGCGGTCTGCTCCTATTAGGCGAATGATAGCTGTGGCACTACTTCCTGAAATAGTTGGCGTAGTATTAGGTGCGGGCTTAATAGTAATTGTAAAATTAGAACCTGCAGGTTCTTCAGTGAATTGATTCAAAGCCACCGCTCCTGTTTCAGCCGTAAGATTTGAGGTAATCAACGCGGTAATGTCACCAGATACTACACCATTGTTGATTGCCTCAAACAAGCCTCCTGGATTAGTCAAAGATGTAAATGTTTGCGAGGTACCCACATTGATAGTGCCTGAGTAAGCTACAGAAACAAAATATTGGTTAATAGTACCTCCAATAGGGAAGTTAGCGGCTGTCAAGTTTACCGAAGTGGGTGCTGTGGCAAACGTACCCGAGTTGATACCTACATTAGGAGTTCCTGCTAAGTCTTGGGCTACTACAAAATACTGGATAATTGTACCTGTGTTAACTGGACCGAAAAGCAACGAGTAATCAAGTGTGAAATTAAAAGGAGAAGCAGCATTGCTTGCCTCTACAAATTTCCATCCATTAGTGGCATTAGTATTGTCCACAAAGGTATTAGCATCAGTAGAGCGTTTGTAATATACTCTTGGGCGAGTACCTGCGGTGGTATTTACGCCACTAGGATCTGTAATCACTACCCCATTAAAAGGTCGGTTAGCTAATGAAGAGGTATTGCCAAGTGGTGTATAAGTGATAGTAGGTGGGAATAGATCAATGAAGCCGAAATCACCTTCATAGGCTCCTGCATCGGGAGAAAAACCTCCACCATTAGTTTGCCCTGCTTGCGGATAACCTGTACGTATCCCTAAGCCGTTGTAAGCATCTACCAAACCCGCAATTACATCTCCTCTACTCTCTACACGGGTAGCAGTGGCAGGAGGTTGAAGGAAAGTAGCATCTGCCCCATTGGTAGAAACAAAGGCTACGTTTTCTACATCAGAAAGTTGGTCGCGATTTACCATGAAGGTACGAAGCTGGGTTATTGTATTCATTCTATTCACAGTACCTGTACCTGTACCTTCTACATAGAGCAAATGATTATTTGTACCTGCCGAAGAGTTTACCCACAAAATATTTCTGTTAGAAGTAGTAGCATAGTTAGAAGGTACTACCCCTGATGTTCCTGCCGTGCTACGTCTGATGACAGCAGTTTGCCCATTATCTGCGTTATTAGCAGCGGCTTGGGCAGGCGTAGAAAGATTTACAAGTACGTTGTTTCTGAGGCTCACTGAGGTAGGTGAACTGCTAAAACTTACACAAGAGGTTCCAAAAGTAGTGGTAGAGGTACTGGTTGCATTCAAATAAACGGTGTTGTGGAATACGTTGCAAGTACCTGTACTTGTTATATCAATCCCTCTTATGGCATTAGTGCTTGTAGAAGCAGGTGCTGTTAAATTTCCAATAACATTATTTTGGATATTCACTGTCGTTCCCCCTGTAACAGTGATACCATTTACAGTACCAAGTGTGTTTGAACTTGAAATATTATAAATTTTATTTCTAAGAATATTAGACGTTGGGGTTAAAGAAGATATGGCATTTACGGCTGCCCCAGTAGAGTTCAGGTTACTAATTGTATTTTGCACAATTGTTGAGATAGTCGCACTTGCTCCTACAGAAATTCCAACAACTGTTCCTTGCCCAGAGATATTATCGATAATATTACCACTAACAACATTTCCACTTCCCGAGCTTCCACCAAAATTAATAGTCATAACAGTAATAGTACCTCCCCCCCCTATCCAATTAGTAAAAGTATTGTTGGATATTGTTTTATTTACTGTACCACCATCTGTGTTAGACCAGCCTGTGAGTGTTGTAGCTCCTGTAACTGTAATATTTGAAAAGTTATTATTATTGTTGTTTACAACAGCACCTGCTACTGAAGTAGCATTAGTTGTAAAAATCAGCACTGTGCCGCCAGCTCCTGTTTTAGTAAAAGAGCCAACAATAGAGTTGTTATTAACATTTTGAGTACCTGTAGCCGACAGAGTTACATCGTTACTAATAAAAGTTACATTTCCTGTGGTATTTACATTGATGTTTGTAAATGTGTTGTTGTTTATATTTTGCGAAAGCGTAGCCATTGCATTGCGGATGAAAGTAATAGCAGCCGTTCCCGCAACCGTATGTCCAAAATTATTGAAGTCATTATTACTAATAGACAAACTTGATGTTGCCGTACTAGTAGTAGCTTCTACTATTATGCCTTCTATTGATCCTGCTGCAGCACCACTTCTTAATGAAATGTTATTATTGTTAATGGCATTCGTATGAGTACCCACAGGGGCAGCATTAAAAGCAGGAATGAAAACTCCACGAAGTGTGCCTGAGGTAACTCCTCCTACTGAGCTTGTAATCGTATTATGCGTAATGGAGTAATTTACTGTATTTCTCACTAAAATACCATTTACCGTACCAGAAACATTAGCATAACTCGAAAACGTTCCAGTGGTACCAAAGTCAGTAATTGTATTAGCATTGGCTGCACTACCACCAATAGTTAGCGAATTATTATAGTCTGCAGCGGCAGTAGGTCCTACTATGCAAATCCCATTATTTACATTGGAAATATTGTTTCTAATAATCGTCAAGTTATTATTCCCTCCAGTAGCTCCTGTAGCACTGGCAACGGTACCAACTGCTGTAGGAGAATGAGTGGAGTTTGCATAAATCCCCCAAGTGTTTGGGTATGTTCTATTAAGTGTTATAGTACAACCATCAATAGTAATATTTTGACAGCCATTTGTGGTTGTAGCATATAGCAAAGCAATTCCCCACTCGGTCATATTATTTGTTGTCGCTGCTGTTATTGTATTTGCTGCATTTTCTAAAAGCGTAAGCTCTCTTATTGTAATAAAATCACCACCATGTATCTTAATGATACCATCATTTAAACTTCCAGATGGTTGAGGGTTTGGTGCCGTAAAAGTCGGATTTGCACCACTTCCCGATTTTTGAATAATAATCGGACCATTTGCTGTACCCGTGGCAGTTATCACAAACCCCCCCGCAGGGGCTGTTTCAGTGTAGCCAGCAGCAATGTTTAAGGTTACTCCTCCTGGACCTATACCATTCGTATTGATGTCGTTAACGAAAGCGTTAAAGCTGGCATAATCGCCAGGAAGGGTTTTTATCCCAGAGACCTGTGCTTTCACCTGCCCCCCAACAAACAATGCCAAAGTGAGCAGTGAAGACACAAAACACTTTGATAAAAATGTAACTCGCTTTTCCCTCTTGAAGGGAAATGTCCACCTAACTTTGTAGTTTTTATTCATAATTCTAAAAAGTGTTGAATTAAAAAATATTAAATTTTGGTTAAGATTAAATACAATTTCTTAAGTTATTTACTTATTTCAATTTAATTTGTTGAAAACTTAACGGCTTTGACTGCCTCTTACCAGGTTGCCTATAATTCACTTTTTGCCGAGCAAGTATTTTCAAGGTTGAAAATACATTGGCTCAAATTTAAATTTTCGTGAAATTACATATTTTTTTTAAAATGCAAAGATAATTTTTTTTTCTAAGCAAAAAAATTTTCAGATGGTTTTTCTAAGTATTTGAAAATCAATCAAAAAAACAACTAAATATTTTGTGAAATTTATTTTTGTAAAACTCCGAAAGTAGAAAGCCAAAGCTGCACATAATTTTGCGAAAGTCCTAATACGAGGTTAGGGTAAACACCTAAAAGTAAAGTAAGCAACGACAGGCAAGCAAACATAAAACGTTCCCTTAGATCAATTTCTTGTAGGCTATACTTTCCTTGAATAGGATAAGTTGAGTACCAAAATTTCCCTAAAAACATTTTTTGGAAAGTCCACAGGAAATAACCTGCACTAATTAAAATACCTATTACAGATAAAGCGGCTATCCATGTAGGCAAAAGTTTGGATTTGAAAGCACCTGTGAGAGTAAATAATTCACCAATAAAACCCGAAAAAGCAGGCAAACCTAAACTCGCAAAAAAAGCAATCATAACAAAAGTAGTGTAAACGGGCATCTTTTCATATAAGCCTCTATAATGGTCTATTATACGGTCATGAGTACGGTCATACACCACTCCCACAACAATAAAAAGCATAGCAGAGAGAATGCCATGACTTACCATTTGAAAAATAGCCCCATTTACCCCCTCCTCCGTAAGTGAGGAAATGCCCAAAAGAACAAAACCCATGTGCGAAACAGAAGAGTAAGCAATCATTTTCTTGAAATCAGTTTGCCCGAGAGCTACCATACCTGCATACAAGATAGCTATCATAGCTAACAAGCCAATCCCATAGGCACTTTGTAAAGCTACTTCAGGAAAAATGCTATATGCAGTCCGTAAGATACCATACCCCCCTACCTTGAGCAAAACCCCTGCTAAAACTACTGAAATAGGAGTGGGAGCTTCTACATGAGCGTCAGGAAGCCAAGTGTGTAAAGGAACAATCGGTAACTTAATGGCAAAGCCAATAAAAATAAGCCAAAAAGCCCAAAACCGCCAAGAGTACCCTGCATATTTTTGTGAACTTTGATAATGTAGCAAGCTATCAGGTAGATAATTATAGCTACGCATCATAGCGGGTATACTAAATGTATGAATAATATTTTCTGAAGCAACTTTTTTTTCTTTGATTTGGGTAATCAATTCTTGTAGTTTCTTGGGAGGCGCATTGTCAATATCCTCAATCAGTTTTTGCTTAAAAGCAGTTTTTTCCAAATCAATCACAGAAAGGTATAAACCAATCATTACTACCAAAATAAGTAGAGAACCAATAAGTGTGTAAATGAAAAATTTGATAGAGGCATATTCTTTTCGCTCTCCACCCCAAATTCCTATCAAAAAATACATGGGCAAAAGCATAAACTCAAAAAAAAGGTAAAAAAGTAAGAAATCCATGGCTACAAAACAGCCCATGATGCTACCCGTGAGCAACAAATATAAACTAACATATCCTTTCACGTTTTTTTCAATATTTTGCGAAGCTATAGCTCCTATCCACGTAACAAGAGCCGTAAGCAACACGAGAGCGACATTCAAGCCATCAATACCTACAAAATATTCTATTAATAAGTTACCTGCCTCACCCAAAGGCATATAAATCCAAAGTTGCCGTTCCACTAATTGTAAGCCCTTAATTTGTGAGTCATAAAGAGTGAGTAAGTAAAAAGCTAAAATAAGTTCAGAAGTAAGTATTCCTAACAGAAACTTTTTGAGTATTTTTACGTTTGAGGTAGGTAAAAAAAATACAAATATACTACCTAAAACAGGTAAAAAAATGAGAATAGAAAGTAAAAAATCTTCCATTAGTGTAAATAGTATTCAAGAATGTTTGTATCCTAATAATAGTACTTGGCAACTAACAATTATTTTGCTTGCAAAATTAAAAAATTAGCTTTTTTGTTTTTTTTATTCATCTTGGTTTCCATTTTCACCTCTAACAATTTTGCCTAATTTACCCGAATATTGCTAACTTTGTATATTACCTAATATTTCCCTTACAACTAAATCCTGATTTATTACTTTGAAATTGCTACTTGCACTCCTGCATCGCCTACACGCCCCTATGATTATCACTTTAGTTTGTAGTCTATGCTTTCAACCCTGTATCTTGCTAGCCCAAGGCAGGCACCCTTGGATAAGTCTTGATGCTCTCCTATATATATCAGCTATCGGATTTTTTATTACTTTATTTATTTTAGGGCTTTTCCTGCAAAATAACTATAAAAACAAGCGGCTCAATAAATTACTACTAGAAAAAAAACAAGAGATTGAAAGGCAATCAGCCATCTTAGAGGTAAAAAATCAAGAGCTTATGCTCAAAAATACAATCGTAGAAAACTTAAATAAAGAGATTCGCAAAAAGAATAAAAAACTAGAAATCCAAAATCAAAAAATCATACGCCAACGCAACATGCTTTTGAAACAAAATAAGCGTATTGCCCAAACTAAAATTCAATTAGAAAAAGCCGTAGAGGAGCTCAAACAAGTTAATTCCAATTTAGATAAAAAAATTCAACAACGAACCTGGAAAATTAAACGTACCAATGAAAAACTTACTAAAGCTAATAAAGAACTTGACTTAATGGTGTATAGTACATGGCACGACTTCCGTTCTCCTATTACTAGCTTGTTAGGGCTAGTAGAATTAGCCCGCCTAGACGTACAACACGAACAAGCCCAAATGTACTTTACTCAAATGCTACATATTCTGAAAAAGGCTGACCGCACACTCGCTAAAATCCGAATGTTAAGCATCGTAAGTCGTAAATCTTCGGTTTATTTCTTTGAAAATATTATGATTGACGAGGTCATTGAAGAGCTAAAAGCTCGCCTCGACGAACTTGCAAAAACCAATCAAGTGCAACTATTTATAGAAAATACCGTAAAAAAGCCTTTCCCTTCTGACTTTGATACCTTGTCATTCCTATTAGAGAATTTAATTGAAAATGCCATTATCTTCAAAACAGATGATCCCCAAAAAGTACCTACTGTACAAGTAAACATTGATTATGAGGCAAACAAGTATATTATCATACGTGTACAAGATAATGGAATTGGAATAGCTGAGAGCATAAAAGATAAAGTTTGCGATTTGCTTTTTAGAGGCTCTGAGAAATCAGAGGGTAGTGGTATGGGCTTATATATTGTGCAAATTGCAGTAGAAAAAATGCAAGGTGAGCTCAACATACAAAGCGAAGAGGGAATTGGTACGATTATTACTTGTAGGTTACCTATCCGTAGCATTGACATTGCAGAAGAGGAAAACATAAACTCAATGCCCAATGTAGATATCACCTAAAAAGAAAAAAATAGTGAAAGCGTAAAAATTTACCTTCACACCACAATTTTTACTTTTTTATGAAAATTTCAAATCAATAAGAAAAAAAGCTAATTTTTAGAATTACCTCACCTACAAGGGTAAATTTACAAGAAGGCAAGTTTACCTTTTACTCTCTATTACATACATTGAATTAAATTATTTCAGCCTAATACGTGGATCAATAACAGCATACAAAATATCTACTAAAATATTCACTACAATAAAGATAATTGCTATAATAATAGTAGCTCCCATAACCACAGGCAAATCTAGGGCTTGAACAGCATCAATCGTAGTCTTGCCTATACCTTTCCAATTAAAAATATACTCTATAAAAAAAGCTCCTGCTAAAAGAGAAGCAAACCAACCTGATACAGCAGTAATTACAGGATTGAGAGCATTTTTAAGGGCATGTTTGTAAATCACCTGCCTAAACAATAGCCCCTTCGCTTTGGCGGTGCGAATGTAATCTTGGGATAAAACTTCTAACATAGAACTACGCGTAAGTTGCACAATAATTGCCAAGGGGCGTACTGCCAAAGTAAAAGCAGGTAGAATTAAGTTTTTAAGTTGCAATTTGTACCCCGTAAAAGGATCGTCTACCCAAAGGCTACCTGTAAGGCTCAACCCTGTGTAAGGCTGAAGATAAAAACCAAAAATAACAGCTACTAGAATAGCTAATACAAAAGAAGGCATTGAAATTCCTAACACCGAAAGGGTTACCAAAGTATAATCTACCCAAGTATTTTGCCAAAGAGCCGCAATAATTCCTAAAACAATCCCTACCAACGTAGCGAAAAACATCGCTACAACGCTCAAAATAATAGTTCCATATAAATCCTCTAAAAGTATAGCTGATACTAACTTTTGAGATTGATAAGACCTACGAAGATAAGGTACTTTGAGCAGTAATACCTTATCTGAAAAACTTAATAATTTGATATACTGATAATTACGTAAATTTTGAGGTGTATTTTCGTGAATCCCCAAAGGAGATAAATCATTCAAATAATAGGCAAGCTGCATATAGAGTGGCTTATCTAAGCCAAATTCCTTACGAATAGCCTCTTTAGTAGCTTTGTCAGCACTTGGTGGAGCTAATACCGAAATAGGATCTCCTGGAAGGGCAAAAAATAATACAAAAACTACAATAATTACACCTAATATTACTAAAATGCCATAGCCTAATCGCCTAAAAATAAAACGTAGCATAGCTCTTGTTTAAGTATGTTGTCTTTTAATTACTTAATAGCTCTAGATTAAGTTACTTAGTAGTATATTTTTTTTACTTTATTACAAATATGCTGCCTACTTGTTAGGGCAATGTAATACACCTTAAAATACCCCTTTATCAGTTTGCACAAAAGTACGAATAATTAAACTATTTACTTTCGTTTTACGTATAAGAAAGCAAAATAATTTTTTATCAATTTCCAACTTCTTTTAAGAGCTTAGGTTATGAAAAAAATAGGAGCTTTTTTAGCCGCTTTTCTCTTAACCTTAGGGCTAGTGGCTAATACTTTTATGGCTCTGGATAAGAAGAAAATGATTACTCAAAAATGGATTTTAACTGAACTTCGTATCAATAAACAAGTTTTTAGCCAAGAAGTATTAGAGCAGAAACAGAAATCAATAGGTATAACCATTCTGGAGTTTCTACCTAACGGGACAGTATATTTGCATAGCAAAACCCCTAAAAGTAGACCTCAAATACAAACTAATCAATGGAAAATAGAAGGTGAAAAAGAAAATAAACTGATTATTCAAACCAAAGTAGAAGGAGAGGTTACTTCCCAAGTATTTGAAATTGTAAAAATTTCCACTAAAAAGCTAATACTCTCACTCAAAGAAGGCAGAGACATTCAGATATTTACTTACCGACCTTACAAACCTTAACTAACCCTAACTAAATTAAACTAAAAAGCTAAGGTGTTTTTTACAAACACTTAGCTTTTATTTTTTAAGTTATCCCAAATTTGTATTTCCAAAGGCTATTACTTATCTTACTTCACACTCTCTACCACTGCCTTAAAGGCTTCGGGGTGGTTCATAGCTAAATCCGCTAATACTTTGCGATTAAGTTGTATGTTGTTCTTATGAATCTTATCCATAAACACAGAATAAGACATTCCGTGCAAACGTGCCGCTGCGTTAATACGTTGTATCCAAAGTTTGCGGAAGTTACGTTTTCTAGTTTTGCGATCGCGGTAGGCATATAACAGGGCTTTTTCCACGGCATTTTTGGCAACAGTCCAAACATTTTTGCGCCTACCAAAATAACCTTTAGCTAGCTTTAAGATTTTTTTGCGTCTAGCTCTTGAAGCAACAGAATTGACTGAGCGTGGCATATTTTTACTTCTTTTTTAAGAGTTATGGCGGTTAGATCCTAACTCTTTTAGCACATAACTCGGTGAAACAATAGATTTAAGAATAAATTTAATTTATGTTTGTATTTTTTAGCTTTTGTATAATTATTTCAAAACCTTAAATTTTGAGCATAAATTTAACATTTCTCATGTCCGCATCACTTACTAAGGTATATTGACCTAAGCGACGCTTGCGATCGGTTGCTTTTTTTGTAAGAATGTGCCTTTTATTAGAGCGTTTTCGTTTTATTTTGCCCGAGGCAGTAATCTTAAAACGCTTAACAGCACTGGAATTAGGTTTCACTCGGCCCATGATGAGGTAAAAAAATTATACAAGATTTCTGAACTTTTAGCTATTTTAATTTTTTAGGATTGCAAAGTTAGAACTTTTCTATTGGATAGCCAAATTATTAGTAAACTATTTTTAGTATTTGTTGATTTTTTTTTTTGCATAGTATAAGTTTTTGCATAGTATAAGTATTTGACTGAATAGCATACCAACCCTATTTAGGAGACCTATATGACGAAGATAATACTTTTGCTACAAATTGGTATAACCTTATAGTTGAATAAACAAAAAGGTAATATCATCTCTTTGGGGGCTTTCCTCGCAAATTTGTTGCTGAAGATCAGTTTCTAAAAGATTTTTTTGCTCTTCAAGGGGTGTAGCTATATGGTTTTGTAAAAAATCAATCAGGCGTTTAGTACCATATTTTTTGTGGTCTTTACTGGGTTGGTCAGTAAAGCCATCAGAAAAGAGGTAAATTCTATCGTTGGTTGTAAGGTGAACTACCTCGTTATGAAAAGGCTTTTCGTTATAGATGCTCCATCTTTGATACCCTCCTATGGAGCATCGGTTGCCTTTGAGTTGTTTCAATTCTTGGTTCTTTGTATAGTAAAGAGGTCTTTTAGCTCCTGCAAAGGTTACTTTCCTGCTGCATAGGTCCTCTTGTTCAATTACACACAGGGCTATGTCCATGCCATCGTTATTACGTCCTTTCTCTTGGTTTAATGCAGTTACAATTTCTAAATGTAAAATTTCTAAAATATCAGCAGGCTCGTGAATTTTTTTTTCATTTACAATTTCATTCAAAAGGGTATGCCCAATCATGCTCATAAAAGCTCCTGAAACTCCATGTCCTGTACAATCTACTACAGCAGTAATACACTTATTGTCTCCTCCCCAAAACCAGTAAAAATCTCCTGATACCTCGTGGAGAGGTTTGTAAATAATTTGTACATCGGTAAAATAAAGTTTCATGAAGTTGAGATCGGGTAGAATAGCTGACTGCACTTTTTGAGCATACCGAAGTCCATCCATAAGGATACGTTGTTTTCGCTCAATTTTTTCATTTTTTCTCTAATTTCCTGTAAGCTACTCTTTACTTTACTATACATAAAGAAAAAATCTTTGGAGAGTTTACCGATTTCATCATTAGTGCGAATATTCTTGAACTCTACCTCGTCAGAAAAATTACTTTCAATTACTTGATGAATAGACTTTGAGAGTTCGCTGATAGGTTGGCTGAGAGCTTTGGTAATGTAAAAGGCTAAAAACGAAATAATTGTAATGTAAATAATCAGAATAACGAGGAGTGTAGTAAAGATTTGGCGGGGTAAGATTTTAATTTGACTCTCTATTTTCTCTCTTATGGCATTATTTTGTTTATCAATGAGTTGTGAAAGGTCAGAAAGTTCTTTTTTTAGCCCGTACTTATGACTTACTCCAATTTTGATGTCTATTTCCGCAAACTTTTGGAAGGTATTAGCATATTCTATCAAAATCTTAGTCTGTTCTTCTTTGATTGGGGGAGGCAAATTTTGTTGCTCAATTTCTTTAAGCAACTTGCTTACAACTTGTGCATGTTTTTGAAGATAACTTTTTTCTTTTCGGATAATGAAGTCTTTTTCGTGTCTGCGTAGCATTAGGACTTGAGCTAAATTTATGACGGGTTTGTATTCCTCTAATTGGTGAATAGCTTTTCGCATAGTACCTTCTAATCCATAGCCCTTAAAGCCTTTTTTTCTTACGTTTTGTACAATCTCCTCAAATTTTTTTTGATAGGCTTCGATAATCTGTCTTAGGATTATGAGTTCTTTTGCCACACCAAAATTTTCAATTTCCTTGCTTGAAAGCAAAAAGTTAAAATCTTCTTCAATTTTTTCTACTAGTTTTTTCCTTTGTGAAAGCGTTTGACTCAATCCTGTTTCAAAAAAGGTAGTGTTAATGGCATCTTCTACAAAAAAATCTGCCTCTAACTTCCGCATGAACTGAAGTTGCAAAGAGGTAGTGATAAAGCGATTAGCTACCTTTTCTACCATATCTTGCCTTGTTTCAAACCAAAACGTAATGACTACTATAAGGCAAGTAAGAAATAAGAAGATAAAAAAGGAGAAAAGGAGTTTAGCTTTGAGAGAGCGAAAGTTTTTGAGTATGTTATGCAGTAGTTTCACAATGTGAAAATACATCAATTTTTAGGCTATAAGGGTAGTTTTTATGTTAATTTTGAGTTAAATTATACTTTATATTTTGTAAAAAAATGTATTTTTGCTCTAAATATATAACTAATCTTAATGAAGATAGCTATGCTTAATCACAGCGAAGCCAACCCATGGAAAACGATTACCTCTAAGGTTGTATATGAAAACCCTTGGATACGCGTACAAGAGGATGAGGTGATAACTCCCGCAGGTAAACCTGGTATTTATGGTACAGTGCATTTCAAAAATAAAGCCCTTGGAATTGTGCCTCTGGATGCTGAAAATTACACCTATTTGGTTGGTCAGTATCGCTATCCGCTCAAAGAATACTCTTGGGAAATTCCTATGGGAGGTGGTAAACTGGATCAGGATATTCTACTCAATGCTCAACGCGAACTTAAAGAGGAGACGGGGTTAATTGCTCAGAAATGGACAAAAATAGCCCGTATTCACACCTCCAACTCCGTTACCGATGAAGAGAGCTTTGTCTTTTTGGCAGAAGAACTTACGCATAGCTATACTGAATTTGAGGAGACTGAAGTGCTAAAAATTTGGCGCTTACCGCTTACCGAAGCTGTAGAAATGGTTATGAATAATCAAATTACTGACTCTATTTCAGTAGGAGGATTACTAAAGGTAGCTTTATTAAAGGGAATTAGGCTCTAATAAGTTGATATACTCTTTGCAGACCTCTGCGTTGAGTTATGATAGTGTTTATTTCGCGGGGTTCGTATCTTTCGGCGTTAGGCAAATGGGCTATAAAACTTTCAGAAGCAAGTATGTATGGCTCGTCAGTGAATTTATATGGCAGGGCCTGGGTAATATCTCCCCAAATATCGTAGGCAATTTGACGCTTGGCAATACTTCCTGCTAAAATTTCACCGTGTTGAAGACTTAGACTAAAATGAAGTGTAGGTGCGCCGAGTAACTTTTTAGTAGTGGCAAAAGTAATAATTTGATTTTTTATCTCTATGGCAAATTGTAACAAAAGTGTATTGTGGGCATTGTTCTCCTCCTTTTGTAGATGTGTACTGCAGATGTATTGGTGTGGTTGTGAACCAATACGTTCCAAATCATAACGGCGGCGAATATCGTCGAAAATTTCAAAGTAATTCCTAATTTCTTGGGCGGTTTTTTCAGCTCCTAAACGTGCTAGTATTGAACCTGTATCTTCAAATTGTACCACTAAAATTCCTACGCTTTCATAAAGTTTTACGTTCAAATCTTCTTTCTTTTGCAGGTTTTGGGTAATACGTTTGGGCAAAATATATTCTATTAGGTTGATATAATCTTGTCCATCTACCACAATTTGTTGCACGATGGTAGGGGTAGAAGATTTTTCTGTAAGGGCTTGGTTCTCGGCTTTTAATGCTTGAATTTGGGCTAAAAGTTGGGCTTTTTCTCGCTCAAGTTCAAGTAATTTCTCGTTAAGAATTTCAGTGCCTACTTTTTGAGTGTTAGCAATTTTTTGAGCTAATTCCTCTCGCTCTTGTAACAAGATTTCTTTTTCGCGTTGTATTTTTTCTAAATTCAAGGCAAGCAGTTCTTTATCTTTTCTAATTTCAAAGAGCTGATTTTCAAGTGCTTGCTTTTCTTTTTGAAGTTCTTTGTAAAGGTAAGTAATGCTTTGTTCTTGCTTATTTCGTGCGGCTCCTAAAATAGTCTCCAGACATTCGTAAAGTTCTTGTCTTTGAATAGGCTTTTGCAAGCAAGGAAAATCTTTAAGTTGGTTTTTGGTTTGGTAGTCAGGTACAAAAAGTACAATCGGAATAAAAGAAGTATCTCTTACTGATTTGAGATTTTTAATAATATCAAATTCAGCGGCTTGGGCTGTTTCCCAATCTAAGAGTATTATTTCAGGTTGTTTTTTTCGGGCAATAAGGATAGCGGTCTCTGCATTAGAGGCGTTCATGACATTGAAGCTAGCATTAATTGTATTTTCCTCCAAATATTCGAAAATGGTATGCAGGTTGTAAATATCTTTATCTGCAATTAAGATGCTGTATTTTGTGCTACTGTTCATGTTTTATTTAAAGATTTGCAATAACAGTCTGCTGTTCTCATCTTTATTTTGATAGTGCCTAAATACGTGCCAATTTATTAAATTTTTTTTCGTCAAGGTAATAAATAGCTTGCTCTACGGCTCTTTTCCAAGCAATTATTACTTTATCATCGGACTGAACTTTGCTAATAAGAGCTTTAATGGCTGTAATCTCGTAATATTCCAAACTTGCTAATTCAAACAGAAAAGGTTTTAGATATTCTTTATGCTCAGGTTTGAAAGCCATTACGAGGTCATCAATGTTAGTTAAGTCTAGTTCACGTTTGGGCACTTGAGTTTCTTGGGTTGTTGATTGTTCCTCTTTTGCTGTGGTAGGTATTTCAGTGCTGATGGTGCGTTCTAAAAGCTCAAGTTTGTTTCTAAAATCTTCGGCTAATTCCTGCTCTGTACGTTTTTTTCCTGCCTCTATTTCGCTAAATAGTATAGTTTTATAGTCCAAGTCTTCCATAGATTTGGCTTCTAGAAGGGTAAAGTAAAAAGTTGTCCCTAATTCTTTATGGGAACTCACGCTTACTTTGCCGCCATGTGCTTCAATCATAAGTTTATTGTAAACTAAACTTAACCCTAAGGGACGTGCCTCTTCGGGGGGAAATTTCTCAAAAACAAGTGGTATAAGATTCTCGGGGATTACTGCACCGTTATCTTCTATACTAATTTTAAGAAAATCCTGTTCATTTTCTTTCACGGGAATAGCGTCAAATTTAAGAATAGCACCTTTAGGGGGAGCGTACTTAATCGTATTACTAATAAAGTTAAGTATTACTTTTTCTAAGATTTGCCTATCATATTGGGCGTAATAAAATGATTTTACGTTATTTTCTACATAGATTTGTTTTTCACGAAGGAGCGTATCATAGGTTTCAATTGCTTTTTTAATGGTTTTGTATACTGAAAGGTTTTCTTTGAAGATATGTATTTTAGGCTGATGGTCTAGTTTGTTTACATCTAGAATATCTGTAACCCATTGAAGCAATTGCTTGCTGGTTTCGTGGACGAGTGGTCGGTTAAGAGGCTCGTTTTCAGATATTTCAACAAGATTAGAAAGAGGAGTTTGCAAGTCTTCGGCAATCATTTGTGTCATTGCCAAATGTTGTTGCTTGGCTTCATCTAATTGTGAAATGGTTTGGGCTAGTTGCTTATCTTTTTGGTTAATAAGTTCTTTTTGTTCACGAATTTCGGTTTCTTGCCTGCTAATGCGTTGAGTAGAGAGCAAAAGTTTGTTCTTGTGGTAGTCTATAATTTTTTGGTTTCTTAGGTGTTTACGAAAGAACCAAAAAGCCAACAAGATGAAGAGTGCAGCCAAGGCAGTAATCCAAATCCATTGGATATTTTGGCGTTGTTGTGCTTCTAGGATTTGTGCATTTTGAGCAGCTTTTAGCGAATTGATTTGGAGGATACGCTCTTTTTTTTCTTTCTGCAAATCGGCAATTAGTATATCTTTTTGAAGCAGGCGAATGGAGTCCTCTTGTTGTTGGAGTCGTGCTTTAGCTTGTAGCATTTCCAAATAGCTAATACGTTTATTTTTGGCAAGATTTTCAAGGGCGAGTTTTTGTTTTTCTAGATTGAGTAAGGCAATACGTTGGCTGTCAGACAGGTTAGCTTCTTGGTTTTTGTCTATGGCTTGGGCATTAGCAAGTTTTTTTATGTTTTTGGCTTGGTTGAGTTTTTGGGTGTAGGCTTCTGCTAATTTTTGATATTCTTGTTGTTTGCTTTTGTCGTTGTTTTGTTGTGCAAGTTCTTTCAAGTTATTAAAACTTTTCACAATTTTTTCCAAAGGTTCAATAGCTTGTACGAGGTCATTTTCTATGGTGCGGTCTTTCAAAGCGATAAAAGCTTGAAAGTAATATTCCAACGCTTTGCTATTTTCGTTCTTTTTATCTTGATAGGTTTGTCCTATTGTCATAAGGCTTTTAGCCAAGTTGGCTCTATCTTCTAAGTTTTCATATTGTGGTAAAGTTTTTTGGTAATATGCGATGGCATTATCCCAGTCGCCTTTTTTTTCGTATGTTTCAGCTACTTGTTCGTACAGGTTAGCCAATCGTTGGCAATAATGTGTAGAGTTGCCTAAAAAGTCTTTGTAAGGATTTTTTTCATAGAAAGCAATAACTTTAAGGTATTTTTCTAAGGCTTCTTCATGCTTATTTTGTAGAGTTAGCCGTTTCGCTTCTACCCATTCGGTATCTATCATTCCTTTGGGGTAGTTAGCGTCTTCATTCACAATGCGTGCCTGCCGAAGGTACTCGTCTGTTTTATTTGGGTTTTTATCTGCATGTATCCACGCCATTAGGTTGAGACAGTCAGCTACTTGCTCTTTTTGTACTAGCTGTTGATACAAGATGTAGGCTTCTTGAATGGTTGTAATGGCTTGTTCGTTATTTGCTTGGTAAAGGTTTAGGTAAGCAAGATGAGATAGCCCGAGTGCTAAATATTTTTCATTTTCTAAATCACGCGCAAGGGCTATGCTTTGCTGGGCATATTCTATAGCTTTGGGTCTAGCATTGCTAAAGTATAGCTGTGAAAGTTGGTACAATAAGATAATTTTGTTGGTATCTTTGGGAGCAGTCAATAACTGATTTTCCAAGCTAACAATTCGGCTTGCTTTGGTTTGTGTTTGAGCAAAACCAGCCCATTGACTTGCACAAAGGCACCATATTATAGGAAAAAGCCTGACAGATAACTGCGGTTTGTAACCTTGTCGCATACTTTTATTTTCTTAAGCTCCCTTCAGTAGATTTTGACCCCAATTAAGAAAGATGGGTATTTTATATGTAAAGACAATTTTTGTGTTCAAAGATAACATCAAGCTATTCAAAATTATTCAGCGTTTAATCTTGTATTTAATCTTAATTTTGATTGCAATAATACGCAAAAAACTTTTATTTCAATTATGTTGAAAAAAATAGTCATTTTATTTGTTGCTTTGGGTTTAGTTTCACCTTTTGTGCTTTTGAGCGATCTTTATCCTTTCTTTCGATTAGGTATGTTTGCCGAACCCGTGCAATACATTCCACAAACAGAATACTTTTTGATTGAATATCAAACCTCACACAATCAACTTTTTCAACCCTTTCAAACAGCTCAAATGGGCTTTGAAGATAGTCATTTTCAATATATCCTACGTTATTATGTTTATCAAAAGCAAGCATTAAAGCTACTGCAAATCCTAAACCAAAAACAGAAAAAAAATAACCTGTCAATAAAGCAATGGCGAATAAAACGCATTGTGATACATAAGAAAAAACAAAAAAAAGATACCACTTTGATATTAAATTGGCAAACTCCTTGACTTGAGATTCAAAATAAGTAGTTCTAAATTTTTTCAAATCGTTGAAATATGCTAATTTTACAGCCGAACCCTATTGTCCAACACGATGAGTAATAACTTTCTATCTTTGGAATTGTCAAGTGAGATGCATTGTATTGTGGATAAGGCTCTGCACATTGTTTATGTTAATCCTGCATTTTGTAGCGTTATTCCTACCGAATTTAGCCAAAAAAAGATAGAAAGACACAATTTCTTGCAAATTGTGGTAAGCAAGGAGCGAGATAATGTAAAACAATTTTTTCAAAATTTACAAGCAGGCAAAGTGCATTACTTCAAATGTGAAATATGTAATACGCTCAATGATGTAGTTTTTTTTAATGCCAAAGTTTTTTTAGATAATGCTACACAATATTACCACATAGTAGGGCAAATTCAGCTAGAACGTGAAAACACACTAGCGCGCTTCAAACGCTTTTTTGATTTATCACTACTCAATATGATGGTAGTATTAGATGCACAAGGTAAGTTCGTGTTGGCTAACAAAGGGTTTCTTGATATAATGGGCTTTGAATGGCAGGACGTACAACAATCTTTTATATCAGACATTGTTCACCAAGAAGAGCAAGAGGAGCTTAAGAACTTTATTATAAGCCTGAAAGACATTGAAGGGCAGGTACGTACCATCATCTCACGATGTATAACGAAAACTAAGGGCTTCCGTTGGATTTCATGGCGATTCTTATTTATCAAAGAATATTTTTATGCTACTGCCAACGATATTACGGAAATTAAACTGCAGGAAATTGAAATTCAGTCCCTTCTTAAAAAAACTATCAGCCTTAACCAAACCTTAGAGTCTCAAAACGAGGAACTTACCCAAAAAGAAGAAGAACTGCGACGTATGGTATTTGACCTACAACGCACCTTAGAAGAATTAGAACAGCGAAATTTTGAATTAGACCAATTTGTCTACAAAACCTCTCACGACCTTCGCGCTCCGCTTACCTCTATTTTGGGCCTAGTGAATATCGCTAAAATTGACAACCAAGATATAAACAGACTGATGGAGTACTTTAATATGATAGAAAAAAGTACCCAAAAGTTAGAGCAATTTATCAACTCTATGCTTGAATACCTTAAAGCTGGAAGGAGCGAAGCCCAAAGTCAAAAAATAGATTTTTACGAACTGGTAAATAGTTGCTTGGAAGACCTAAAATATATCAAAAATGCTAACAGACTCCATACCACTATTACCTCCGAAGGTGTACCTAATTTTTACAGTGACTATCTTCGGCTCAAAATTATCTTTAACAATATCATTTCTAATGCCGTTAAATATCAGTTAGACAGAGGAGAACTGATTAAAAGTTATCTCCAAATTCATTTGGATTTTACTAATCCTGCACAAGCTACCATTACCTTTGAGGACAATGGCATTGGAATAGAGGAAGCTTATTTAAGCAAAGTATTTGACATGTTTTTTAGAGCCACTGAAAAGTCTGATGGCTCAGGGCTGGGTATGTACATCGTGAAACAAACCGTGCATAAACTCAATGGGACTATTCAAATTAAAAGCCGATATGGCGAAGGTACAAAAATTACTCTTGTAATCCCTAATAGCCTGCCCCAAAATGAATAGTGTTGTTTTTCCCACTTATCATTTTTCTATGCGTGAAGGGGTAAGAATTGCTTACATTGATACCTCCTTGCCTGAAGACCCTAGCCAAAAACCTACAATTATTTGGGTACATGGTATTACGAGCCAAGCCCTTATATGGGAAAAAAATATCATAGTTCTACGAGAATTTTGCCGTTGTGTTGCCCTCGACCTGCCAGGACACGGAAGTTCAGAGAAAGGATTATATGAATATTCTCTGCAATTCTATGGGCAAAGTATCTTACAACTCTTGGAACACCTTAAACTGTCTGAACCTGTTTATTTAGTAGCCCATTCTATGGGAGGGCAGATTGCCATAAAATTAGTAACGCAATATCCACAATTATTCCGAAAACTTATCCTTGTTGCCCCCGCAGGTTTTGAACCTTTTACAGAAAGCGAAAAGCTAATTTTAGCACAAATTACTGCCGACAGCGTGATAAGCCGCATACAATACTATAAGTTTATACTTAATCTCAAAGATTACTTCTATGCCCTAAATGAAAAAGAATATCAAAAATTAGCCGAATTTAGCCGTACTTTTTATGATCTCGACCAAAATCCATTCTTGCATCACCTTTTGGAGCGTTCTGTCAAAGCTATGCTTTATGAGCCAGTTTTGAAAGATTTACCCAAAATTAAAATCCCTACTTTAGTGTTTTTTGGCAAAAATGATAAACTTATCCCTAACCGACTATTCCACCCACATCTCACCACACAACAAATAGCTGAAAGTGCTTGCAAGCGTATTCGTAAATCTAAACTTATACTTTATGACAAGTGTGGGCATTTCTTACAATATGAGCAACCTATTCCTTTTAATACTGACCTCTACCAATTTATTTTTGGGTAATTCAAACTTCTGTCAGTAGGTATTAGAACAAAAGGCGTTGTTAAAATAGTATAGATAAATCATTATTCCACTTAAACATTAAAAGTTTAACTGAATAGACTAGCATATAAACAACTTTAGAGTAACATCTAGTTTTCCTTCCTAATCGTGCTAAAAAATGACGAGAAAGACTATTATATCCTTCAACCGTAAACGTTCCGCTTTGGATTGTATATGTATACTCTGGCACAAATACTTCGTATGCTTTCCAATAAGCCGTACAAACCTCTCCCTTTATCTTCATTAATGCATCACGTTTTAGTTTTTCAGGTTTTCCTATATGTTCTACTGTAAAACGAAAACTGCAGTCTTTATTTAAATCGTTGTTTGCCTTTAGCTATACCATCTTTACAAAATTTTGTTGATTTGCATTTTGGACATCGTTCCATAGTTTCAGGGTTGTAGTAATTTTTTTGTAAAAATAATAAATCTATACAAAATTAACAATACCGACACTTTCTGCATAATTTAGAATAAACAAGCAAGTTCTTGAAAAAACTTCGTACCTTTGTGGCAAATATTTTATTTACATTTTTTCTTAACATTTATGCAAGAGAATAGCTCCCTAACCAAACAAGAGCAAATAGATGCAAGTATCGCTATTGCCGAAGTAATGATGAGTCTTTGTCATCATATTGCAATGTTAGATGGTCAAATAGACGAAGAAGACGAAGACATTGCAGGTATGCTCATTGATAGCTTTTTTGGGGATGAAGATAGCCTCTTTCCCGAAGGCTTTTTACCTGACGAAGATGAGGTAATGGAAATCTTGGTGGATGCCTTTGATAATCCCTTTACCTTACAAGAAATCGCTGAATTTGGCAAAGAGGATAAAGAAACTGCCGAAATACTTTACCAAACCGTAGAGAATATTATTCAAGAATTTGAAGAAAGTCCTACCAATGATAAATTTTTGGCTGATTTCAAAAAAATGCTCAGTTTGTAGTCAAAATCAAAAAACCATACTAAAAACTTTCGCTTACTTGTTAGGCGAAAGTTTTTTTTATTTTTTGTCAAAAATATTTTTTAGGTTAGACTAAATTTTTTAATTTTGCAACATTAAAAAATAATTCTTACAAAACTAAAAATGAAATCAGTATTTGGCTATTTTAATCTCCTTTTTTGGCTTTGCTTATCTTCTGAAATTTTTGCCCAAAAATCCTATCTCAAAGGTACGGTATATGCTGATAACCAACCACTTGCTCACGCTACCATACAGTTATTTCCTTTGCAAAAAATACAAATTACCAACACACAAGGGCAATATGAATTTACTCACCTACCTTTGGGCACTTATACACTCAAAGTGAGTTTAGTGGGCTACCAACCCATCACTCGCGAAATTCACATAGCAACCGAAGACACACTTACTCAAAATTTTTACCTACAACCCGACAATTTGCAACTGCATCAAGTAGTAGTTACGGCAACGCGTGGCGAAGTGCCACAATATGATGCCCCTGTGCTTGTCAATACCATTTCTAAACGCACTTTTGAAACTACACAGTCACTCACATTAGTAGAGGGATTAACTTTTTCACCAGGATTACGCATAGAAAATAATTGCCAAAATTGTGGCTTTACACAAGTACGCATGAACGGATTAGCGGGTGCTTATTCACAAATATTGATAAACAATCGCCCTATTTTTTCGGCTTTGGCTTCGGTTTATGGCTTAGAAATGCTACCTACCGCTATGATTGATCGTATTGAAGTGGTGCGCGGAGCAGGTTCGGTACTGTACGGTGGAAACGCCATTGCAGGTACGCTCAATATTCTTACCAAAGAACCCATAGAAAATGGCTTTGAGGTAGCGGCTAACCACGCCTTTACTAATTTACAAACACCTGATTTTACCTTACAAGCCAATGCCTCGCTGGTAAGCCAAGATTTAGAAAAAGGCATTACTTTTTATACCTACCACCGCAACCGAACCCCATGGGACGCAAACCAAGATGGCTTTTCGGAACTAACCAAACTACAAAATTATACCTTCGGTATGGAGGCTTTTTGGAACACAAGTAGCCGAAGTAAATGGAAAACAGGACTTTTCTACATCAATGAATTTCGCAGAGGTGGAAGCGATTTTGACCGCTTGCCACACCAAGCCCAAATTGCAGAACAATTAAAACATCATATTTATAGCACCAATATTTCCTATGAATGGTTAAGCAAAAACTTAAAACACAAAATTTCTCCTTACATTTCAGCCCAATGGATACACAGAGATAGCTACTACGGAAGTGGCGGTAGGATACTTTTGCCCAACGAACCTCTTACCCAAAGCGATAGCTTGGCTCTTAATGCCTATGGGCAATCAAAAGACCTCAGCGCTACCCTCGGAGGGCAATATAATTTTGCTATTAGCAACAAAATTAACCTAACCGCAGGCACTGAATATTTACTCTCGCAAGTAAAAGACGAAATGCTCGGCTATCAGCGTCAAATTAGACAAAGTGTGAACACGTGGGGCAATTATGCCCAAATAGAACTCAAACCTATTCCACAACTTACTTGGCTTTTAGGTAGCCGAGTAGATTGGCTCAACTTGAATGGTACATACCAACTTATTGACCAGCAACATCAAGATAAATTATCTCTCTTGGTGTTCGTCCCTCGCCTTTCGGTGATGTATAGTTTACACAAAAATTGGAAATTGCGCGCTTCTTGGGCAAAGGGCTATCGCGCCCCGCAAGCCTTCAACGAAGACCTACACACAGAAACCGTAGGGGGTGCAGCCAAATTTATTCAACTTGCCCCTAACCTAAACCCCGAAACCTCACAAACGACTATGTTTTCTGTCAATCATAGTAGCTTTGAGGGGAATTTGCAATACAACTTTATCGCTGAGGGATTTTATACCTATTTACGCAATCCGTTTATTTTAACCCAACCTTTTGAATTGCCTAACGGTGTTTCAGTAATTACCAAACGAAACGGAGAGGGGGCAGTAGTGAAAGGAATAAATTTGGAATGGAACATGGCATACAACCGCACTTGGCTTTGGCAAATGGCGCTAACGGCACAAACAGCCCGCTACGTACAGCCTGAAATCATTTGGCAAAGCATTGATAATCAAGATAATAGACAACCTACCATTACCCAAAATCTTTTACGAACTCCAAATTTATACGGATACGTGCAAACTACCTACAACCTCAATAAACAAATTTCGCTCTCTTATTCAGGGGTTTGGACAGGACAAATGCAAGTCCCGCACATGATAGAACCTGAAACAGAATACACTATCCTAAAAACCACGCCCACCTTTTTTGAACATAACCTCAAACTCAATACTACTTGGAAAGTGGGCAAACACCAACAATTACAAATCGCAACAGGCATACAAAATGCCCTAAACAGTTTTCAACGTGATTTTGACGTAGGTATCCAACGTGATGCCAGCTATATCTATGGTCCCGTCAGACCGCGCACCTTTTTCGTAAGCGTAAAATATGGTATGCAGTAAAAGAGGAAATTTGGAGAATGTTTGGACGGTAATATAATTCATATTCAGAAACGCAATTAGCAATCCTATTTCTTCTAATAAAATTTCGTAACTATTTCATAGTACATACATTTAGACCACTACCAAAAATTTAAGGAAACCATAAGGGATAAACCTTTAGCAAAAGATTTCCGTTTAGCAAAGAGACGTAAAAACATTCAATTATCAAAATTACCTTAAAAAGTCAAAAAAGTCCATGAGAAAGCAATATTTTTGGGTTGTATGTTGGTTAGGGATTTTTGCACAAAGTTATGCTCAAAAGGCCCTGAACATAGAGGATTATTTTAAGCGTTTACAAGGAAGTGATTGGCAAAAGCTTGTGCAAGAGAAAGCAATTTTGGTGAAAGACCTCAAAAACGGATACATGGAGTATAAGAATATTTTTGAAGAGCCTGTACTTACGATTGCTTTGCAACAGTACAGCACACGCCTTCGCCCTGATATGGTTTTAGTAGCACGTAGTGGTTGCAAAGGAGATGTTTGTGTACAAGTAGGTTTTACAGTCTATAACGTAAGCCACGCTAACCCTTATCAAGAAATTGCCGAAGAAGTGCTACCCATGCAAGCACTACGAAATTTTTATGAGCGATATAGCTATCCTTTCTTTGAACTACCCAAAAAACCACTTGAACCTATAAAAATTTACATTCATGACCTTACTCCTATGTACCGCACTCAAAAGCCACAAAATACAAAACGGCTCGTAGGAGAACTCCGCTATAACCACAAAAAAGAAGTCTTTGAGTTGGTAGAAACTCCTCAAAATTAGATAGACAAACCTTCTTAATTTTTGAAAAATCGACACCTTATGCACTCAATTGTACTGCGTGTGCTAATTTTGCGTGAGAATAATTAGACAATTCTAAAAAAAACGAATATGACTTGAATAAGGCTGAAAAGCATGGATTTTTATCCCATTTGCATAATTTTGCAATTAAAAAAGCCTAAAAATAAACATCGTTTAGAATTTAAGAACTTTCATTAAGGCAGGCAAATTGTTTGTCTGCTAATCTTGTTTTATGACAGAACCTGTACCAACTCCTTTTGTGGCTGTTGTCATTTTGAATTACAACGGAAGAGCATTTTTAGAAAAATTTTTGCCGTCAGTTATCCAACATAGCCCACAAGCCCAAATCTTTGTAGCTGATAATGCTTCTACTGACAACTCTGTGGCTTTTTTGCAAGAGCATTTTCCTAAGGTGAGATTAGTTGTATTAGACAAAAATTATGGTTTTTGTCAAGGATATAACCTTGCTTTGCAACAAATTGAAGCAAAATATTATGTTTTGCTCAATTCTGATGTAGAAGTTACTAAAAATTGGCTCGTGCCTTTGGTAGAATTATTAGAAAAAAACGAAAAAATTGGGGCGTGCCAACCTAAAATTAAAAGTTTTGCTCAAAAACAATATTTTGAACATGCAGGTGCGGCAGGCGGCTGGATAGATGCCTGGGGCTATCCTTTCTGCCGAGGACGTGTATTTGATACCATTGAAATAGACAAAGGGCAATACAACGATGAAGTACCGATTTTTTGGGCTACGGGAGCATGCCTAGCGGTGCGAAGTAGGCTTTTTCACCAATTAGGAGGTCTAGAAACGCATTTTTTTGCCCATATGGAAGAAATTGACCTCTGCTGGCGATTGCAAAATGCAGGTTTTGAGGTTTGGTACTCGGGCAAAAGCGAAGTCTATCATGTAGGTGGTGGAACGTTGCCTAATAATTCGCCCAAAAAACTTTTTTTCAATTTCAGAAATAACTTACTACTTTTGTATAAAAATCTACCTAGAAAGCACTTTTTTTTAGTCTTCGGAGTACGTATTTTTTTAGATACTACGGCATTTTTTAGCTTTATAGTCAAAAAACAATGGGCAAACGCATGGGCAATTATACGGGCTTACAAGGCTTTTTTTCAATTAAAAAACAAAGTGCAAAAAGTATCTAATCCTAAACCTATCCAAAAACTACATGGTTTTTATCCTAAAAGTGTTGTTTGGCAGTATTTTTTTAGGCAAAGAAAAACCTTTAGTCGCTTAAAGTGATGATTTTTTTTGTAAAAAAAAACATTTTTTTAGCAAAGATTTGTGCCGTTTTAGGAATACTTTTTACTAATCAAGCATTTCAAGCAATACTCTTTACTTCAAACATAGACCTTTCCTTTACCTTTGAACAAGATAAAGGCATTATTGAAGGCAACGAACCCATTATTATTCACTTTAGGATAAATAATAAAAGTACACGTAAAATTCATTTGCAAACCTACTGCTCTTGGCTTCAAATGGATAAAAATAAATTACTCAGCATTGTTCCTAATCATTTTAGCATAGAACCAAATACAGAACGCTTACTTTCGGTAAGCTACCAGCCCCAAGAAAAAGGTTTTTACAAAGCTAATTTGTCTGTTAAGCAAGCAGGGGCTTGGGTAAAAAGTATTGAAGTTTTTTTTGGCTACAATCTCAGCACTTACAAACCTTATCCGCCCAAACCTTTGCCTGCCGATTTTGAGGCTTTTTGGCAAAGTGTAAAGCAAAGTTTAGCCGCAGTAGCTCCGAACTTTCGTTTGGAACGTAAACAACAACTTTGCACCGAAAGCTATGAAGTTTTTTTATTAGAAATGCAAAGCCTTGATAACCAAACTATTAGAGGTTTTTATCGTATGCCCATAGGCAAGCGAAAAGTGCCTGCTATATTGCAATTACCCTCTTTGGGAGGGGCTTTTTACAATATTGGCACGTTAGAGCAAAAGCCCAAGCATGGTGTACCTTTGGAATATGCCTTGCTTTCACTGAATGTGCGCGGGCATGGTAATAGCAAAGATACGTTTGATGCTGATAAGTTAGGGAATGACTTTTTCACTATCGGTATTGGCAACAAGCATACATACATTTACAAAGGAATTATTGCTGACTGCCTACGTGCCATTGATTTTTTACACACGCGCCCTGAAATTGACAAGCAAAAGATTATAGTAGAGGGTGGAAGTCAAGGTGGAGGGTTAAGTTTAATTGTAGCAGGGTTGGATAATCGCATAAGATACTGTTGCCCTGATGTGCCTTTTTTGTGCAATATGCCTCAACTTAGCGAAGTGTTTTGGGTGAAAGAGGTTTTACAAAAAAAACAGTTTCTTTACTCTACAAAGCAAATGTTAGAAACTTTGAATTATTTTGATGCTCAATTCTTTGCTCAAAAAATTCGTATACCTGTGTATATGTCTATTGGGTTGCAAGATTACACCTGCCCACCACACACTGCTTGGGAGGCATACTGGCAAATTCCTTCGGCAGAGAAGCAAATTAGTATTTACCCTTATGGAAGACACGCAGGTGGTGGTGAACAGCATCGCAAAGCCAAATTTGCATGGTTAGCAGCACAGTTACAAAAGCTCTAATCATTCCCTTTTTTAGGCACTTTTCTTAATTACAAACATTTTTCACTAAAAAAAATATAAAAACATGCAACATTTCTCAAAGTTTTCTTTACTTTGCAAGACTAATCAAATTGTATTTGTTACTAAACTGTTGAACCAACTTATTACACCATGAGCAATATTTGGAGAAAAAAACCTATTAGTGCATTTGAAGCTGACATGAAAAAAAGTGAACTCAAAAGAGTTTTGGGTAAATGGAGTTTAACCTCCATCGGCATTGGGGCAATTATTGGCGGTGGAATTTTTGTACTTACAGGTACTGCAGCCCATTACCATGCAGGTCCGGCTTTGGCACTTTCATTTATAGTAGCAGGAATTGCCTGTATTTTTGCCGCTCTTTGTTATGCTGAATTCTCCTCTATTCTTCCTGTGGAAGGGTCTGCTTATGCCTATGCGTATGGTACTGTGGGCGAAATATTTGCCTGGATTATTGGTTGGGGGCTAATTTTAGAATATGCTATGGGAGCTATGACAGTGGCTGTAAGTTGGTCAGGTTATTTTAATAAATTGCTCAAACTATTTGGTATTCAACTACCTTCTTACCTCACTAACGATCCTTTTAGCGCGGGAGAGCTATCAATCAACTTACCTGCTTTCATTATTGTTTGGGTAATTACCTACATTTTAGTAAAAGGTATCAAAGAGGCGGCAAACACTAATAATATTATTGTGATTCTCAAAGTATCAGCAGTTTTATTTGTGATAATTGTGGGAGCCTTTTGTGTAGTACCAGAAAACTGGGTACCGTTTATTCCTGAGCCTGCTATGGTAAAAGGTGAGAGCGGAAAAATGCATGAAGCCTATGGTGTAATGGGAATTTTTGGCGGTGCGGCTGCTATTTTCTTTGCTTACATCGGTTTTGATGCTGTTTCTACGCAAGCAGGCGAAGCCACTAACCCTAAGAAAGACTTACCCTTTGCTATTATTGCCTCACTTTTGATTTGTACGGCTTTGTATGTAATGGTCTCTTTGGTACTTACAGGAATGATAAACTATAAAGATATTACAGGCGAGGCACTGAAGGCCCCTGTCGCTGCTGCTTTTGAGAAAGCGGGCAAGCCTTGGGCTGTGTTTATCATTACAACTGCTGCCACTGTAGGGCTAATTTCGGTAATGCTGGTAATGATGTTAGGGCAAACACGCATATTTTTAGGAATGTCTAAGGACGGGTTATTGCCTCAGTTTTTTCGTGAAATTCACCCTACATTCAAAACACCATACAAAAGTACCATTTTGGTAGGTACAGTCGTTTCGTGTGTAGCAGCATTTACTCCTATTACCTTGCTTGGTGATATGACCAGCTTTGGAACTTTGTTTGCCTTCGCTATGGTGTGTGGAGGCGTTTGGCTTCTGCGTGTAAACGAACCAAATCTAGAGCGAGGCTTCAAAGTACCCGCTTTGCCTCTTATTGCTTTAGCAGGCATTGCTACTAATCTATTTTTAATAATCAACCTGAACCGATTAGCACAGATTTTAGCTACGGCTTGGCTTTTGTTAGGAATTCTAGTGTACTTTTTTTATAGTAAGAAACATAGTAATTTGGAGAGGGCATGAGCCGGGAGATAAACTTTACATTTGCTCTAATAATTGAACTAATGCCTTAGGCTTTACTTGAGTAGCTTGCCGAATTTTCTCCTGTAATTTCATAAAGCCACCGATAAGGGCCTCAGGGCGAGGTGGGCAACCAGGAACATACACATCTACAGGGATAATTCTATCCACGCCTTTAACTACGTGGTAGCCATGTTGCCAATAAGGACCGCCACAATTGGCACACGAACCCATAGAGATTACGTAGCGGGGCTCAGCCATCTGCTCATATAGCCGACGGATGCGGTCTGCCATCTTAAAGGTAACCGTACCTGAGACAATCATGACATCAGCTTGACGCGGGGAGGGGCGAGGAAAAATTCCGAACCGTTCTAAGTCGTAACCTGAGGCAAAGGTAGCCATCATTTCTATAGCACAACATGCCAAACCGAAACCCAAAGGCCACATAGAAGAAAGTCTTGCCCAATTCAATAAAGTTTCAGCTTGAGTAAGGATTACAGTTTCTTTTTCAAACTCTTGGTCTAAAAATCCTTTCATAATTGAGTAGATTAAGTTCACCAAATAAGTAACTGCCTGAGATTGTTTTGTGTTGTGCCATCACGAAAAATACTTTTGTAATTTTCTCAAATTCAAATAGTTAATTAAAAGAGTTTTTGTAGCTTACACAGAAGTGAGAAATCTAAAAAGTTAAGTGCAGCCATTCGGAAACTTACATATCCAAAAGTTGAATAATTCCAATAGTAGTGTATGTTATGTTTTCAACTTAAAATCCATGCTCGGGCAGATGCTAAGTTATCAAAATAGCGGGTTTGGAGTTGTTGGGCCTGGGTTTCATCAAAAGTTTGCTCAATAGAAACTGCAGCTACAAAATTATGTTCAGGCACTACGAAGGCAATTTTTTGGATTTGTGCTTGCAAATAATGAGGTACGATTTCAGCATCGTGCCAAGCTTGTATTCCTACATTCATAACAAAATGCCCTGCTTTTGAGTCTACTAAAAAACGTTTAACTTGGTGTTGGTGTATTGCTTCTACGAATGATTGTAAGTGAGCCTTAAACTCTGTTTCACTTATGTTATTGGCAGTAGGTTTCCAAGTAATTTCAAGCAAAGAATGAGACTCATCTGAGTACACATCCCAAAAATTAGTAGATAGAACAAGCATAGGAAAATGTAATAAAACTTGTTAATCAATGATGGAGAGTTGAAAAATTGTAGATTGATCTTGCAAATATACATTTTTCTTTTTCAAATTTTTTCAAAATATTGCTTTTGCTAGATATTAAGCATTTAGCCTATGCTTAACAGGATTTTAGAAAATTTGGAAAAAAATTAGTAAAAAAGCGGGTAGTAGTTCGGTAATTCAATAGGTATATATAGTTAAAAACATAATTAGTAGTTTAATTTTTAATCAAATTTCGTAATTAGTTCACAACATTGTATTTTTTACGCCACTATTGGTATTTACAAAACTCCCGAGTAGTTTAAGATTTTTTTCATAGCTTTGCACATGCTTAAGCATTGTAATTCCTCTTTTCAATCTTTATGGCAAAAGAAAAGAATAACCAAAATACTGAAAATCAGCTATTTGCGAAAATTATTGCCCATGCCAAAGAGTATGGCTTCGTATTCCCAAGTAGCGAGATTTATGACGGCTTACAAGGTGTATATGACTATGGACAAAACGGCGTAGAGCTGAAAAATAACCTTAAACAACTCTGGTGGAAAGCTATGACTCAATGCCACGAAAATATTGTAGGTATTGATGCGGCTATTTTTATGCACCCCACCACCTGGAAAGCCTCTGGACACGTAGACAGTTTTAGCGACCCTATGATTGATAATAAGGACTCTAAAAAACGTTACCGTGCTGACAATCTAATTGAAGAGCGAATAGAACAATATAAACAAAACCAACAACTTGACAAAGCCTATGCCCTTGAAGCTAAACTTAACCAATGCTTAAATAATAATGACTTAGACGGCTTAAAACAAATTATCATAGAGGAGAACATCGTATGTGCTATTTCAGGAACGGCAAACTGGACGGATGTACGACAATTCAACCTCATGTTTAGCACCGAGGCAGGTGCTGTGGCTGAAGAAGCAAGTACAATTTACCTTCGCCCTGAAACGGCACAAGGTATTTTTGTCAATTTTTTGAACGTGCAGAAAACGAGTCGCCAAAGAATCCCCTTCGGTATTGCCCAAATTGGCAAAGCCTTCCGAAATGAAATCGTAGCCCGCCAGTTCATTTTTCGTATGCGCGAATTTGAGCAAATGGAAATGCAATTTTTTGTACGACCTACTACTGAACTAGAATGGTATGAAAAATGGAAAACCTTGCGCCTTAAATTTCACCAAGCCATAGGATTAAAACCCGAAAAGCTACGATACAAAGTTCACGAAAAATTAGCTCATTATGCAAATGCCGCCGTAGATATTGAATATGAATTCCCTTTTGGCTTCAAAGAAATTGAAGGCATACACTCACGTACCAATTTTGATTTGAGCCGACACCAAGAGTTCGCCAAAAAGAAAATGGAGTATTATGACGAGGAGACCAAAGAACGATATATCCCCTATGTAGTAGAAACCTCAGTAGGAGCTGACAGGTTATTTTTGGCTATCCTTTGCAATGCTTATACCGAAGACACAGGCATAGATGCAGAAGGCAAAGAAAAAAACCGAGTGTATCTGGATTTGCATCCACTCCTTGCACCTATACAAGTAGCTGTTTTTCCCTTACTTCGTAAAGAAGGTTTGCCTGAAAAAGCCCGCCAAGTATTTGAACTATTACGATATGATTTTAGAACCATCTACGAAGAGCGTGGTACAATAGGTAAAAATTATACTCGCCAAGATTTAATTGGTACACCTTTTTGCCTCTGCATTGATCACCAAACCCTACAAGATGATACTCTTACTATCCGCTACCGAAATACCACTGAACAAATACGTGTACCTATTGCCGAATTGAAGGCTACCTTGTACAAAGAAATCAATTTGGCTCAATTTTTACAGCAGTTAAATCAGTAATCGTATGCCTAATCCAAAAGTTGATGTCTCAATTATTATCATCAATTATAATACTTACGAACTCACTTCTAAATGTATTGCCTCAGTATTAGCTCATACAAAAGATGTCAACTACGAAATTATTTTGATTGATAATGCCTCTCAGGAGTGTGATGCGCAACTCTTTCTTACGCAGTTTCCAAGTATTAGGCTTATCAAAAGTCCACAAAATGTAGGATTTTCAAAAGGTAATAATTTGGGCATAGCCGTTGCCCAAGGTGAATACATCTTGTTGCTTAATAGTGATACCGAACTTATAGAAAACAGCATTAAAATCTGCATAGAACGTATGCAAGCCGAAGAGAAAATTGGAGTACTTTCGTGCTCTCTTATTTATCCAAATGGTGAGTACCAAAGTATTGCTAATCGTTTTCCTTCTATTCAATTAGAACTTATAGAGCTGCTCCGAATAAATAAACTGCTTTCTGCTTCTCAAAGAAGCCACCAACTTATGGGTAGATATATCCAACACCATCGTGAAAGTTATGTGGACTGGGTATGGGGAGCCTTCTTTCTTACAAAACGCCGAATAATTGAGCAATTTCCTGAAAACAAACTCCCTGACGATTTTTTTATGTACTTCGAAGATGTAGAATGGTGCTATCTTATTCGAAAAATGGGCTATAAGGTATTATATTACCCCAAAACCAAAATAATCCATCACCTTTCAGCAAGTACAGCCTCTTTACCTGACAGCTATTTTGCTAAATTAGAGAAAATAGCCACTAACGAGGCTACATTCTTCAAAAGGCAAAAAGGTACTTGGTACGTGAAGCTATTATACTGGCTCCGTAGTCTTAAATATTGGTCTTTGAGAGGAGACAATTTTAAGAAGGTTAGTAAATTTTATTACAATTTTCTAAAAAAAATTTAAATGATTTTGTAATAGTTCTTAAAACTTACCAAGTAAGTGACTACTCATTATCCTAAAATAAGTATCATTACCCCCTCATATAACCAAGGGCAGTACATAGAGCAAACTATCTTGTCAGTTATTGAACAAGGCTATCCTAATTTAGAATACATTATTATTGATGGGCAAAGTACAGATAATTCTATTGCAATCATTCAAAAATATGAAAAGTATTTAAGCTACTGGACCTCAGAAAAAAGCCTTGGGCAAAGCGATGCTATTAACAAAGGACTGCAAAGAGCTACAGGAGAGATTATTAACTGGCTTAATTCAGATGATTACTACGAACCACAAACCCTATTCAAAGTTGCTCAAACTTTTATGAATACACAAGCCAAAGTCGTATGTGGAAGAAGCCGTATCTTCAAGGATAATCAAACGCTTTATTTCTCCCAAGGAACAGATGTCTATCCCAACAATTTAGCTAAAACTATTGGTTGGGCAAGGATAGACCAACCCGAAACCTTTTTTCACCATTCTGCTATTGAAAAAATGGGCTTGTTAGATAATCGCTTACATTACCTTATGGACAGAGACTGGTGGATAAAATATCTCTTACACTTTGGGCTAAATCATATTCAAAAAATTCCTGACCTACTAGTTAATTTTCGCCTACATGAAAATTCTAAAACCGTTTCCAAAGCCAAACTCTTTGACAAAGAGCACCATGATATTTTTTATGCTATTGCTAAGCAAGCTAAGCTAAAAAAATATCAGTATTTTATCCAAAATTTTTTCAATATCAATCCTTATTTTGAATTACATAACTTCCCCCCCATAGAGCCAGAATTAGCAGAGCGTATTCTCAACTATTATGTTTTGCTCAAAGCCAACGAATTTTATGTAGAAAATGATAAAGCTACCACGCAAGCTTTTCTAAATTTTGTCAATATAGATCTACTAGAAAAAGAGGACCGCGAACTTTACAAAATTCTCAACTTCAGGAATCGTTACATTCCTATTTTCTTGCTTGAATTAGGTAGAAGACTATTCAGATAACCTTTCATAACTATTTTGACAAGCTTAACTTGGGATTTGTCAAATACTCCAAAAGAACACTTGATAAAGCTTGCTAAACAGTGGGTAAATAGTTACTTGGTAAATCAAATACCCCATATGGATGCTAAAACAAAATTACTATCTTTGCACCGCTCAATTATGCATTACCTACATTACCATTTACCATTACCTTATGCCTCGCCACGCACATATTCAATCTGTTCTGATTATCGGCTCTGGACCTATCATCATCGGACAAGCCTGCGAGTTTGACTATTCAGGTTCGCAAGCGGCACGTTCTCTCCGTGAGGAGGGAATTGAAGTTACTCTTATCAATTCCAACCCTGCTACCATCATGACCGATAACATCACTGCTGATAATATTTACCTCAAACCTCTAACAAAAAAATCTATTATAGAAATTTTAGAAAAGCATAAGATAGACGCTGTACTCCCCACCATGGGTGGGCAAACGGCTCTTAACCTTTGTATTGATTGCGACAAGGCTGGTATCTGGAAAAAGTACGGGGTGAAAGTGATTGGTGTGGATATTCAAGCAATAGAAACTACCGAAAACCGCGAAAAATTTAGGCTCAAAATGAAAGAGTTAGGGTGTAATGTTTGCGAAGGACGTACAGCTACTTCCTTTTTAGAAGGAAATAAAATTGCCCAACAAATTGGCTTTCCTCTTGTTATTCGCCCTTCTTTTACCTTGGGAGGCACAGGAGGTAGCTTTGTGAATAAGCCTGAAGACTTCTCTGCCGCTCTAACTCACGGGCTAAAAGCCTCTCCTATTCATGAAGTACTGATTGAAAAAAGCGTACTCGGTTGGAAAGAATTTGAACTTGAACTTCTAAGAGATAATCAAGGAAATGTAATTATTGTCTGCACCATAGAAAATTTTGACCCCATGGGCATACATACAGGCGACTCTATCACCGTTGCACCCGCCATGACACTCTCCGACAAGCTATATCAAGAAATGCGAAACCTAGCTATCAAAGCCATGAACGGCATAGGGCAATTTGCAGGAGGGTGTAATATTCAGTTTGCAGTCAATCCTGATACTGACGAGATTATTGTCATTGAAATCAACCCACGCGTTTCGCGATCTTCAGCTTTGGCTTCTAAAGCCACAGGCTACCCTATTGCTAAAATAGCCGCCAAGTTAGCCATTGGTTACAATTTAGATGAGCTTCCTAACCAAATTACCAAAACCACTTCTGCTTATTTTGAACCTGCCCTTGACTATGTAGTCGTAAAAATCCCTCGTTGGAATTTTGATAAATTTAGAGGCTCTAATACCAAATTAGGCTTACAAATGAAATCCGTAGGTGAGGTTATGGGTATAGGTAGGAGTTTCCAAGAAGCCTTACAAAAGGCTTGTCAATCTTTAGAAACCCGCCGAAATGGTTTAGGTGCTGACGGCAAAGAACTTACCAACCAAGCCCAAATATTAGAAAGTTTGGAGTTCCCTAGTGCTGACCGCGTTTTTCATATCAAAGATGCTTTTATGATGGGTATTCCACTTAAAACTATTCAAAAATTAACCAAAATTGACAAGTGGTTTTTGCAACAAATAGAAGATTTAGCTAAATTAGACAAAACTATACAACAATATACCTTAGACACTCTGCCCAAAGAACTACTTATCGAAGCCAAACAAAAAGGCTATGCCGACAGGCAAATCGCCCACTTGCTACGCTGCTGGGAAAGTGAAGTCTATAAAAAACGACAAGCCCTCAACATTAAGCGAGTTTACAAATTAGTAGATACTTGTGCTGCAGAATTTGAGGCAAAAACACCTTATTATTATTCTACTTTCCAAACTGCCCAAGCCGAATACTTTGACGAGCAGAACAATGAGTCAATACCTTCAGATAGAAAGAAAATCATTATTCTTGGCTCAGGCCCTAACCGCATAGGGCAAGGTATTGAATTTGACTACTCTTGCGTACATGGTGTTCTAGCTGTCAAAGAAGCAGGCTTTGAGGCAATTATGATAAACTGCAACCCCGAGACCGTCTCTACCGATTTTGACATTGCTGACAAACTCTATTTCGAACCTATTTTTTGGGAACATATCTACGACATCATTCAGCACGAACAGCCCGAAGGAGTTATCGTACAATTAGGCGGACAAACCGCTCTCAAATTAGCCGAAAAACTTGATAAATACGGCATCAACATTATTGGCACTCCCTTCAAATCCCTTGATATGGCGGAAGACCGAGGATCTTTTTCAGCTCTTTTGAGAGACTTGAACATTCCCTACCCTAAATTTGGTGTAGTACAAAACGCCGAACAAGCTCTTGAATTAGCTAAAGAATTAGATTTTCCACTTTTAGTGCGCCCTTCGTATGTATTAGGTGGGCAAAGTATGAAAATCGTTATCAATGAGCAAGAATTAGAGGAGCATGTAGTAAATGTTCTTAATGATATTCCTGAAAACAAAATTTTACTTGACCACTTTCTTGACCGTGCCATTGAAGCCGAAGCCGATGCCATTTCTGATGGTGAAAACGTGTATGTTATCGGTGTCATGGAGCATATTGAACCTGCAGGCATCCATTCAGGGGACTCTAACGCCGTCTTACCTCCTTTTTCGCTTAGTCCCCTCATTGTAGAGCAAATTGTAGTTTATACCAAAAAAATTGCCCTTGCCCTTCAAACTAAAGGGCTTATTAACGTTCAATTTGCTATCAAAGATGATAAGGTGTATGTTATTGAAGCTAATCCGCGTGCTTCACGTACCGTGCCCTTTATTTGCAAAGCCTATCAAGAGCCGTACATCAACTATGCTACCAAAATTATGCTTGGCACACATACACTCAAAGATTTTCATTTTCAGCCTATTAAGAAAGGTTACGCTATTAAAATCCCTGTCTTTTCTTTTGACAAGTTTCCTAATGTAAACAAAGAACTCGGTCCCGAAATGAAATCTACTGGCGAAGCTATTTATTTTATTGATGACCTACAAGACGAATTTTTTTGGCAAGTTTATTCAGAGCGAAACTTATATCTTACACGTTAAGATATTTAGGTGTTAATCAGAGCGAAAGTGACTTTTTTAATTTCATATTACGTTTAACAAGTAATAATTTAGATAATACTGTAATAATATGAATTATTGCATAATATTTGAGGATAATTTTAGGCTATGAGCCTGCAAATTTTGCTTTATATCCGTTTTTTTTATCCATCTTTTACTCCTTTTTTTATGAAAAAAATAGTATTATTTTTTATGTTCTCTTGCTTTGCTTTTAGTTTTAGTTATGATCGTGTTTTTGCACAAGGGAAAGGGAAAAAAGAAAAAAAGGAAACTCGGTCAAAGAAAGAGGACAAGGTCTTAAAAGAACAAATGAAGGAATACTACTATGATATAGAGAAATTTGAAGAGTTGAAAAATAGTCGGGAAGAGGCAAAAAGAAAGATAGACTCCTTGAATGTGGAAATAGCAAAACTGAAAACGCAAGAGGAGCAGAGTAGCCAAAAAGCAAATGAATTGAGAAATGAACGAAACGCCATACAAGATAAAATACGCAAACTTGACGAAGAGGCTTCCAAACCACCAGAGAAAAAAGTTATTCCTTCAGGGGGGGTATTTTTTTCTGTGCAAATCGGCGCATATAATAAGCGAGATATAAGTAAACTTATTAATGAATATGATGCTGACTTGAACATGGAAACTACACCTGTAGGCATGCGCAAATATCTTCTAGGATTATATAACACCTACGAAGATGCTAAAAAAGGCAAAGCTTACATTCGCAGCCTTGGTGTAAAAGATGCCTGGATTGTGGCTTACAAAGATGGAAAGCGAGTACACATAAAAGAGGCACTTTTGCCACCTTCATCTTCAAAAACAAACACAAAGAAAGAAAAAGAAAATACGCCTAAAAAAGAAACCAAAGAAGAGGCTCCCGCAGAAGGTAATAAGTAACAACCAAGTAAAAGTGTAACCTATTTCTTTTGGGAGCAGAAGAGATTTTGCAACTTTATCAAAATCAAGAGTTAGATTTATCTGTTTATAGAGTACAAAATACAAAAAATTGCCTGAAAAGAGGTGGTTTTTTTATCTTTCCACAAGTAGGCTACTCAAGAGAGTAAGACTGTTGTTTTGATAAGCATACTGAAAAAAGCCACTTTTACCAATCAAAAGCAAAGAGTTGGGTAAGGGAATAACATCAAAAGCATCTATATCTCTGAATTGTTGTACTTGGGTAATATTCACTGGGTCGCTACGGTCAAATACTTTTAATCCTTCTTTGCCATCACAGACAAAGAGTAAATTACCCTGTATGCCAAGCCCTGCAGGATTATGCATGGGAAATACTTTTAATTGCTTAGGGTTAGTGTAATCACTAATGTCAATAACTTCTAATTGATTAGTAATACCTTGGCACATGGTATTGCCACTTCGCAAGGTTACATAAGCATAATTGCCTTCTACTACTACAGGGTCGCAAGCGCGAATATGCCTATAAACGGATAAAAGCTGAGGATGAACAGGATTTTGTAAGCTATAAATGTACATTCCATCCGCAGAGCCGATAAAAAGTGTGTTGTTGTAAGGGAAAATGGTTTCTATCTCCCATCCTATTTGTGTTTTATTTATATCCTTAGGATTTGCAAGATTGCTAATATCAAAGGTATTCAAAGCGTATCTATCTACGGCATATAAGTAATTGCCTAAAATAGCAAATCGTGCCATAGATCCACCTTTACCTACATTGTGATTATGAGGGCTAACACTATCCGAGTTTCTACAACGCACTAAAAGAGCAATACCTGCAATAAGAATAAATATTTGTAATAGAACATGAAGCCAAGTGTGAATTCTTTGCATGATTGTAAAGGGTTGTAAGTGTTGGTAAAAATTGTAAAAAATATGAATAATATGCACGAAATATAATTCGGCTGTAAAGAAGTTTATCTTTTTCTCCAACCTATGAAAATACCTTTACTATAATCTATCATAACAGGTATACCGTCAGGGGCAGTTAAGAAATCTACAGAGCTATAATAACTATTAAACACATTTTCAATTCTTTGAACAAATGTATAATTGTTTAGGTTATACACAATCAAATCTTGCTGGTTATCCAAATACATCATATTATTTTTGATAGCAATATCTTTATTGCCTTTAATTTCAATAAAACCAATTTGGATAGGTTGGCTAGGGTTGCGGTTATCAATGACGTGAATACCCTCGTTCTCCTCACCAATAAAAATAAAGTGATTATAGGTGTAAATTTTACCTGTTTTTCTTAAAGGGCGTGCAGGCTTCAAACCATTAATGTTTTGATCGATTTCCTGCCTTGAAGCATAAATTGGTTCATACTTACTATCTTTGAAAAATGGGAATTGCGGGTAAAACAAAGCCAAATTGAGTAGCATAACCACTAAAAGCAATGCTAAACTCCAAGTCTTGGTAGTAGATTGCATAAATTCTAAATGAATCAATAAAAATTTAGCATCAAAAAATTGAACCACACATAGCAATCAAATAACGCAAAAAACCGAAAGTGCGTTGCTTTTTGGAGATATAAATATGCTATCGCGTATAAATTCAAAAAATGATAAAAGAAACAAGCCTAATTTTTATGTTACAACCCAATTCAATAATAGAGCAATATTATTAAGGCAAAAGAAAAATCTGAAAATCAATGCAGTAGCAGGGAGTAATAAAGTGATTATGCGGGTGAGTTTCCAAATACTAAACACTAAAAGTGAAAATAACCTAATATAACAAGATAAAATAATAAATTTCGCAATAATTATTCTGTGCTTTTAAAGTACATTCCTGACAAAGAAGCCAAAAATCCTTTTTTTGCCTAAATTTGCAGAAAAAATGAAAAACTATGAAAAGAATGGCATAAAAGCATGAATTACATACTCTTTGATGAACCCTATTTAAGAGAAAAACTTAAACCACTTACTTTCCTGCGACCTATTGCCGATTTGCGAATTGGCATACTTACATTAAAAGAGAAATGGGAAAAATATCTTAATAAGCAATGCTCTTATTCTACCGCTCCCTATTTAGAACGATACTTTACTCATCGTATTGAAAAGGATAATTTGCTTATCAATGCTAGTATCTGCCCTAACAAGGAAGTGGTAGAGGCAATTAACCGATTAGCCCCTAACGAAGCCCTTATACAAGAAAATTTAATTTTAGCCTTACATGTACAAGTAAAGCACCCTGGGGAGGTATCTCACTTGGAAATTTCTACGCAAAATTTCTCACTTGTTTATTATAACGAACCCCTCGTTATTATCAAGCAACTTACCGATATTTTTAGCTACAATGGGGCAGAGATAGAGGCTGATTTTGAACTAATTACGCGTAATCGTACCTCTCAACCAATACTTGATAACCATGTAATCACCTATAAACCTGAAAATATTTTTGTAGAAGAGGGTGCGAAAATTAAAGCCTGTATTTTAAACGCTGAAAGAGGTAAAATCTATATAGGTAAAAATGCTGATATTCAAGAGGGTAGCATTATACAAGGGAGTTTTGCTTTGTGCGAGGGAGCAACAATAAATATTGGAGCAAAAATTCGCCCTGATACTACGATAGGTCCTTACTGCAAAGTAGGCGGCGAGGTAAGTAATAGTGTCTTTTTAGGGTATAGCAATAAAGCTCACGATGGTTTTTTAGGCAATTCGGTAATTGGAGAATGGTGTAATTTAGGAGCCGATACCAACAGTTCTAATCTGAAAAACAATTACGCTTCAGTTCGGCTTTGGTCTTATCCTGACAACGAGTTCGTAGATACAGGCAAGCAGTTTTGTGGGCTAATTATGGGCGATCATTCTAAATGTGGAATTAATACCATGTTCAATACGGGTACTGTAGTGGGAATTGCTTGCAATATTTTTGGTAGTGGCTTTCCTTCAAAATTTATTCCTTCTTTTTCTTGGGGAGGTGCAGAAGGCTTTACTTTGCACCAAATAGATAAAGTACTAGAAACAGCACAGCGCGTGGTAGAGCGTCGTGGTAAAACGCTTAGTGAAAAAGATAAAAATTTACTCACCTATCTATTTGAAGAGCGAACACGAAGGTATTGAGAGAGCAATATCAATGTGCTTTCTCAAAGTCTTAATTGTTTCTAAACTTAATCCTGAAAACTTTTGAATAGCTTTTTTACTAAATATTCTTTTCACCTCTCGGCTCTCTCCACTACCTTCTCAAAACCATTTTGCTCTCTCTCAGTGTTCATACTTTGCATGCATGTGAAATTTTGTAGTATTATTTAGGCGAGTAGTGCTAAAGATAAAGTTAGGCCAAAAAGAAAAGTATTTACCTTTTATTTGGTTGTGCTAAGGGGATTAATTAGGCTGTTATGAAAGAAACTTAATGGTTTTGAGGTCTATTGAGAAGGATAGGACAAGAAGCCTTATGACTGATCTCAAAAAAGCAAGGTTTTACCGCAGAATCTGACATGCCTAAAAGTAAAGAAGACAGGGAATTCTTGTTTTTTTTTATTTTATTACATAATAGTATATCGCAGTTGAATACCGCCGCTAGTAGCCCTTCGTGGGAAGGCATTAGAAACGCGTGGTGTATTAATATTTTGCTCAAAGTAGAATTGCAACGTAAGTTGTTGGTTTACTACATAGCTAATATCAGGGCGAAGTTGTACGTTTAGGTTTCCTTGCGTAATGGTCTGAATATCATCTAATTGGCGTTGAATGGTTTTGGTATCGTTTACGGTCATGCGGAGGTTGAAGTTTACATCATTTTTCAAAACAATAAATTTTCCTTCCGATTTGATAGGAAGTTTAAGGTTCTTTTTCATGTAGCCAATTCGCATGGTAAAGTTGTCGCGCAGGGCTTCAGCCATTTGAGCGTTGGCAATATTGAGGCTCATAGTTCGCTCTCGGTCATAGTTTATACTAAATGTTAGGTTGCTCTTGGTCTTAAAATCTATGCCTAAGAGGTTAATTTTTTCGTTTACATTTACCTGCCCCAGCACAAAAATAGGAACATACTCTCCTTGTGCATTAATAATGAAGGGAGGCAGGTAGTTGAGTTCGTTTACACTTAAATTTACAAATTCAAAGCCGTACTCCAACGAGGAGGTAAAATTATTGATAGCATAAGTAGCCGAATAGCTGTGCGTTAGGTTGAAACTTGCAAAAATATTTTTGAAAAATGGTAATTTATTTAGCCCATTATAGGTAATTTTCCAATTTGGTAGCGGAATGGCAGGAAAAGGCGAAAGGATTTGCTTGTTAGGTTTTTTGCCTGTATAAGCCGAGAGAAAAGCAGGTACTAACACGTCTTGCGAGTTGAGGCTGTAATCTCCTGTTCCTGCTGTATTTACACTTCGTAGTCGTTCTCTAATAATGCTTCGGTATGCCTCAAAATTTCGGAAGGCTGCGTTTTTATTCTCTCCGTCATTGCGTTGCAAGAGAGTACGGATAAAGATGTAAGTGCCTGTAAATGTGCCGTTTCGTACAGGGCTTTGACTTTCAAATTGCAAGGTACTAGGGTTGCGTCTGAAAAATTCTTGGTAGGTAGTGCCGCGTGAGCGTCTTACGTCAAGGTCAATTACCATGTCAGGGAAAGGCTCGGCACGTCCTGAAATGGTAATGTTTTCTTGACGTGTTTGCCTAAAAGGGACATTCAAAAAACTGCTTGGGGCTAACCACCCATTTTTTGCTGCTTTGAAACGAATATCCGAGTTTTGCCCACCGAATACAAAATCCCACCCGGGGGCTTGCCAAAGCGTATCCATACCCAAGAAGCGTGGGCGCGGCATAAAACCCGGTAGCTGGGTTTGCTCTTGCAAGCTATACTTAAAGTTAATCGTTTTGAGCGAAAACAAAGGACGTAATAAAAATTTGAGTAACCGATATTCAGGTAGTTTTTTCTCTTTTTTGTTCTTGGCAGAATCTGCTTTGGGAATATTGCCTGCAGGTTTGAATGCTCCCGCTTGTGGTTTGCCTGTGGCTTCAAGCCAAGTGTAAAATTTGAGTTTTTTGTAAAGTTTCACCATGTCCAAACGAGTGTCTATGCCGCGTTCTGCATTATTTTGAATATTATTACCTAAGGTATCGGCAATACGCAAAGCCCCCGCAGTCCAAGTATAGCCTGTGTTTAGGGTAGCATTTGCCGTTATCCAATCTAAGGTAGGAAATTTGTTTATGGGCAAACGATAGGTGAAATTGGTACGTTGGTTAAAATTACGTATCCTACCCAAGTTGAGCAAATTATTCCAAACCGAATCGCGTTTTTCTTGGGTATCTAAATTGCCAAAAGGCTCGTCTATGATAGCATTTACCGTAGCATTATAGTTGATATTCAGGCTTTTGCTAATATCCCACCGCACATCATACACACGATTGAAGAGAAAAGCTTTTTCAAAAAAGGGTTGCACGCCGCGTGTGGTGAGGTCAGCACCGCGCAGTTGGGTACGTGCAAAACGCCTGTCCAAATCGCCACGTATGCTAATATTGTTAGGAAAAAGCGAAAAGTTGAAATCTTTTACCCAAGCGAAATATTTGCTGTTGAGCCAATTGAATTTCTTAAAAGGTTCAATGTGTTTGGCGGGTTTATCAAAAACGTAAGCAATAGCATAGCGTTCGTTGCGTAAAAAATATTCGGCAGTACTCATATTACTTCTGCGTTCTTCGCTCAAAGCCCACGTAAAAGTAAAGTTTTCAATATCAAAAAAATCTACTTTTGCTCCTGCTTTGCGCACTTTGCGAATATTCGTGAGGTTAATGCTATTACGTGTATTGCGTTCCTCTACCACAGCCCTATACGATTCGGGACTAACATTAGTAGGCAATCCTGTAAGCGAAAGTGAAAATGGTACGTCTGGGTCTAAGGGATTGAAGCGTGGTGTAACGGTTTTGCTCTCTTGGCTAATAAACAAAGGAATACGCCAATTCCACTTGTCAGGCAGAAACTTATCTATGGCAATGGTAGAAGCAACATCGTACTCTAAGGTATTAGCACGTGCCCTTTCAGGAATTTTTTGGTTAATACTTCCGAAGCCGAAAGTAGTGTACTTCAATGCCCCTGTAACTTGGGCAAAATCAGCTAATTTAATTTCGGCACGTGTGGTAGCCGCCCAGCCTGCGGTTTGGTCATAATCTGTAACGCGCAATTCATTTACCCAAAGGCAAATTTGCTTGGCATTACCATCGTCAGCAGCGCCAAGGTCAGGGTTGCGTACTCCTATCATAACCACCTGTATTGCACTATAATCGGGGTTTCCTACCACTGTTACATTATACTTACCTATTTTCTGGGTAAAAGGCACAAGCAAATTACGGTTGGGTTGGCGATTTCGCTCTACTTTCACGTTAATTAAATCTTTCAGGGCAATATCAATTTCATTGTCGGGATTCCAAATCGTAGTTACAGCATTGCGGCTAATGCCAAAAGGTGTAATTTTGAGTGGTACTTCTACCTCGTAATAGTTATCTGTAAAGTCAGTTCCTAAACGCACAAAAGCGGTCATTTCGTCATCGCGGGCATTTTGGCTTTGTGCGTGAACAAACATTTTGAGGCGTTTGTAATTGATAAAATCAAGATTTACGTTTTTGAAAGCAGCACGTGCATCACCATTTCGCAAATTGCCGATACAAAGTTGTAAAGATTGCTCGTTGCGGAGCATATTATTGATGGTGGTAATATCTGTATCACGAATTACGCCAGGGGCTAATACATAAGGTACTTTGCCTTGCCCGGAGGAGCCATTCTCTTCTATGTTTACAGTAGAGATAACAAATTGAGCATCATACGGCTCGGAGGGCTGAAAAAGGTCGCGGCTACGCAAGTCATTTAAGTAGCGGCGCCATTGGTTAGCTACTAATTGGAATTGAGCAAAGCGAAGTACTACGGGTTGCTCAAAATTCGTAAGGAAAAGCCGCATAAAGCGAATAGTCTTAAAACCTTGGATATTACCAATTCTTGCATCGGGTTCACGAATAGGTATGCGAAAGAGGTACCAAGAGATGCGGTCTCCGTTGATAGTAGTATCACGTCTATCTACGATATACTTGCTTCCCACACGCAAATTTTGAGGGGTGAGGCTAATTTTGTATTGGTAATACTCTTCGGTTGTATTGAGCGTATTGTCGATGTTTAGGTCTTCGTTGTCAGGTAAATTACTTCCTGCTGGAGAAATAGAAGCGGCAGAATTATTAACAGGTGTGTTGTTCTCTAATCCATTGTAGCTTTTATATCGCTCTAAAATTTTAGCATTTTTACGATCTTTATCTGCTCCGAGGTAAAAAGAGAAGTCGTCGGCGGAGGGGTCGCTTAGAATTTCGATGCGCGCTTCGTCAGTAAGTGGAGGGAGTTGAGAAATAAAATCGGCAAAAAATTCTCTTTCTTGTTCGTTATTTAGTCCATCTAGTCCTACATCTTGGTTAGGGCGTGAGTTGGGGTTATTGTCAAAGGCATTATTTAGGTATTGTTGGCGTGTTACTCTGCCCCAAGGGGTTCTATCAGTATTGGCGTCAGTAGCTCCAGTGGGTGGCAATCCGTTTTCAAAGGCATGTCTACCATCTTTTAGTACGTCTTCCGAAATATTACCTAAATTGATATACAAATCCCCCCCTGTGGTATTATTTGTGTTAAATCTGCCATCGATTACTCTGCCGTTAGGTCCAGGTATAAATGGGTCTAACAGCCAGAATTCAATGAATTCTTGATTAGCGTTGTCAAAATCAATATCTGCATTGACAAAGGCTCGCGTAATTGCCCCGAAATTTTGTTTTGGATTCTTCAGTGTACCATCTTCATTCAAATCGGGGTTGTAGTTGTATGGTCCTCGCTCATGGGGAAAGAAAGCTACGTCAAAAATAATTTCATTTACATTTACCACTTGTGCAGCACGCGCGGGAAAAATTTCTTGGGGTGCTACGGCTCGTATGTAATGGTTTTGTAAGTCGACACTGCTAATATTTGCAGGTTTTAGCCCTCCATCGCGGTAGAATTGGTTGTCTATATTATACCAAGCCATTTTTGCTCTACGATAATTGTATTCTAATGGGTTAGAAGGTGAACCTTGCGGAAACATTTGTGGGGTAGATCCATATTTCCAAGTGATATTGGCATTGCGTACCAGATTAGTTAAGAGGCGTGAACCTTCAAAGTCATCAATCAAAGAGCGAGCTCCACTCAAAGGCGAATAGCCTGGTCGTAGTTGCGCAACTTCACCATAAAAATTGATAGTAGATTTTTCTTTGGTTTGAACGAGAGGCAGTTTATCTACTAAGCGTGTCAAGAATCGAGACTCAGTGCGAATAGTAGCATCAAGCCCCCAAATAGTGTTGTTGATAGGTTCATCACCTACGTTTACACGCGTAATTACAGGGCGTTCGCGCAAGTTCATAGCCGTAGCCCCAAAAATCATATCTTTGCTTAATGTATAATCGAAACGTGTTCCCCACACACGGCGGTTAATAGCTTGAAACAAGTCAGCTTTTTCATAGCTAATTCTTACATCTTTGTTTGATTCGCGGTAGGCTTCGTTAATGATATTGACCTGCCCTGTGGCATAATCTACGGTGTAGTCCTTTCCCTCTACCAATGGTACATTGCCTGCCATTACACGTACCGAACCGGGCGAAATGTTTAGACCGGGCAGATTTACATTATTAGAAGCAGTGCCTTCAAAGCTTCCTACCAAAAAGAATTTGTTTTTGTCAGCTGTTTGCAAAGCATCGGCTTTGGTTGTGCGGTAAAGTTTAGTAAAAACATATTTGTTGATAAGCCCTGCTTCGTTAAGTGGGTCAAATTGCTTTTCAAGGTGAGAGCCAAAGGGTTCTAAAACAGGAAAAATAATACGCCCATTTTTAGAGTCAATGGTTACATTTTCTACAAAGTCGAAATTGCCATCACGAATAGGGTCATTTTGGGGATTAAGTTGGTCAAGTTTAAGTAGTTGGAGCAGGGGCACGTCTTTGGTTTTTATACCTTCTTGTAGAGTAGGATTATCTAAACCTGTTAAGTCATCTTTATAGACTACGCGCAACTGAAAATTTTGCCGATTGATTTGCGTAGCATTCAGGAGATAAATATTTTTCATCATTAGGTCCCACGTGGGCAAATCCAAACGGATAGCACTAGGGCGAAGCATTTTCAAAAATATCACCTCATCTTGTGGACGGGACTGATAGTCTTCGCTCATTTCTCCCACTTTGTAGGTTTGTCCATTGTAAGTATATTCAAACGAGACGGCTAATACCTCATCATTTCGTAAAGGCGTAAGCAAACTGATATAGCCCAATTCACGGTTAAAAGTATATTCGCGTTCGCTCATGCGTCTGGCACTTCGCAAAAGTTCATAGTCTTCGCCACGGGCTAGCCCTAAATTTGCCATTTCATTAGTAACATTATCAGCTTTGCGGACATTCGGGTTAGCCAGCAAATTAGGCAAAAGCTGGTTAGAGGCTTTATTGTCAGCAGGGGCAGATGGATTAATAGGAGCTATGATTGGCAAATTCGGTTTATGTGCCTTGACGGATTCACCTAAATCTAATAAAGCTACAATACTTCTTAAAGTTTCGGTATTGTTATTTCGGTTCGTAGTGTAAACTTCTATCCGTGTAATTTGAATACCTGAATTGATAACAGGTAAAGTAGAAAGCGAGGATTCATATCTGTCTCTAAAAAATTGTCCTAAAAAGAAGTGCCTATTTTCATCATAATTATCGCATCTTATTTCAAAATTACGTCTTTGCGAGCCACCGCGTAGGCTAATTTGGTCAGCACGTCCACGTTGGTTGCCGAATACTGATTTGATAGTCAAGCGTCCAAATTTGAGCTCTGAAGAAATACCAAACACATTTTGCACTCCTTGGATTAGCTGTGTACTCAAAGGAAAAGATACATTACCAAAATCAATTTTTTGCAAAATGTCCTCCTCCATGGCTTTGTAATCTACCTTGTAATTATTCTCAAATTGAAAACTGGCTTTGGTATCGTAATTACCTCGGATTTGAAGTTTAGAACCTACTTTACCTACGATACTCACGTTAGCGTGAGGGTCAAAATTAAAGTTGGTAATGCGTTGTTGCCGAATGGGAAGGGTTGGGTTGGCAATCCGTTGCGATTGAATGGCAAAATCCAAATTTACAAATCCCGTAGGCTTAAATTCTACACCTCCAGGGCCAAAGATTTCACCGAAGGTTTTATTTGTAACAGGAATTTTAGGAATAAGCCCTTTGGCAGTAACCGACTCGTTTTGTCCTAATCCTGTTGCATTATTTCGCCAAAAATTACGCCTTTCACGACGGTCTAAAATTTCATTCAGTTCAGTTTCTGAAAAAATAGCTGAAGGCTTGAAGGTTAATCTTGAGGACTTCTCCTCAATGATATATTTTCTACCTGTACTATCTGCCTGAAAAATCACTTGTGGCTTGAAAAGCGTAGGATTATTTTGCAAAAAACGCGACTGATTATTACCCAAAACAGACAGAGCGTCGCCTCGCCTATCTTTAATGTAGTAAGTAGGAAAGCGGGAAGCTTTATATTTTTTACCCGTGTCGGCGAGCAGTATTTTTTTATTAAGCAATGTTTTTTGCAAAAAAAGCACACTATCAGGCTGTTTTTGCAATAGCGAGTCTTGAAAAGGTTGCCTTGTCCACCATAAGAAGGTATGACTCTGTTGCTCTAATAAATAGCTTACAACGCTTAGGCATACCAAGCCTAATGGTAGTAGGTAGCGTACTGACAGCAAGGCCTTTGATTTAGATAAAGGTGAAAAGTTAAACTTTCAGCAGTAAAGAAAATACACAAAGAAAACGTACAAAAAAGGTTTTGCGTGTATGCTTTGGGTAAAAATTTTCAATAAGCCTCAAAGGTTTGGTCCAACAAGCCTGCAAAAATACAACTTTTTGCAAAAAGTGAAAAAAATCTTCTCAAAACCTTTAAGTAACACGAAGAGTACAAGTTTACAAATTTAAGGCTTCCCTTTTATTTTTAAGCCAAAGCGAAAAAGGCAAAAGAGTAAAGTTTGTAGGGCTTACCCATGCTTTAAGTGCTTTGCATCAAGCTCTTAAGGACTTACCTTTTCAGGGTTTAACATGCGAAAAACAACTTATTGAAAATTAGTAACTTAGAATAAAGTTAATAAAAAAAAACTTGACAATACTTTGTCAATAATCTGTTGGTAACTACTACTAAAACGTATAATTTTTACATTCCTATTTTTGCATTTTGTCTAAAAAAAACTATCTTTGAAGCAAAACACTACATTACGTCCCTCTTTCTTACATTATGCAAACACACAAAGGTTTTACCGTACAAGACCTGGCAACACTCAAACACCTTTCGGAAACGATGGGTAAGATGGATGCGCTGTTAGATAACGTAAAAGAATATGTAAAATTGGTATTTAGAGTGTTTGATGATGTACGCGCTACTAAAATTCGTTATTACTGGTACGGTACCGAACATCTTATAAGTGTAAACCTTACTATGGCATTAGGTATTGCTTGGCATACTGAAAATCCTTATCTCTACCTACGAGCAGGCGTGCCCAAAGAGTACCCTGATGCCGAAAAACTCTTCAAAATCTTGGCAGAAGTGCTTACCGAGAAAGGTTGGGCAGAAAAGGATACAACAGAGGAGTTTCAACTCATTAAACAAAAACCTATTTCCCTTTTTATGTTAGAAGAAGAGCAACAAAACATAGAGCAATTCGGAGCTATGCAAAAATTTTTCAAAATAGCCATTGATGAGCTAGAAGAGGTACGTGATGATAACTTTGACTTGTTTTGAACCTTCTTTGAATTTACTTGTTTCAGAATTAGAGTTTTCTTAGGCAAAAATTAAAACTTGTAAACAAAAAAAACTCTTTACAAATTAGCCGAAAGCTAAGTCAAGTTACAAAATAAAGTTCTTTGCACTTGTATACACAAATTCCATATTTTCAATCAAACAAATTTTTTCATCTTTATTAAAAAAAGTAGTCCAAAATTTATATTTCTCACAAATAAAGTTTTACTTTGCAAAATAAATCTATTAAATCTATTAAAAAGATAGACTAAATGTAGTACTAATTCAAAAAAACTTTAAGCTATGAGCAATTACCGATTTGAAACCCTGCAAATCCATGCAGGACAAGAACCAGACCCTGCCACAGGTTCCCGAGCTGTACCTATTTACCAAACAACCTCTTACAACTTCAAGAGTGCTGAACATGGTGCCAATCTTTTCGCTTTGAAAGAATTTGGTAATATCTACACCCGCATCATGAACCCTACCACCGATGTCTTTGAAAAACGTGTCGCAGCCTTAGAAGGTGGAGTGGGCGCCTTAGCAGTAAGTTCAGGGCAATCCGCACAATTTTTAGCTATTACTAATATCATGCAAGCAGGCGATAACTTTGTAAGCACCTCTTTTTTATACGGTGGTACATACAATCAATTCAAAGTACAGTTCAAGCGTATAGGTATTGAAGTTCGTTTTGCCGATGGCGACAAAGTAGAAAGTTTTGAGCGTTTGATTGATGACAAAACCAAAGCCCTTTACGTAGAAACTATCGGTAATCCAGGATTCAATATTCCTGATTTTGATGCACTTGCCAAATTAGCTGACAAACACGGCATACCCTTAATTGTGGATAATACCTTTGGTGCAGCAGGCTACCTCTTCCGTCCTATTGAGCACGGAGCAGCAGTAGTAGTGGCTTCAGCTACTAAATGGATAGGAGGGCACGGCACAAGCATCGGTGGTGTAATCGTAGACTCAGGCAAATTTAACTGGGGCAATGGTAAGTTCCCACTCTTTACTGAACCTTCTGAGGGCTATCATGGGCTAAAATTTTGGGAAGTGTTTGGAGAAGGGAACCCTCTCGGCTTACCAAATATTGCCTTTATTATTCGTGCTCGTGTAGAGGGATTACGCGATTATGGTACTGCCCTCAGTCCTTTTAATGCGTTCTTATTTTTGCAAGGATTAGAGACCTTATCGCTCAGAATGCAACGCCATGTAGATAATGCCTTAGCTTTGGCTCAATGGTTAGAGCAACACGAGCAGGTAGAAAGTGTGAATTACCCAGGCTTGCCAAGTAGCCCTTATCACCATTTAGCTAAAAAGTATTTACGCAATGGCTTTGGAGGAGTACTCTCTTTTGACATTAAAGGAGGCAAACCCGCAGCTGAACTCTTTGTTAATAGCCTTAAACTCACTAGTCATTTAGCGAATGTAGGAGATGCTAAGACTCTCATTATCCATCCCGCTTCTACCACACATCAACAACTCTCCGAAGCAGACCAAATCGCTGCAGGCGTAAGACCTGCTAACCTTCGCGTTTCAGTAGGGCTAGAACACATTGAAGACATAAAAGCCGATTTTGAACAAGCTTTTGCTAAAGTAGCCGAGAAGTTCTTGATAAAAGCTTAAAAAAGTATCAATTATCAAAATCTTAAAGTGTTCGTAATCTTTAATAGCAAACAGCCTTTCCCTTTTTAGGGAAGGGTTGTTTTTTTCTACATTCCTTACTTACAATAAAACCCTCTACTGACGCTTTTGAGCAAATAACCATTCCCACATTGCCATATCTTGATATGCTTCCACCCAACTATCGTGCTTTACGTCAGCATATTCGGTATAACGAGGAGAAGCTCCTAACTTTTCTAGATTCTTTACCATATCACGCGAATATTTGACGGACACTACTTCATCTTGACTGCCGTGGAAAATCCACATAGGAATATGTTTAATTTCATCTGCACGGCTATCTACCCCACCTCCACACACGGGGACTGCTGCGGCAAATAAGTTCGGCTTTCGTAAAAGCATATCAAATGTACCGAAGCCTCCCATAGAGAGTCCTGTAATATAAATTCGTTTGCGATCAATAGGAAACTCCTGACAAAGTGTATCTATCAACTCAAAAAGTAGTCTTACGGGCTCAGAGGGTTCACTTTCCATGACTACTGTGCCATTCTCCCGCCTAAATCTTGCCCAGTGAGTTGTTTTAGGGCATTGTGGCGCCACAAGAAAGCAAGGATATTTCTTTTGCATCTTCCTACTTGCCCAAATAGGTAAAATATCTTCCGTCTGAATTTGGTTGTCTGTACCTCTGTGAAGTACTCCATGCAAAAATAAGAGCAGGGGATAGCTTTGGGTGCTATCATAATCCAAAGGTTTTTGGAGTTGATAGGGTAACTGCTTAAAGCTATACGGCTCAAAGCGGTTAAGATAGTCCGTACTATCTTTAATAGGAATTTTACGATAGAGTGATTTATATTCCATGGTATTAGAAATAATTTTTTTAGGTTTACTTTGGTGTGAAGGAGGGGAATAAGAACAAGCCATTAGCATACTCAGCTCCAGCACCTTAACAAAAATACTCTTTTTCATAGCTTTTACCAAAAAATTTGTACTAATTTTTAGGGTTTAGTGCCCGTTTGTATAGCTGAATAGTATTCTCTAATCCTAAATATAAAGCATCGCAAATAAGGGCATGACCAATAGAGACTTCATCAAGATAAGGCAATTCCTGTTTTAGGAAAGCTAAATTAGTTAGGTCTAAATCATGTCCTGCATTTACACCTAAACCTAACTCGTGAGCTAATACCGCACATTTTTGATAAGGTGCTATGGCTTTTTGTTTATCTTGCTTAAACTCGTGAGCATAAATTCCCGTGTATAACTCTATTCTATCTGCACCGCAACGTGCCGCTCCTTCTACCATCGCCTCTTCAGGATTGACAAAAATAGAAACTCTAATTCCTTGTGCCTGAAAAATTTGTGTTACTTCCCTCAAAAAACTTTCATGCTTTATAGTATCCCATCCTGAGTTTGAAGTAATTACGTTTACTGCATCAGGCACAAGCGTTACTTGTGTAGGTTTAGCCTCTAACACTAAATCTATAAATTTGCCCTGCGGATTTCCTTCAATATTAAATTCGGTATAAATTAAGGGTACTAGTTCGCGTACATCTTGGTAGCGTATGTGCCTTTCATCAGGGCGAGGATGAACCGTGACTCCATCTGCTCCAAATCGTTGAACATCTTGAGCCACCTTTAACACATTAGGATTATTGCCTCCACGAGCATTTCGCAGAGTTGCAAATTTATTGATATTTACACTTAGTTTTGTCATTATTCAAAAGTAAAAGTTTAAGACGTTTGAATAGTTAAGCAAAAGTAAAAAAAAATATTAGTTTTGTTGTTTAATTGTTGATTTCTAATTTTACTTTTGTTTGGCTAAGCAAAAATATTTACTTTTACAATAATGTAGAATGTAAACATAACATTTTAGAAAAAAATAAATAATTAATTCTTAGTGTAAAAAAATAAGTTTAGGTAAAAAATACTATAAAATAATAACATTGCGATAAATTAGCATAGTTTTATTTCATTTGCACTATTTCATAAAGCAAATAACAATAATAAAATTACTAAAAAATAATACTTTGCAAAAAAACAAAGCATTTTTATTCTAAAAATATATACAATTAAAGCTAGTTAAAATACTTTTTTAGTGTAATAGTATTACTTAAAAATAAAAAAGTACTATTTTATACTAAAAGTATTATTTTTATCAGCGATTAAAACGCTTTTAGTTTAATGTAATGCTAACTAAAAAAAAAGTTTATATTTTTTACACTAAAAATACTTACTTTAACTAAAAAGTATAATATATTTAATTTATTAAAATACTTCTTAAAGATAAAATATAGTTGTTTTGCATTAAAAATAATTTCTTTTACTTAAGTGTAGTATATATTTAATACATTATAGTACTACAAAAAAATAGAATATAGTTACTTTAAATTAAAAATGTATACTTTAACTAAAATTTAATATCTAATTACTTTAATTAAGTATTACTTAAAAGTAAAATATAAGTTAATTACATTAAAAAAATTATACTATATAATAGTTAATATACTTTTAATTTGTCATAGCTTATTATTTAAAGAGAAAACATACATTTATTTTGTTAAAGTTAATAAAAAATACATAAAGTAATTAAGATTAGAAGTTAAAACTTACATTATTTATAAAACCACATTATGAAGAAATATTAAAATTAAGTACTTGGAAGCGCGATGCAATAGCAGGAATTGTTACAGGTTTAATGACAATACCATTATCTATTGGAATATGTTTATTGTCTAAATATCCAATTAAAATAGGTTTAGCTATTGTTGTATTTGCTTGTGTAATAAGTTTTGTAATATATTTATTTAAGCCTGGTAACCACATAGGAATACCGAGCATAGCTGCAAGACTTGCACCTATGCTTGCTTTAGGAGTGAGTAAATTTGAAGTAGAAAATATGCCCTTTGTTATTTTTTTAACTTTATTTATTTAATTTTTTATTTGGTATTTTAAACTAGAGGAATATATATTAAAAGCTGTTCCATACTTTTTGATAGAAGGATTATTGGCAGGTGTAGGCTTAAAAATAGCTACAAAATTTTTACCTTATACATATTCACTCTTTACTGAAAAAAAATTGCTAGGAGTATGGTCATTAGAACGTATTTAGATAGTTTCTTGCTCTGCGTTTACTTTCTTGTTGTTTATTTTTTTATATAAATATTTTAAGAAAAGCAATCCAGGAATTCCCTACATAGTAGTTATCGGTGTGAGTGTGGTGTTAAATTTTTATCATAAAGTACCTATGCTAAAAGTAGAGTATACTCCGTTTGTATTAGCCCTACCGACTCCGCATTGGGAGTCACTTTCGTGGTGGTTTCTTATGAATATGTTGGTGTATAGCTTGGTTTTGGCTTTAATTAATGTAATAGAACAAGTGATGAGCAACGTAGCCATTGAAAAGATGGATCCGCTAGGAAGGAAAGCAGACTCAAACAATAGTTTGCTAGTGATGTGGTTAGCGAATATGGGTGCAAGCTTTTTTGGAGGCATGACCAATTTAGATGGATTAGCAAAAAGCACTACAAATTGTATTGCAGGAGCGCGGACAAAGGTATCAGCGTTGTTTGTGGCATTAGTGATTAGTGTGGTATTAGTATTTCCTCATTTACTGAACTATCTTCCTGAATTTGCTTTGGCAGTTTTAATGCTTTTTACGGGTTGGAAAATGATAGCAGGGCTATACAACGTAGCTTATGATGGGGAATATGCCTTTGGGTTGTCCTTATTTTGTGCTATTTTGGTATTTGAGTATGGCATTTTTGAGGGTTTACTGATAGTGTTGGCAGTGCATAGCTTTATTAAGTATGTAGTATATCGTAGTTCGCATATTCCTACCTTAGAAATCCTATCAAGTTTTGTGCAGACCTCTGGAGAGAATGAGCCTCACTTGCATGAGGCTGAAGTGCGGGCTTTTAACCAAATGCATGCAAGCCATTCAATTCGGATTTCGCAAAGAGCCAACGACAGGAAGTCGCTTAATAGTTTTCTTAAGGAATGGGAAGAGTACTTGAACAGGGGCAAAATTGACGAGGTAGTACATGCTTATGCTCCGCAGGGCTTACTTTGGCATACTACCAAGCAGCTCCTTTTTGCAAACAGGCAAGCTATTGCCAGTTACTTTGAAGAGTTAGTAAAGTTACAGGAGTTGAGGTGGCGTTTTGAAACTAGCCAAATTAGGCAGTATGACGAGGTATTTATCAAAACGGGAACATGTATTTTTTCCTATGTTGAGAACCAAAAAGCCCACGAGGTAGAGGCAGAGTATGCTCTTATTTGTTGCAAACACGAGGGCAATTGGCAAATTATGGAGCACTTCACGTCAGCCTTACCTCTTCTTCCTTCCGAGGCAGGCAAAGTTACTCTCTCTACGCACTCGGAGAAGAAAGAGTAAATAAAAAAACGGACTTTTTTAGCTTTTGTAAATAAAGTAGTATATTTGCAACCTGTTTTGCAAAAGCGTTTTTGCAATTGTACAGGGTTAAATCTAGTGGTTTCATTTTCAAATTATTCACAAGAGACAGAAACATGGCACGCGTTTGTCAAATCACAGGAAAAAGAACACGAATAGGCAATAATGTTTCTCACGCTAACAACAGAACCAAGCGAAAATTTTATCCTAATCTGCAAAAGAAAAGATTTTTCTTAGAGAGCGAAGGCAGATGGGTAAGGCTTAAAGTGTGTACCAAGGCTATCAAAACTATCAACAAGTATGGCTTAGAAGCGGTAATTAGAGAAGCCAAAGCAAAAGGTACTTTCACGGGAAAAATTTAACCTGTCAGAGTGAAAGTGTGGACTGCCCCGAGTCTGAATTAGACAAGAAAATAGTGTATTTTGTGCCTTCTAAGCATAGAATATGCTATTTTTTATTTTTGTGCTTTGTTCTTAAAGTAAAGTTGTGCTCCAAAGGAGAATTGTTAGTCTAGTTCAAGTAGGAATGTTTTATTCTTGAAAGTGGTTAGGACTTTGCTTGTCTGTGTTAGGCAAAATAAAAACACCTTCAAGATAACCTCTTAGGTGGTAGATTGAATTAGCTACCAAAACGCTTATTTTTGCTCTTGGATAAACTTTGCCAAATCGTCAGTAACATCTAACAATTTCTTCTTTTGAAGAGGCTTTGCCAAACTTTGTTTGTCCAAAAGTACGATATAGCCTTTATTCTCGCAATATTTTGCCATATGCTTTTGGATTTCAAGCGTGCTATATTTCCGTTGAGTAGTTTTTTTAGCCGTACACCATCTATCATGGCAGCATTTTGTTGGCTTACTTCGGGTGCTTGCGGTTTTCTACTCGCTTTTTCGCTGCTACAACCATATTGCCATAGCATACCTACGCATAACATAAGGAAAAGATACCTTTTCATAAAAATTGAAATAAATTGAAAGAAAATAAAATAATGATGTTGCAAGTTTACAAATTCTTTTTCATTTGAGTAAATACCTTCACTTGTTTTGGTATATAAAAGTAAATGTTTTATGCAAGGGCAAATAGACAAATTCTTGGTTTAATATTTCAAAGAATGCAACATTATTAAAAAAAAACTTATCTTTGTTCAAAAAATGTTAGCATTATGGCAAAAACGAAACTTCAGCAATAATTTGTATGTACCTAAGCAAAAATCTTAAATATCTCCGCGAAAATAATGGTCGTATGAGCCAAGAGGCATTAGCAAAGGCAATTGGCATTACGCGTAGTGCGGTTAGTTCATATGAAGACGGCAGAGCAGAGCCTAAGTTAGAGGTAATAAATAGCATTGCTAATTACTTTGGGTTGAGTATAGACCAAATTATTAATGTAGATTTAGCAGTAGTAGGGAGTAATGTCGCTCAACCTTTACAAGGGCTAAAAAAATATGCCAGCCCCAAGGAATCTCGGGTGCTTACCATTACTTTGGATGAAAATAATAATGAAAATATTGAATTTGTCTCACTCAAAAATGCGCAACAATACGTACATAGTTACGCAGATAGCTTATTTTTGAAGGATTTGCCCAAGTATGAAATCCCTTTCTTACCTTCGGGTAAAACCTACCGTGCTTTTGAAATCAGTGGGGACTATATGCTCCCCTTTCCCCCTAATTGCATAGTTGTTGGCGAGTACGTGCAGGACTGGAATAGCTTACCTGAGGGAGAGGTGTGTGTGATAGTTTCCCCCGCATTAGGGATTGCCTTGCGCGAGGTATACAATAAAATAGAGGAGAACAATAGTTTTCTGTTTAAGTGTAGTAACATTGCTTATAAGCCACAGGAAATTCCCGTACAAGACGTGGTAGAATTGTGGAAGTTCGCTGCTATAGTAAGTAAGGATATTCCCGAAGAGCAGGATTTGTTGCAAGAGCTTCGTAAAGCGTTTTTACGCTTAGAAGATGATATTAGAGAAATAAAATTAGCACAAAAAAATAGTAAAGGAAGCGATGTTGCAAATAGATGAGTTGTAAATAAAGTGAAGTTAATGAGCAAATTAAAGTTAGGTTTATTTCTGGAGATAAGGATAAAGCAAGAGCAGAAGTTCGTGTTATAATCTTTTTTTTAAGCTCATAACATGATTAAAATAAATATAATTCATTTGCAAAAAAATGCGTAATATTGCTGAAAAATTCTGCATTTTTGCCTCTCGATGTTCAAAGTTGGTTTAGATAAACGCGTTTCTGTTGTATGCAAGATATAGAAATAGCTCAATTACGCACTATTACCGATATCATCAAAAAACACTACAACTATGATTTTTCTAATTATGCAATGTCCTCTTTCAAGCGAAGGATACAACGCATATTAGAAATTCACAAATATAGTTCAGTAGATGTTTTGATAGACAAACTAAGTTTGGGAGATACTAAATATTTCAAAGAGTTTCTTTCCGAAATTACGGTCAATGTTACCGAGATGTTTCGCGACCCTACATTTTGGAAAGAGCTGAAAGAAAATATTTTGCCTACTATTTTTGCTAATAACCGTACTGTAAGCATATGGCATGCAGGGTGCTCTTCAGGAGAGGAAGTTTATACAATGGCAATCGTACTTAAGGAGATGGGCCTATTGGAGAATGTAAAAATTATTGCCACAGATATAGATACTACCATTCTGCAAAAAGCACGAGAGGGGGTATATCCCTTGAAAAACATGGAAATGAATATTAAAAATTATCAACGTTATGGTGGAACGGTAGGATTAGAAAAATATTACAAAGAAGAGGGCAACAAAGCTATTATGGATAAAAGCCTAGTGCGAGATGTAACCTATAAAGAACATAATCTTGTAACAGGAGGTGTATTCGGCAAATTTGATCTCATTTTATGCCGTAATGTTATGATTTATTTCAATCAACAATTGCAAAATAGCGTACTGAAAGTTTTTCACGAAAGTTTGTTTAAGTATGGTTATTTGGCAATAGGTTCAAAAGAGTCATTAATTTGGTGTGAAATAGCTAATAAATTTATTGTAGTAAACAACGAGGAGAAAATTTACAAAAAAGTAAAAGATTAATCTTGGTTTTATGCCCAGTTATTAAAAAAGAGCCTACTTGTAAGGGTTCATCCTGTTATTTTTTCGTATATCAATGACACAGTTTAAGATAGATAGTAGTCAATACAAAGCAATAGTAATTGGAGGTTCAGCAGGTAGCTTTCAAGTAATAAGCAAAATCTTGAGTAGCATTCCTAGTAACTTTGAACTTCCTATTATCATGTGTTTGCATCGTCTACGCCATGTGAGGAATGGCTTTGTAGAAGCTTTGAACATCAAAAGCAATATTGAAATAGAAGAACCGTATGATAAAGAGGCTATAAAAAGAGGGAAAGTATATCTTGCTCCTGCTAACTATCATTTGGGTATAGAATTAGGCAATACTTTTGCTTTATCAACAGAGGAACTTGTAAACAATTCACGCCCTGCCATAGATATTACGCTCTCTACCGCAGCATATGCGTATAGAAACAAGTTAATTGGTATACTTTTGTCAGGAGCTAATAAAGACGGGGCAATTGGTATGAAAAATGTACACGAAAAAGGGGGGCTGACTATTATTCAAGACCCGCAGGAGTGTTTAATTGATACCATGCCCTTAGCAGCACAAAAAATTACGAAAATAGACTATGTGCTAGGGGTAGATGGAATTATTAGTTTCTTGTTAGAATTGGACAAACAAATTAAAGCAACAGCTACTACTTCGTCTTAAAAAAGATAAAGTTATGAAAGTAAATCAAGTTATTAGTACTTTGCTTATTATAGCCTTTGTAGTGGGGGTACTCTTTGTAACCGTACTCTACATTCCTAACTGGGGTAACACTCTTTCCACTAAATTAGAGCTCACTAATATTAAACAAGTGGATACAATAGATACCGCTCTTACCAGCCTTATAGTAGCTGTAGGGTTTGTATCTATTTTAGGTTTAGCGGCTATCTTTGTATTACTATTAGGGGTTAGAAACCGAATTGATGTGGTATACGTGCATACTACTAATAAAGAAAATCAATCTGCTAACTCCACCAAAGGAGAGGATATTTACGAAACGGAAAATTATACTTTACTTTCCGCTGAGTTTTTGTCTAAATTAAAAAATTTGATAGAGAATAATCAGCAGAACCGAAAGGTAATGTATGAAAAAGTACTAAGTGAAATATGCAAAGCAGTAGAGGCTGTACAAGGAATTTTCTATTTATATAAGACAGACGAGAGTAAACAAGAAGAGATACTGGAAGCGGTGGCTACCTTTGCCTATTATTCAGTAGACGGGAAACTCCCAAGCTATCAATTAGGTGAGGGATTAGTGGGGCAGGTTGCCAAAAATCTAGAAGTTATTAACGTGAAATCCGTACCAGAGGGGTATATTACCACTATATCAGGTCTGGGAAAGACTACTCCCTCACACTTACTTTTACAACCTGTTGCCCTTGATAATCAGCTAATTGGAGTATTAGAAATTGCTTCTTTTACAGAATTTGAAAAGCAAAAAGAACTTTTTGTGAAAGAAGTGGCTTCGCTTTTAGCCAAAGAAACACAAAACACCTATAAATGAGTAAATCTAAATTTCTGATAATCAAATATTTTATACATAAATTGTTTTTTCTAATTCTCAATATTAGCAAACTTGGTTAAGTTTTTGCAAATAACAACTTGTGAGAACAACTTTAATGTTGTTTGATAAAGGAGCTACTTTAAGGTTTCATTTTTGAACAATAACCTTATGTTTAAGAATATAAAAATAGGTACTAAAATCACAGCGTTAGTTATTATAGTCGTACTTATTTCAGTATTAGCTGTTAGTCTTATTTCGTTTTATCTTAGTCGCGACTCAATTGAAAAGCGTGCTTTTGAATCGATTAACATCGTAGCAAGGCTCAAAGCCCAAAAAATAGATAACTTTATTGATAAAATTAAAGCTAGTATTTTGTTTGGAACTAAACTGAAAGCCGTACAAGAAAAAGTTGCCCAAGCTAAGGACGTTCAACCAGAAGAGGAGACTCCGTTGAAAAGATTGAACGACACTACGGGTATAAAAGGCATGGCTAATAATCCTGCTCAAATTCAATTTGAGGAAATTCTTAATTCTATTATTAAGTTTTATCAAATCAATAATATCTACATTACCGACAAAGACGGCAAAGTCCTTTACAAAACCAATACCTCTGAAAATAACCAAATTATAGGTAGATTATTTAACGATCCTGATGGTAACACGATTGCAGTAGGCAAAGACTCACTGTATTTCAGCAATATTTATCAACGAAAAGATAAATATTTTATGCTTGCCTCTGCTCCTATTTTAGATGCTAAAGAGCAAGTAAAGGGTGTTATGATTTATGAAATTGACATGAATTACGTTTATGCTTTGGTAAGTGATACCACAGGGCTAGGAAGCACGGGAGAAATTATTTTGGCAAAAGCCAGTGGAAACAAAGTAATTTATCTCAATCCCTTGCGTTATGATAAGAAAGCCGCACTTAAGCGTAGTGTGTTCATGGGTGAGAAACGAGGCATTCCTCTCCAACAAGCTATTAAAGGACGCCAAGGCTCAGGCTATGATATTGACTATCGCAACCAGCAAGTATTAGCTACATGGCGGTATATTCCATCTGTGGGCTGGGGTTTAGTTGTAAAAATGGATACCTCCGAAGTATATGCCCCTGTGGACAGGCTACAAGCTACTTTTGCCGTAGCAGGGTTCTCAGTTATATTTATATCTCTTATTATTGGTGTTATTTTTTCAAGGGTACTCATCAATCCACTCCTCTCTCTGAGAGAAACCGTAAACCTTCTTTCAAAAGGCATATTACCTGACAAGCTGCCTCAAACTACACAAGATGAAATAGGTGAAATGACAGGGCAGCTCAACGAATTAGTAGAAGCCCTAAAGAAAACGGCAAATTTTGCCTCACGAATTGGTGAGGGGGATTTTGACGCTAGCTTTCAACCTATTAGCGATCAAGACACCCTGGGTATGTCATTGCTTACTATGCGTGATAGTATTCAGATGGCAGCCAAAAGAGATGATGAGCGGAATTGGATTGTAACAGGCTTGGCAGAGATTGGAGATATTTTGCCCTCTATTACCAACATCCAAGAATTAGGTGATCTGGTATGCCAATACGTTACTAAAAAAATTGGAGCAGTGCAGGGAGCTTTTTATGTAGTGAATGATGAAGATGAAAATAACCTCATTATAGAAATGAATGCAAGCTTTGCCTATAACAAGAAAAAATATTTACAAGCACGCTTCCGTTTTGGGGAAGGCTTGGTAGGCCAAGCAGCTATTGAAAAAGATACTATACTCCGCACTGAAATTCCTGATGATTACATGACTATAACCTCAGGACTCTTGGGGGATAAGAAGCCAAAGTGTATTTTAATCACTCCACTAATTACAAATGAAAAGGTGTATGGTGTATTAGAATTTGCAGGGTTTGAACGTTTCGGGCAACGCGAGGTGCAATTCGTACAAGAGATTAGTGAAATTATCGCTCGTACACTCTTCAATATAAAGGTAAATGAAAATACTCGTAGACTGCTGGAAGCCTCTCAACAAATGAGTCGCGACCTGCAAATGCAACAAGAGGTGCTCCGCCAAAATGCCGAAGTTATGGAGGCTACTCAAGAAGAATTGAGGCGTGCTAACCAAAAACTAGAAGAGCAAATTGAAGAGGTACGTAAGGCTAATGATCGTATTCAACTCTTGTTAGAAAATGCTTCTGAAGTTATTACCATTTATGAACCTAACCGAACTATCCGATATATTAGCCCTTCAGTAGAGAAAATTTTAGGCTACTCTGCCGAAGAGATGATAGGCATTGATGACTCTATCTACATTCACCCTGAAGGTAGACCCTCTTTTGAGCGAATGTTTGAACAACTTATTGCCAACCCTGATGAGAAAGTTACAATACAATTCAGCTATAAGCCCAAATTTAGTAACAACCGTATCTGGCTAGAAGCTACAGGTACAAACCTATTAGCCGACCCTGCTATTCAAGGAATTGTTATCAATACACGCGATATTACCGAAAGACGCCTAGCAGAGAAAGAACAGCGCATGCGTGGGCAAATGCAAGCCCTTTCCGAAAATTCCCCCGATCTCATTATACGTATTAGCCGTGAAGGTAAAATATTTTATATCAATCCAATTATTGAACTTTACACAGGTAAAAATAAGGAATTTTTCATAGGTAAAGATATTAGAGAACTTGAACTTAACGACGAGATTATCAACTCTTGGGCAGGATACCTACGTGAGGTTGCCACTAAAAATACCAAAGTAAGTAGTGAGATGAGCTTCCCCTCCATACTCGGGGAGCGAATTATGCAGGTTAATGGTATCCCTGAATATAATGATCAAAACAACTTTGAGTCCATGTTGTTAGTCTCTCACGATATTACTGAAAGAAAAATTATAGAATTAGAAATTCAAGCAACTAATAAAAAGATAAGAGAAAGCATCAACTATGCCAAACGCATTCAAGAAGCCATTTTACCGAGCAATGACTATATCAAAGCCATATTCCCTGACTCGTTTATTCTTTACAAGCCTCGCGATGTAGTAAGTGGTGATTTTCCTTGGTTTACCAAGAAAGAGCATGAAGTTTATATAGCTGCTGTAGACTGTACAGGACATGGAGTACCAGGAGCACTTATTTCACTTATTGGTTACTTTTTGCTCAATAATATTGTAGATAGTAATGATAGTCTTTCTCCTGCTGAAATTTTAGATAAATTAGATAATGCAGTAGTTACCACATTAAAACAAGATGAAACAGATGCTTCTACCCAAGACGGTATGGATATTGCCCTCTGCAAAATTAATCTTTTGAACAAAACATTAGAATATGCTGGAGCACATAGACCTATGCTCTACCTCTCTAATGGAGAACTTGAAGAGATTAAAGGTAACAAATTCCCTATTGGTGGTACCCAATATAAAGGAAAAAGTAACTTCACTAACAATTTGATTTCTTACAAGAAGGGCGATTCGTTCTATATATTTTCAGATGGATATCCTGACCAATTTGGCGGTCCAAAAAACAAAAAACTAACTACCAAAAAGATAAAAGACGTGATACTCTTGAACCAAGGTAAAGAAATGGCAGAAATTTCTAATATGTTATTGCAAGAATTTGAAGCGTGGCGTGGGAACACTAAACAAACTGATGATGTTCTTGTAATTGGAATAAAATTTTAACCAAAATTAGGTTTATTCAAAAAAAAATTTTAATTTATGGCGTGAAAAATCAAAATTAGAATTAGATTAAAATATTAAAGCGAAAGTTCATATGTGGTTAGCCTTTACAAAACCTTAAAATTTGTTTACAAAATATGAAGTACATCTATGAATTACACAAGACTATGGTTGCACGCAACCTTATCTTGGTGTATGAAGGTGAATTTACACAAGAAATTACAAAATCGGTCTTGGCAATGGCAGAGCGAAACATGGATGCAGCAGGCGAAGACTCTGCCGTGAAGCGGAAGGTATTTAATGTAATGGTAGAGTGCTTGCAGAATATTGTAAAGCACTCCGATGCAATGCCCGTGGATGATAACAATGGGAAATCCACTAATTTAGCTATCTTTATTATTGGAAAGCAGGAAGATAAGTATATTATTACCTCGGGTAATTCCATTTCCAATGACAAAGTACAAATGCTCCAAGAAAGGTTAGAAACAATTAATAGCCTGGATAAAGACGGATTAAAAGAACTTTACAAAAAAATTATTAAAGAAGGCTCGCTTTCAGAAAAAGGAGGAGCAGGCTTGGGATTTGTGGATATGGCACGCAAATCAGGGCAGAAGCTACAATTTGATTTTGAACCTATTAATGATAAAGTGTCGTTCTTTTCACTTAAAACTACTATTTATAGAAATGAGGGCTAACATCTAAACTCGCTTGCAAAGAAATTGAAAGCGATGACTTAGTAACATTGAACTTTTGCACAATCCTTGATCTCAATCCTTGTATTTATCTTATTAACAACCAAGTTCACGCACAAACCATTTAATATTCAAAAAAACTTACGTATTTTTGTAATTAAAGCATTAAAATTGTATAACCTATCATAAAACATACGAAAAAACATGGAAGTGATAAACTACCCTGGTACAGAGGATACACCAAAAATAATTCTTGACCGTAACAACGGCATTTTTGAGATTTCTGGACGTTCTCTCCCTGAAGACTCAGCTGAATTTTATGAACCCGTTCTGGCATGGCTAGAAGAGTACGCAAAAAATCCTAACCCTGAAACTACTTTTATCTTTAAGTTAGAGTACTTCAATACCGCCTCTTCCAAACTTATTTTGGACATTCTCTCCAAATTAGAGTCCATCTCTAATACCACAGTAGATTGGTATTTTCACGAAGACGACGAGGATATGGAAGAAGCGGGCTGTGAGTTTTCAGAGTTAGTAGAAGTACCTTTTAGCTTCAAAAAATATTAGTTTAATGAATATGCAATAAAATAAAAAAGTTTATCCTTAATTTTAATGCACATCTTTTTAGTACTAACCGAAACAGACTATCTTTTCACTAAAAACCTGAGTCCTTTGGGCTGTTTAATTGTATGAGTGAAGAAATTCTGAACGCACATACACAGCTGTTTGCATTAATTACCAAACAAGATGGAGGGGCTTCTGAAGTAGAGCGAGAGTTTGCCATTCGCTTTTTTCAGGAGCGCCTAGACCAAGAATCTGTAAAGAAATATACCAAACTTTTTGAGGAAGTAGCTCAATACGGGCAGGTACTAGAGGTGGCCCCTATGTCGGTAAAAGAGTCAGTAAAAGTACTCAAATTCTGCAAAGAAATTAATCAAACCCTTGAGCAAAAACAAAAAGTATTGGTATTAGTAAAATTGCTTGAATTGGTAATTGCAGATAAAAAGAAAGCCCTAAGCCCCCAAAAACGTGGAGTAATAGATGCAGTATCGCAAGCATTTAATCTTCCTAAGGAGGAATTCAAACTTATTGAGAAATACGTATTAAGCCAAGACTCTAAGCCACTTAATTCCCCTAATATTCTCATAGCCAGTAGTACCCCCCCTGAAGGAACTGAGAACAAATATATTCACGTAGAAAATTTAGATGGTGAATTTATTTTCATGCGGGTTCCGAGCGTGGATATGTACTTTGTAAAGTACAATGGGCAGCAAGACCAAACCATGAATGGCTTTCCTATTAACGCCCACCAAGTATATCAATTCTCTAATGGTAGTACCATACGTACCCACGGCGGAGCAGTACTATATTACAGCGATATTATTAGTAACTTTTTAAGTGAAACCACTGCCATCAAACTCTCCTTTAATGCTTTTAATATAGAATTTAGATTCCCTAATGGTACTATTGGACTACACAGTACAAATATTTTTGAAGGCCCTGGTAAACTTATCGGCATCATGGGTGGGAGTGGAGCCGGTAAAACTACTCTACTTAATGTATTAGCAGGGCTTGAAAAACCTTCAAAAGGCAAAGTTGTTATTAATGGCTATGATTTACACAAAGATAAGAAGCAAGTAAAAGGAGTTATTGGCTATGTGGCTCAAGATGATTTGTTGATTGAGGAACTAACAGTGTACCAAAACCTCTACTACAATGCTAAATTGTGTTTCAAAGGCTTATCTGAAAAAGAAATTGATGAGCGGGTAATGAAAACGCTCAAAGATTTAGGGCTAGACCATATTAAAGATATTAGAGTGGGTAATGTGCTTAATAAGAAAATTAGTGGCGGGCAAAGAAAACGCCTTAACATTGCCTTAGAACTTATTCGTGAGCCTGCTGTCATGTTTGTAGATGAACCCACCTCAGGGCTATCCTCTCGTGATTCAGAAAACGTAATAGATTTGCTTAAAGAATTGTCTCTAAAAGGAAAATTGATTTTTGTGGTAATTCACCAGCCCTCGTCTGATATTTACAAGATGTTTGACAAGATGATTTTTTTAGACAAAGGCGGCTATCAAATCTATTATGGCAATCCTATTAATGCAGTTATTTATTTCAAAACAGCTACCAACCAAATAGATAAAGATCGTGGGCAATGTCCTACCTGTGGGAATGTAAACCCCGAACAAATTTTTAATATTATTGAGGCTGAGGTTGTCAATGAATACGGGCAATTTATCGGTAAAAGGAAAACAACCCCCCAGCAATGGCACGAACGCTTTAATGAAGAGTTTGAAGGAAAACTTGTTCCCGTAGAAGAGGTAAAAGATAACCCTCCAGTCTCTTTGAATGTGCCTAATAGATTCGTACAAACAGCTATTTTTACTATAAGAGATTTTCTAGCCAAAATTAGTAACACACAATATTTGCTTCTCAATCTTCTAGAAGCCCCGATTTTGGCTGTTTTAATGTCTTATATTATCCGCTTCCAAAACGACCCCGCTACTAATGGAGAGGAATATATGTTTAGATATAACGACAATGTACCTGCTTATATGCTTATCTGCATTATTATCGCGTTATTTATGGGGCTTACTGTAAGTGCAGAAGAAATTATTAAAGACCGGAAAATACAAAAACGAGAGGCATTTCTTAATCTAAGTCGGACAAGTTATTTATTCTCTAAACTTATCATTTTATTCACACTCTCCGCTATCCAGACTTTTAGTTTTGTACTCATAGGGAATCTTATTTTAGAAATCAAAGGTGAATTATGGAGTTATTGGTTAGTCTTGTTTTCAGCTTCTTGTTTTGCTAATGTATTAGGGCTAAACATCTCCTCTACCTTCAACTCTGTTATTACAATTTATATTACCATTCCCTTGCTACTTATTCCACAGATGATTTTGAGTGGATTGATTTTTAGGTATGAAAAAATGAACAAAACCATAAGTGAAATCGGGAAGGTACCTCTTGTTGCTGATTTTATGACCTCACGCTGGGCATTTGAAGCCATAGCTGTTACGCATTTCAAAAATAACTTATATGAAATAGATTATTATGATTTGGAACAAAAAGAGAGCTATAACCGTGTAAAAGACCAGTTTTGGGTACCCATGTTGCAAGCAAAAGTACAACAGGTACTTAATAACCTCAACAAAGAAAAAAAGAATGACTCTATTCGCAAGCGGATAGAGTCTGACTTAGAGCTTATCAAGAATGAAATCAAATATACCAAAGCTCATCTCCAATTTCTGAAAGGTGTAGATTTAGAAAAAGACCTTACTACTAAAAAATTTAATGCTGATATTGCTCAAAAAATTACAACTTATTTAGACTCTGCCAAAGCAAAATTTGTAGAAGAGCTAAACAAAGCCAGTGAAAAGAAAGAAAAACTAATTGCTGCATTTGAAAAAGTAGATAAATCATATAAAGTTACAGAATACAAAAATAAATATTATAATGAAGGGTTAGCAGCACTAGTACGAAATTTAGACACCAAAGAACCTATGGTCGAACATAAAGGTAGGTTATACCAACAAATAGATCCTATTTATCATATTCCTAACGTAGAAGAATTAAGTTGGTGGAATTATAGAACACATTTTTTCGCTCCTAAAAAACATTTCTTTGGGCAGCTTTTTGATACCTACTTCTTCAATATTGTTGTCATTTGGTTGCTAACTTTTGTATTGTATGTTACCTTATATTTTGATTTCTTTAAAAAAGTCGGTATTCTTTTTACAAAGCTACCCATCAAGCTAAAAAAATAGCTTTTTGAAAAAAAATATCCTGACAAAACACTATAACAAAAAAACTTTAATAACTTTGTGCAAAAAGTAAAAACACATTAGATATGAAAAAAATAATTCTCATTTTTACTTTCTTGATATTCATAATCGCCTCATGTGGTGATGATAAAGCTAAAAATAGAGCTGTCGTTGCTGATACCCTAGATAAAAAGGAAAGTAAAGCAACACCTGGTATCTCTATGGATGTATTAAGCGATATAGTGAAGTCTATCCCCTCACCTTTGGAAATTTCTTTTCTTATTAAAGATTTAGGTGTGAAGTATGATAAACAGCTGCTTAATTCTACTGAAAGAATATCGAGCTATAATACCAACTTCAAACAGGCTCTTAATTTGGGAATTTATAGTACTGATTTAGGTTATGCTAATATCTACGGACAAACCCAAGATGCACTCCTTTACTTAAACGCCATTAAAGAAATGGCTGAAGGATTGAATATTGGGCAATTTTTTGACTTTAATACAATAAAAAAATTAGCAACCAGTAGTGGAAATTTAGACTCTCTGCTCCTAGTAACCAATACTAATTTGGAAAGAATAAACGAACACCTCCAACAAAAAAACAGAGCCGACCTTACTATACTCATCCTTACAGGAGGCTGGTTAGAAGCCCTGTTCCTCACCTGCGAAGTAGCCAAAAAACAATCAAGTGAGCTCTTGAATACACGTATCGGTGAGCAGAAAATTATCCTTGACCAACTTTTGCTTTTGCTCTCTTTTTATGAAGAACGTAACGCAAATATTAAAGAACTCATAAATGATTTGAATGAACTGCAAAAAATATACGATAACGTAAAAATATCTTATCAATACGAAGAGGCTACTACCGAAGAGGTAAATGGTATTATTGTTATCAAAGGAAATACGGAAAGTAAGGTTAATTTTTCTCCTAAAGATTTGGAAAGTATACATAGAGTATCTAGTAGTATTCGTAAGAAAGTAGTAGGTGGATAGATAATAAATTAATTATCCATCTTGTAGGCCAATCACAAAGCTACTTTAATAGTAGGAACTATTAAAGTAGCTTTGTGGTTTTCAATCTTTCTTAAAAACTATATTTTGCAAGAAAATCAAATGAATATTTTTATTCTCAATGATTTTAACGTATTTTTGGCAATAAATTAAGTCTATCTTCAAACGTTTATCCAAAACTTCTAAGTCATTATGAGTGTACTAGTTAATAAAAACTCTAGAGTTATTGTTCAAGGATTTACAGGTTCCGAAGGTTCGTTCCACGCAGGGCAAATGATAGAATATGGTACACAAGTAGTAGGAGGAGTTACTCCAGGCAAGGGAGGTACTCAGCATTTAGACTGCCCTGTGTTCAATACAGTAGCCCAAGCTGTAGCTGCTACAGGAGCTAATGTATCTATTATTTTCGTGCCGCCTGCCTTCGCTGCTGATGCTATTATGGAAGCTGCTGACAGTGGAATAGAAGTAATTATTTGTATTACAGAGGGGATCCCCGTTCAAGACATGGTGAAAGTAAAAGAATTTATAAAAGGTAAAAACACACGCTTAATCGGTCCGAACTGTCCTGGAGTTATTACCCCAGAGGAGGCAAAAGTGGGGATTATGCCCGGTTTTATTTTCAAGAAAGGAACGATAGGCATTGTCTCCAAATCAGGTACACTTACCTATGAAGCTGCTGATCAAATTGCTAAAGCAGGGCTAGGTATTTCTACGGCAATTGGTATTGGGGGAGATCCCATTATCGGTACTACTACCAAAGAAGCAGTAGAACTTTTAATGAATGATAATGAAACCGAAGGAATTGTAATGATTGGGGAGATTGGCGGAAATCTAGAAGCTGAGGCAGCTCGCTGGATTAGGGACAATGGCAATAAAAAGCCCGTAGTTGGCTTCATTGCAGGGCAAACTGCTCCCAAAGGTAAACGTATGGGGCATGCAGGGGCTATCATCGGTGGAGCAGAAGATACAGCGGAAGCCAAAATGCGTATTATGCAAGAGTGTGGAATTACAGTAGTGAAATCACCTGCTGAAATTGGAATTACCATGAAAAAAGTCCTCCAGTCGTAAGATATAGATTTTATTTTTATTCTTTTTCAAGTTTATATACTTTGAAAAGTAGGCAATCAACTTTTGTAGCTTTACTTTTTGCTTCTCTTTTTTTCTTTTCACATGAGTGTTACTATTATTAAACAACATAACAGGCAACAAAAAAATATTATTGCTTGGGGACTTTTGCTACTTTTAGCCCTTGTATGGGGAACTTCGTTTTTTTTAGTGAAGCAAGGGCTAACCGTGCTTACCCCTATCCAAGTTGCAGGCTTACGCATTAGTGCCGCTTTTGTAGCTGTTTTACCTTGGGCAATCATTCATGTGCAAAAGGTAGAAAGAGCACAATTAAAATTTATTTTTATGTCAGGTATGTTGGGCATGCTTTTACCCGCAATTTTATTTAGTATAGCTCAACAACATATCATAAGTTCAGTGGCAGGTGTACTCAATGCCCTTACTCCTGCTTTTACAGTTTTGATTGCTTTTCTATTTTTTCAGCAGAAAGTACATTTAGAACAAGTGATTGGACTAGGGTTGGGCTTACTCGGTTCGGTGAGTTTAGCATTTCAACAGGCCCCTGCTCAATCTCAGGGTGTTACTTTCAACGCATATGCTTTGCTCATTATTGCCGCTACCTTGATGTATGCTACTAATGCCAATTTGTTATCCTCTAAACTTCGGAACATTAAACCTTTTTATCTTTCTACGCTTTCCATTTCACTTATCGGTCCTTTGGCATTAGTTTTATTATTTGCTTCAGATATAGAAAAAAATATAAACCAGCCTAATAGCCTTATCCCTATTTTGGCTATCATTTTTTTAGGGTTAGTTTCTACTGCATTAGCCACCGTTTTGTTTAATTATTTACTTCAAATGACTTCGGTAGTATTTGCAAGTTCAGTTACTTATCTTATTCCGTTAGTGGCTGTCTTTTGGGGCTTGGTAGATGGTGAAAAACTTTTATTATGGCATTTTGTAGGAATTATCTGTATTATACTTGGAGTATATCTAGTAAACCGAAGAAAATAAATTTGACAAAATTATATGAAAATACTTTGAAAGCATATGTCTGTTCATTCAGGATCTGAAATAAAGCGTGTAACCACGCATACACTCCAAGAATTAAAAAATAAAGGTGAAAAAATTAGTATGCTTACTGCCTATGACTATTCTTTGGCGAAATTGATAGATGCCGCAGGAATAGAAGTTATTTTAGTCGGCGACTCAGCTTCTAATGTTATGGCAGGGCATGAAACTACTTTGCCTATTACTCTTGATCAAATGATATATCATGCTTCAGCAGTGGTGCGTGCTGCAAAGCGGGCTTTGGTTGTGGTAGATATGCCGTTTGGTTCTTATCAAGGTGATTCGTTAGAGGCATTGCGTTCTGCTATCCGAATAATGAAAGAGACAGGCGGGCATGCAGTAAAAGTAGAAGGTGGAGCCGAAATTGCTGACTGCATTTGCAAAATTGTGAGTGCAGGTGTGCCTGTGATGGGGCATTTAGGCCTAACACCACAATCTATCTATAAGTTTGGTACTTATACCGTGAGAGCCAGAGAAGAGGCAGAGGCTCAAAAATTATTAAGAGATGCTAAACTTCTGCAAGAATGTGGTTGTTTTGCCATCGTTTTAGAAAAGATACCTGCTAAATTAGCCCAACAAGTAGCTCAAACCTTACAAATTCCCGTTATTGGTATTGGGGCCGGAAGTGGGGTAGATGGGCAGGTTTTAGTTTTGCATGATATGTTAGGTATTACCAAAGAGTTTAAACCTCGCTTTTTGCGTCGTTATGCTGATTTGCACACTATCATTACCGAAGCCGTGAGTCGTTACATTGAAGATGTAAAAAATATTGATTTCCCAAACGAAAAGGAAAGTTACTAACTTTGATCGTTTAATCGTTCGGTTTTAATTAAGAGTAAAGTTATTGATTGACTTTACTTTCATCTAAAAAACTAATAGCCTGCTTATTACCAACAGGATTTTGCGTAGGATTAAATTGCTCTTTGGGAATGCTCGCTGAAAAAGCGGGGGAGTACAAGTATTGTGCTTTTCCGTTGAGGTTTGTTCTTAGCTTAAAGCGGATTTTGGTCTTAAAATTGCCCTTGTATCGCGGAGCAAAGGTTTGCACGATATAGTTATTTTCCAGCACAAGGCTATCTTGGCTTCTACCTCGTCCCCAATCATAACTCCAATATTCTATAGGTTTCCATTGTTGGTCTTCGTTTAAGGCCTCTTGTATCATAATAAGACTACGCTCTTGCACAGGGATTACAGATGTTTGGCTTGAGGCATTGATGAGAAATACTTTAATGAAATTTCTGCTTTGATAGTCGTTCTGTGGTGAAAGTGTATCTACGTACAATACTAAGCCTTGTTTTTGTAAATTATTTAGCTGAATTTCATCATTAGGTTTGTAATTGTAATAAACATAAAGAGCAGGCTTCATCTCTTGTGAAGCTTGCGGTACTTCTGTTGCAAGCACGGCTCTATCTACGCTCTGTATGCGTTGCTGATGCTTTTTTTTCTGCTGAGTGTACTTACCTGTTACCAGAAAAGCTACTACAGACATGAAAAAAGCAAAAATAAGAAAACCAATTTTTTGAATAGAGGGAACAGCAATCATGATAACTTGATTTTAGTAATTTTTTAATAATTGAGCAACTGGTGTGTGACAATTTGCTGCAAAAAAGCTTTATGTATACAACTATTTTATTGCAAAAGAGTTGCCAAAAGAATATAAATGTAAGTTGCGAGGCATATTTTTTGGTAATAAACTCTTTTTTACAAGAGGATAGTAAATAGTCTTGTTTAGAAACCGTTTTTTTCTAGAAAAAAATAATTTTACCGAATTGCACTAAGTATTTTTTCATTTCTATTGAATTATGTTTTTGCACTCTGCTAACGTAGTTTTAGCTCTTTTACTTGTGAATTACGAGAATTATGCAAGCTAGCTGTTTCATTTGAAAAATTTAGTAACTACTTTATTTTTTATTTCAGTGCGATAATAAGGAAAATTATTGTTTCAATAATAATTCTACAGCTTTTTCGATTTGCTGATCGCGTCCTTTGAGAAGTTGGGTATATTCATTTACCACTTTGTAGTCAGGTTCTAATTGAGTATTTTCTAGTATTTTGCCGTCTGGAGTTACATTGCCTACTTGTGGAATACCAAAGGTAAGTGTGCCATCGTGTAAGGTTTCCCACCAAACGGCAGTTCCTGTGCCGGGTACAGGCATACCTACCAATTTGCCGATGCCTAGTTGCTTATAAGCATAAGGAAAAATATGGGCATCAGAATAGTTACCTTCACTCATAAGCACGATAGAAGGTTTATTCCATTTGAATTGTGGCTCTTGTCCAATATTTTGCCCACGTGGTAGAAAAGTAGTATAAGGTTTTCCACTTAAAAAAGTAACTAGGTCGTCATGAAGCCAACCGCCACCATTGAAACGAGTATCTACGATGAGGGCTTCTTTGTGATAGTGCTTGCCGAGAGCATCTTCATAAACGGTTCTAAAACTTACATCATTCATGCTTCTTACGTGTAGGTAGCCAAGTTTGCCGTTAGAGAGTTTTTCTACCATTTTGCGATTATTTTCTACCCAACGCTGATACAAAAGTTCACTTTCTTCGCTTCGTGAAATAGGTTTTACTACCTCTTCCCAACGCTCTTGGGTATTTTCATTGTAGAGCGAAAGTAGCACATTTTTGCCTGCCTTTCGGTTGAGAAGTGGAAAGTAGTTAGTATTTTGAGTAATAAGCTCACCGTCAATTTTTTCAATAATAGTGCCTACTTTTATTTTACTTTCCTTTTTATCTAATGCACCGTTAGGTAAAATTTCAACAATTCTTAAGCCGTTACCATTGTAAGTTTCATCATAAAAAGCTCCCAATGAAGCAGTGGCATCAGCATTAGGCATAGTAGAGCGATAAAAACATCCTGTATGCGAGGCATTGAGTTCACCTAACATTTCGCTTGCCATTTCTGCAAAGTCGTAATTATTGTTAATGTGTGGCAAAAAGCGAGCATATTCCTTTTTGTAAAAATTCCAATCTACTTTGTGCAAGTCAGGGGTATAGAATTTTTTTAGCACTTGTCGCCAAATATGTTCAAAAAAATAGGCTCGTTCTTTTGCTTTGTCTAATGATATTTCGGCATTAAAAGTAATTATTTCACGTTTACCTGAACTTGCATTTACTTTATTGATTGTCCCACTTGCCAAGAAATAAAAATTTTCTAATTTTTTATCCCATTTCATTGTAGAGACGCTATTGGATCCGAGTTTTAATAAAATTTTAGTTTCTTTGGTGCGTAGGTTAGTTTCCCACAGGTCATATCCTTTTTCAAAATTAGCCAAATAATACATTTTTTCGCCATCTTTGGAAATTAAGGCATCAGCTAATCGCGAGGAGTGAGTGGTTAATCTACGTTTGCGTTTATCTAATCCGTTTAGTTCAATTTTTACAGGTTTGGGCTGGTCTTTTTTATCTTTGTCTTTTTTCTTGTCTTTTTCTTTTTTGTCATTTTCTGTAGCGTCATTTTCTTTTGTGTCTTTGTCTTCTTTATCTTTGTCTTTATCTTTCAATAAATCAAACTCTTCCTTGCTTAACATAGCTTTATCATAGCTTTCCTTGTTTAGGTAAAAAGCATAAACGTCTAATTCACTACCCCAGCTGGCTTGGTTTTTCATGCCATCGCGATTAGAGAACCAGACTACCATATTTCCTTCATTTGCCCATCGGGGGTTGTTATCATAATAACCGCTTTGTGTAAGGTTTATGACTTCACTTTTGCCATCTGCAGCTACTAATCCCACTTCAGTAATCCATTGGTTAGGTTGTAAAAATTCTACTAGAAACCACTTTCCATCAGGGGCCCATTCGTACCATTGGTCGCCGTCGGAGTAAGAATAATTCTTATCTCCTGACAAGATAGTGCGCGTTTGTTTAGTAGCCAAATTGATAACTTTGAGAGTAGTACGCTCCTCTAAATAAGCTACTTCCTTTCCATCGGGAGAGTAAGTAGGTTGAAACTCTTCGGCTTCGGTAGCAATTATGACCTCTTCTTGTAAAAGTGTAGCATTGAAAAAATACTCCTCTTCTTTACGGGCTAGTGTAGTTTGGTAAATATTCCAACTATTATTTCGTTCGCTTGCATACAAAATAGCTCTTCCGTCAGGGCTAAAACTAATACTTCGTTCTTGTTCGGGGGTATTGGTAATTCGTTTGGTTTGATTACTTTCTAAGGAAGTTACGAATATTTCTCCACGTACTACCAAGGCCACTTCTTTGCCATTAGGAGAGGCGGCTACCTCAGTGGCACCACTGGTAAGTGAGGTAATTACATCATTATTTTTTTTAGCGTCAATTTGGATTTGAATATTTAATTTTTGTGGTTGTGAAGGTGGATTTTGCAAGTAAATTTCTCCATTGTAAGTAAAGCAAAGTGTACCATTGTTAGCAATGCTTAAAAAGCGAACAGGGTGCTTATCAAAAGTGGTAATGGCTTTATTATTGTTTGGATTGGCTAATTCCATTTGAAAAACATTGAAGCTACCGTTCTTCTCGCTCAAATAGAAAATACTTTTCCCATCAGGGCTAAAAACAGGGTTTCGGTCTTCGCCTTCAAAAGAAGTAAGTTTTTGGAAATCAGAGGTTTGAGTATTGTAGGTCCAAATATCGCGTGTAATGGAAGAGGTGTGGTGCTTTCGCCAAGGATCTTCGTAGCCTTTCACGTCTTGAAAAACGATGAGCGAGCCGTCAGGATTAAAGCGTGCCATTTCCATAGGAATGCTTACCAACTGTCGCTCTCGCCCTCCTGCTACGGGTACGATGTAAAGTTCAGGTAAGTTATTAGAAGGAAACATGGCATTATTGGCAATATCTAATCGGCTGGCACTAAAAATTACATTCCTTCCATCAGGGCTAAAATCACTAGGAATATCTTGGGAGGAATGATAAGTAAGACGAGTGGGCTCACCTCCATTTGCAGAAATAAGAAATACATCAAAATTACCATATCGGTCAGAAGCGAAGGCAATTTGCTTGCCGTCTCTTGACCATACGGGAGAGAAATCATGGGCCTCGTGAGTAGTAATTGGAATAGCTGTGCCGCCGCTAGTAGGTACCACAAATAAATCTCCTTTGTAGCTAAATACAACTTTTTGCCCATCAGGAGAGATGGCCGCATACCGAAGCCAAAGTGGGCTTTCTTGACAAATAGCGAAATGAAAGACGAATAAAGCGTAACTAATTGTGTATAGTGAGATTGTTTTTTTCATGCAATAACTTCGGGGTAGAAATAAACAAAGATAATTTTATGCAAGAGCTTCAAACTATGCGGTTGGGTACAAAGGTAGTGAAAAATTGCGGATATTCTAAAACATTGGTATTAGATAAGATTATTGATATGTAAAAAAATATATATTTGAAAAATAAGATACTATTCCTATGCGTTAGGGATTGAAAGGGCAAGCCCGAAGGGCTTGGTGCGAAGTACCGAAGCGTTAGCGAAGCCCTGCAAAGCCTGCCCTTTTGCCCTTTGAGCAGTAGCGAAAAGGGCAAAAGGAACGCCCAAAAAATGGGTGATTGGTAGCCATAAATCTACGCTTTTCGCTTTTTTTGCGTAACTTTGAATGCAAAATAGAACGCAAACATCAAATTATGGCTTTACTACATATTGCAGGTGCGGCACTCAACCAAACCCCTTTGGATTGGGACAATAACCTAAAAAATATTCTTGCGGCTATTGAAGAGGCAAAAAAGCGAAATGTTGATATTCTTTGTTTACCAGAATTGTGCATTACAG
>JANWZA010000053.1 GCA_025054775.1 Microscillaceae bacterium
GGCGATGCGGCTTTCGGGGTTGTCAAATTCGGCTTGGAGCCAGGCGTGCCTTTCGTATTTGCCCAAGTTCTGCACTACAAAAGGTTTAACATTCGGTATGCCCAAGAGCCTTTTTCGGGTGGTATGAATAGCAAAACGCCCTAAATCACAAGCTATCCACCTACGATTAAGTTTCTCCGCTACGGCTGCCGTCGTGCCACTGCCACAAAAACAATCCAACACCAAATCCCCTTCATTACTGCTCGCCTTGATAATTCGCTCTAATAAGGATTCAGGTTTTTGGGTGGCATACCCTACGTAGTCATTACCTCTGACAAAAGGAATATTTATCCAATCTTCTGGAAACTTACCCTTCTCATTTAATTCACATACTTCCGAAAGTGGTTTACCGCCTCCCAAGTTAGTTTTCTTATATCCTGACCTTGCTATACTTGTCTCAGCGTATGGTAGTCTAATTTCATCAACATTAAAAGTCCATTTATTAGACTTTGAATACCAATACAGGTTATCATGACATTTAGTTAAATGTCTTTGTCCTTTTGCTGCCATTCTTGAATAAACCCACACAATCTCATTTCTAAAATTCTCATACCCAAACACTTCGTCGAGGACGCATTTGGCGTAATGCCCTACGTGCCAGTCCAAATGGACGTAGAGGCTTCCGTCTTCGGCGAGGAGTTCGCGGAGCAGGAGAGCGGTTTCATAAAACCACTGCAAGTAGCTGTCCAGTCCGCGTCCCCATGTATCGCGGTAGGCTTTTTGCTCAATGATACTGGGCTGTTTGGTAAAGGAAATGGTATTGTCATCTTCGTCATTTTCGGCGGGGGGAATGGTAGCGGTAAAGGAGAAGTCTGCTCCTACGTTAAAGGGCGGGTCAATGTAAATGAGGTTTACTTTTCCTGCAAATTCGGGCAAGAGCGAAGGAAGCACGTATTTTTTATCGCCCCAGATGAGTCGGTTATACCAGTTGCTGGTGTCTTGTTTTTGATTAAACAGGCTTGCAAGACGTTTTTGTCGGTCTGCTGCACTTTCGTTGATGGTCTCTATGGTCTGAAAAGGCAAAGCAATACGAATAGGGGCAACTTTTTTTCCGTCTTTGTATTTTCCTTGCCAGATAAGTTCGGTCATAATCGGTACAAATAAAGTGAAAATAATGGGCTAAAAATAATAAAAAAGATATTAGAAAAGTAAGCACAAAAAAGAGATTTTTACTTTTTTGAAGTTTTTGCAAAATAGCTAATATTAGTGCTTTCATGCTCTTGGTTGCTTATGAGCGTTCTTTTTGTATAAATTTGAACCTGCTGTAAACACTTTAGCAAGCAAAACTAATTAGTTGGCTTTGGAGAATATTTTGAGAAAAAAGCTGACTTGTGACTAAACCTTGTAGAGCAAAAATACGTAAATGGTTTAATAATAAAAAGAAGTTCAAGAATTTGCTGTATTTGACAAGTTTTTGAGAAAAAAAATATTTCAGGTATCACGAAAAAAAAGCTAAAAAAAGGTTTTATTTCCCAAAAAACTTAACTTTGCATTCAATTTAAGAGAGAGAAGATAAATCTAATTTGGGTTAGATTACGCTTGTTAATTGGGTTCAGGTTATGTTTTATTAAGTTATCCTAACTGAGGTGAAATAAAACATACGATATGGTTTTTCAAAAATAATTATTTAGCTTAAAAAACTATGGATGCTCCTCAAAAAGAAAAGACTCGCTATTCGGAAGCTGAGTTACAAGAATTTAAGGAAATTATTGAAAAAAAATTAGCACAAACTCGTATAGAATTGGCTTACATCAAGGAAACACTTACCAAACGCAATGACAGCGGGATAGATGGAACTATAAGTAACTCCAAGTTGTTGGAGGATGGAGCCGATACTGCCGAAAGAGAAAGCCTTAATCAATTAGCGGCTCGTTTGCAAAAGTTTATCAACCAGTTAGAGCTAGCACTTATTCGCATCAAGAATGGTACATATGGGATTTGTATTGACACGGGTAAACTTATTCCCAAAGAGCGTTTACGAGTAGTACCTCATACACAACACTCTATAGAAGCGAAATTAGCCCGTAAGTAACCATTAGCTCGAAAGTAACATAATACAATTTTTCGATTTATATCTACTTTCCAGGCTCTATCCACTCGGAAAGTGGATATAAGAAAAAATTAAGAGGATGTAATAAAAAGTTGTAAGCATTCCAAGCCTTTGACTTTTTTAGAAAAGAACATAGAATCCCTTATCTTTTGTGCGCCTGAACCTATTACCTTAGAAGAGATACAGGCTTGCATAAGTGAGGTTGTATCGCAGGAGGTTTCTTTGGAAAGTATCAGAGAGGCTGTAGAGCATTTGATTGTGCGGTATCAAAGCGATAACTATTCATTTCAAATCTATAAGATAGCAGGAGGGTATCAGTTTTTAACTAAACCAGCCTACCAAACCACGGTAGCGGCTTTGCTAAAGAATACCTCCAAACAACGTCTCTCGAAGGCCTCTTTGGAAACACTATCTATAATTGCATATAAACAACCTATCACAAAGGCCGAAGTTGAAAACATAAGAGGGATAAATTGCGATTATACAATACAAAAACTCTTAGAACGCGACCTCATAGAAATAAAAGGGAAAGCACAAACTGCAGGCAGTCCATTACTTTATGGCACTACCTCCAAATTTATGGAATATTTCGGTATTAACAACTTGGGTGAATTACCACAACCCAAAACAGAAAATACACCCCAAGGCGAGTACCTCAAATAGGCAACTTGGGAAAAATATGGAAAAACCAAAGAAATAAGCACAAAAAAATTAAAAAAATTATTGTGTAAGTAGCTAACTTGTAAACTAACTTTTTACAAATTTTACAAAAAAACTTTTACTTTTTACCGAATTAGATACAAAAACGAAAACCCTATTTCTAAAACAAGAAAGTTCAAAAAAGCATTTTATATTAATCCAAAATTTGTATTTTATCATTATTTCACAACACAACTTCATAACCCAAGGTACTCATAATGGACAAAGCTAATAACCTACGCAAGAAAAAGGTTGCAATAAGCAAATCATTTTCAAAAAAAAATACTCAAAAGATTTTCAATGCTAGCCTTAGTGATAGCTGTACAAATGGTAAATTCAAGTTCAAAAAGGAGAAAAAAAAGTCTATCTCTAACAAAAACGACTTTCACAACCCCTACGAAAGTGAAATGTATAACAAAGAGAAACCTCGCAGAGCTTTCTCTTTTGACTTTAATGCTAACACCGAAAAAACTAACGGCTCATTACCTAAACGAGCTTTTTCTAAAGCCAAAAAATTTACTAACCTTCAACCCGATACTACGGAAAACAATATGAGCAACAAAGATAAGAAAGGCAATAATCCTAAACCTCAAAACGAAAATAGTTCTGCTAAGAAAAAATTAGGAAATAACAACAACGCTGAAAACAGGCAATCTGATAAGCATAATTACAAAAAAAATGAACCTCATTGGAAAAATAAAACTAAAAGCAACTTCAACCATTTTGAAGCAAAACAACAGAATAAGAAAGGTAAGCAAACTAATCAAACTAATAAATATGCAACAAAAGGCAAGACTAAATTTATCTCTGAAGATTTGTTTAGCAATGATTTCTCTTTTAGTGATGATGATTTGAGCGAAAAAAAAGACTTCTTAAAGAGACGCAAAGAGTACAAAAAAGTGAAAAGTATAGAAAATGTACGGAATGAAAACCCAATAGATATACAAAAAAAAAACTCCCATTTGAAAGCAAATAAGTCTAAAAGTGAGCTCGTGAGGCTAAACAAATTTATTGCCGATGCGGGAATATGCTCACGCAGAGAAGCCGATGTGCTGATTGAAAAAGGGGAAATTACTGTAAATCAAGAGGTAGTTACAGAATTAGGCAAAAAAATTCACCCTAAAAAAGACGTGGTAATGTATAAAGGGAAAGTATTAAAACCCGAAAAGTTTGTATATGTACTCCTAAATAAGCCCAAAGATTATATTACCACTACCCATGACGAAGCAGGGCGAAAAACAGTAATGGATTTGGTGAAAAATGCCTGCCAAGAGCGTATCTATCCCGTAGGACGTTTAGACCGCAATACCACGGGGCTGTTGCTTTTTACTAATGATGGTGAGTTAGCTAAAAAACTTACTCATCCCTCCTTTGAGGTAAAAAAAGTATATCAAGTAGCTTTGAACAAACCCATTACCGAAGCCGATTTTACTAAGCTAGTAGAAGGCGTAGAATTAGAAGATGGTTTAGTGAAGTTAGATGACGTAGCTATTATCACACCTGACAGAACCGTACTTGGCATAGAACTACATTCAGGAAGAAACCGAGTGGTAAGACGCTTGTTTGAACACTTGGGCTATGAAGTAGAAATGCTTGACAGAACTATGTTTGCGGGGCTTACTAAAAAAAAGTTACCTCGTGGAAAATGGCGCATGCTTACTCCTCAGGAAGTGATACGCCTGAAGTACTTAATTTAATTTAGGAGATAAATCTACTTACAAGCGTTTGGGTTTAATCACAATGCGGAGCTCATGAGCAATTTGTTGCTGAATTTTTTGTAATTGCATAATTTGTAATAGAAGGCTATCCTGCTCTTCGGGGGTAAGGGCATGGGCTAAAAGTTGCTCCTGTTCGTAAATCATTTGCTCTATTTTGAATTGCTTTAATCGTAGTATGTTTTCATACACAGCATCAAACACCCAGGTGGGGTTATCTTGTTCGGGGTTGAGGTTAAAATCGGAGGCCCAACGCGGGCTAAGACTATAAGGAGCTAACAACAGATGCCTAACTGCTTTTTGCAAACTTTCTTCAGGGTGATTAAGAAAAAACTCGCTGGTAAGTATATTCTCTTCTGCCCAGGCCATACGGCAAGCGGCGATAATTTGCTTAAAGATAGGGTGTGAAAATTGTATATCACTAGTCTCTTCTAGGATATATTCATAAACAAGCATGTTCTCTTCAGGGTGGACTTTTTGTTGCCCATATTGGAAGAGATATTTCAAACAAATGGCTTCCTGTTTATATACGGGTTCGTATGGTGAAAGTGGTTGAAAATCTTCTGTTTCGGAAGTTTCTGCGATATTTTGCAATTCGGCTAAAAGAGCCTCGTCAAGTTGAGTTTCTGTATTTGAGCTTAGGCTTTGCTGAATTTGTTGTGCTGTTACTTCTATGCCTAAAATTTTGAATTTTGCGGCTTCGGTTTGGTAAAATCGTGTGCGTTCCTGTAGATTTTTACTTAATCCGAGTTGAGCAATAAGGGGCAGCTTGGCATGTTTATACTTAAAAAATAGTGTTTTTGCGGATACTCCCAAAAGTGAGGCTTTTTGCTCTAAAAAACTACGTACTTGGTAAAGATTGTCTATAGCAAGGGCATCTTTAATGGCTTGTTTGAGGGATTCGTCTTGTTTTTTGAGTAAAAGTTTGTTGTACTCCGTAGTAAGTGCTTGGGCATCTTGCCCGAAAACGAGTTGAGCTTTTTGCAAATATCTTTGTCGTACAATTTCGTCAGGAATAAGTGTAAGAATGTAAGCTACTTGCCTAATTACTTGGCTATACTGCTGAAAATCATTGTGTTCTGTTTGGGCATATAAACCCTGAATGAAATCTACAAAATCTTTGGCATTTTGGGCAATGTAAGCCTCTAATTGGATACCGCCATACTTTTTTAGGTAGCTGTCAGGGTCTTCTTGGTCAGGGAGAATAACTAACTGCAAATTTAGTCCTTGGGTAATAATGAGTTCCAGCCCGCGCAAAGCGGCTTTTACGCCTGCCCTGTCGCCGTCATAGAGCAAAATAACATTCTGTGTAAGCCGTTTAATAAGTTGTATTTGCTCTATACTCAAAGCTGTCCCTAAGGAGGCAACAGCATAGGTGAGTCCTGCTTGGTGTAAGCTAATTACATCGGCATAGCCCTCTACTAAAAGGCATTTATCTTTTTGTTTAATACTCTTTTTAGCTTGAAACAAACCATATAAAATTTTGGATTTCACGTAGATTTCATACTCGGTTTCGCCTTTTTCATTTTTGAGTACGATTTCTGAAGAGTTAATGTATTTAGCGATTTGCTTGTTGTTGTTGAGAGTTCTTGCTCCAAAAGCTACTACTTGCCCTGTGAAATTGTGAATAGGAAACATTATTCTTTCGCGAAATCTATCGAAAAGTTTTCCTTGCTCGTTTTGGCTAATAAGATTAGCTTTGAGCAAGAGTTGTATATCAAAGCCCATTCTAAGGGCATTTTGCAACAAGGCGTCCCAACTTTCCAAGCTATATCCTAATTCGAACTGTTCAATAGTAGAGGGCAAAAAGCCTCGCTCTTGCAAGTAGCTAAGGGCAATTACGTTGCCTTCCTGTGTGTTGTACAAGTTATTTACAAAAAAGTCTTTGGCATATTTCAATAAAGCTAAGATTTTTTCTTTTTCTTGGTTAAGGGCTTTTTGTTCTTGGGGAGGCTTTTCTTCGTATTCTAATTCAATTTGATAGCGTTGGGCTAATTTTTCAACGGCTTGTACGAAGGTGAGATTTTCAATATTTTGCACAAAGCTAATGACATTGCCAGAGGCATTACACCCAAAACAATAGTAAAACTGCTCACTACTACTCACGGTAAAGGAAGGGGTTCTTTCATTATGAAAAGGGCAAAGGGCTTTATAGTCTTTGCCTGCTCGTTTGAGGCTTATGTATTCACTAATTACCTCTACTATATCTGCTGCTTTACGTACTTTTTCTATACTCTGGGGGAGAATTTTCATAGTTTATTAAATATTTTTCAAAAGCCCAAGTAACAATGCTAATCGGATGGTGATTTGATAGTCGTAAGCCGAAACAACAGAAAACCTATTGTTTTTCAAAACCTTGCTTCTAACCTACCACGTGGGCTAACCCGTGCAACCAACTCCTTTGGCTTTCGGTAATAAGCTACCGTCCCTTTGTGTGTAATGGTTACTTCTAATTTTTCTGTAGCGGCAATACGTACCTCGTTAATATTAGTATGTACTACTTTCCCATATTGAGCAAGGCAATGTTGGGCATCAGCCAAGCCGATGCCGTCAGCGTAGATATTCAAATATTTTGCCTCACCACTAATTTGAATGGGTGAGGAGTTTTGGTAAGCTAATTGTAAGGTATCGGCTTTTACGTTCAGTTCCACGATAGCAGGCAAAACTACTTTGAGCGAAAGTTTTTTGATAGTGATTTGTTGCAAACTTTTGAGTGTACCGTTACTTTGGTAAAGGATATTTTTCACGTTTTGTGGGTTGAGCCGTACCTCTACGCGCACTTCAAAACTACGCAACCAATGGCAACGGTTTTGGTTACGGATTATCAGTTTGTTATTATTTACACTAGTTTCAATTTGATTTATCAAATTTTTGCCTGCTTTTACTACTAATTGATTGATAGGCAACGAGTTATCTAAATGTAAATGCACATTGTTCCACACTTCTAATTCCTGAAAATCAGTTGTAAAGCGTATCTGTTCTACTATCTCTCCTGTACTTTTGAGGCAGCGGCTACAACTGCTTAGAGAAAATATTAGCCCTAAAAAAGCAAGTGAATAGATAAATCTTTTTTGCATGAATTAAGAAAATAAAAAATAAGTCTTAATTAGACTTTGAGTATGCCCTTTTGCAGGTTAGGTCGTTTATGCAAAGATACGAAAAATCAAAGGCAAATCTCAAAAATTTGTATTCGTGTTTGGGGTATCTAGAAATAGCTCTAGTTATTTGTTTCCATTTCTTTTTTCTTGGTTTTAATGAGTTTGCTTAATTCGGTGGCGAGCGTAAAATAATTTGCCCCACTTACGGCATGGTGATTAGAGCGCGCGTAGCTGAATTGCCAAGCCTTCACTTTAAGAGCAAAACCATAAGCAAACCCTGCAAAAGTTTTTGCCCCAGTTAGCCGCATTTCTCTGTTTATGAGGTGATTATACCCCACATTGATTTGAAAATTTTCGTGAATAAGTAGCTCACCTCCAAAAACAAAGTGCCGAAGTAGCTTATCAAAGAATTTCTTTTTTTGTATTACGGGTTGTCCGTTTACATCCAAAGTGATAATAGTAGGGTCTAAATAAGTAATATCAAACTTATGTAAGTGGTGATAAGTAAAAGAGAAGCGAAAGGGCATGTTTTGAGGCTTGAAGGAAGTGGCAACTCGGGTATCAAAAGGCAGGGTAGATTGACTGCCGTTCAAATAATCGCGTACTACGAAACCTATGTTTCGTAGGTTAAGAGTAACTGTAAAATCATAGACAGGGTGTCTGAACACTCCGCCCAAATCTAGGGCAAAGGCAGTAGCGTCGTTGCCTGCTAATTGTGAACCTACCATTTTTAAGTTAGCTCCTAAGGAAAAATCATCTATTGTACGTTGGTGAGCAATATTGAGGGCAAAATCGCTTACTTGAAACGTGCCGATATAATTTCCTGCAGCATCGCGTTCTTGCAAGGTACCATAGTTAAGATATTGTAGCCCTGCACCCCACGTACCTATTTTGTCAAAGGTATGGCTATAAACCAAAGAAGTTTGGTGAACACCACCAAAAAAAAGTGCATAGCTAAAAGCCACGTTTTGGTGCAAATCTTTGTGGAGCAGAGCAGGATTTTGCAGAAATAAGCCCACATCTTTTTGTGAAGTGCTAATATTGATACTCCCTAACGAAGCTATTCGCGCTTGGTAAGGCAAGTTCAGAAAATTGAAGGCGTTTCTTCCACCTATTTGGGCACAGCTACATTGCCAATAGGTAAAAAGGCTAATAAATGTGAAAAATAGTAGATTTTTTTTTGTGAGAAACATAATTTTTTATGAAAAACGAACAAAAATAGCAAAAAGCAGGCTAATTCTATTGTAGTTCTTGGGATAATGATTCGGATTGAAAGAATTAAGGTTTAGGCAATAATATTTCATAGGTTTTTGGGGGAACTATGGTAAGAGTGTTGCCTCGTAGCCAAGGGTTGAGTTCTTTCAAGGTCATTAAATCGGTATTATTTTGAATGGCAAATTCGGCTAAATTAGGAATAGTTTGGCGAATGGTAATTGTTTGGTAGGTTTCATTAGAAGGGTAAAAATCAGGGATTCCATCTTTGTAGCCGTATTTTTCGGGGTTTTCAAATATCATTTTGGTAGCTACGGCGCGGTATAGATAGCGAGCCGTTTCGTCGTTAAGGTGTAAGCGGTAGTAATTGCTTTGTTTTTGGGTTTCAATTACGTTTTTCAACGCTGCCATGCCCATGTTGTAAGAAGCGGCAACACAGGCCCAGCTTCCGAATGCTTTGTAAGCACTTTTGAAATACTTACAAGCTGCTTCTGTAGCTTTGAGTGGGTGATACCGCTCATCTACCTCTGGGCTTACTTCTAAATCGTATTCTTTTGCTGTTCCTGCCAAAAATTGCCAAAAACCACGTGCATCAGCAGGGGAAATCAAATTTTGCAGATTACTTTCTATCACGGCAATATACTTAAAATCGTCAGGAATTTGGTATTTTTCCAAAATAGGGCTTATCTGCGGAAACCAATACTTAGCTCTCTGCAAATTGAGGGTTGTAATGGCATGAGAATACGCAACAGCTACTAATTCTTTGTAAAGTCTTCGCCTTACGATAGGATTGTCAAGAGGTAGGGGTTCTTGGGCAAAAGCAAATTGCTTGGGTAATTCCCACTGAATAAGTGGTAATGCGTTGGACTCAAAAGAGCATTCCTGGGCAATTTTATTTTTGTTTTGTTTGGGCTGAAAATTTTTGAAATATGCAGTTTTTCTAAGCCATTTTTGCCACTCTACCTTTTCGGAGGCTATCCAAGCAAGAAGTGTTAAATTGAGTAGAATAAGTAAAAATACAAAAAAATTTCTCATAATTTCTCCAAGAAGCCACACTTAAGACGTGCAAAAGTAGTTAAAAACATACAAAATTTTGCAAAGTAGCTCATTTTTGTGGTAGAAGTTGCAATTAGTCTTGCAAAAAAAAAAAAATATTCTTTTGGGGTAAGCTAACGAGTATTCAGTGCTAATTACTCAGGTTTTATGGTTCTTTTCCAACTTTTTTGTAAGTTTGCAATCCAAAGTATATACAACTTAAGCCAAATAGTTCATGATTTATCCTAATAAAATTCCCAGCACTGCCGAGTTAGAAGAGCAAATTTTAGCTTTTTGGAAAGAAAATCAAATTTTTGAGCAATCTATTGCCAATCGTGAAGGATATCCGCCTTTTATTTTTTATGAAGGTCCACCTTCGGCAAATGGTATGCCGGGTATTCACCACGTTATGGCACGTACTATCAAAGATATTTTTTGTAGGTTCAAAACTTTGCAAGGATTTCAGGTAAAACGTAAAGCAGGGTGGGATACGCACGGCTTGCCTGTAGAGTTGCAGGTAGAAAAGGAATTAGGCATTACTAAAGAGGATATTGGCAAAACGATTTCTATTGCCGAATATAACGAAAAATGCCGTCAGACCGTCATGCGTTATACCAGCCTTTGGGAAACCATGACCGAAAAAATGGGCTACTGGGTAGATATGCAACACCCTTACATCACCTATACTAATGATTATATTGAAAGTGTGTGGTATTTGCTCAAACAATTATACCAAAAAGGATGGCTTTACAAAGGGTATACCATTCAGCCCTATTCGCCCAAAGCAGGTACAGGTTTAAGTTCTCACGAACTCAATCTACCTGGTTGCTACCGCAACGTAACTGACGTTTCTATTACGGCTCAGTTTAAGGTAAAATACACTGAAAAATCCGCTTTTTTGTTTGAAAACCAACAAGAAGATGTACGTATCTTGGCTTGGACTACCACCCCTTGGACACTTCCTGCTAACTGTGCCTTAGCCGTAGGTGAACAAATTGTATATCAAAAAATTAAAACCTTCAATCCTTATACTGCTCTACCTGTTTCAGTAATTTTAGCAAAAGACCGCATTTCAGCTTATTTCAATGAAAAGGGTAAGGCTCTGCCCTTGCAATTCCAAAAAGGAGATAAAATTTTGCCTTATCAAATAGTGGCTACCTACCGTGGCAAAGATCTGGAAGGAGTGAGATACGAGCAACTTATGCCCTACATCACGAATGAAAATTTGGAGAAAAATGCTTTTCGTGTGATTTTAGGGGATTTTGTTACTACCGAAGATGGTACAGGCGTTGTGCATACGGCTTCAGTGTTTGGGGCAGATGATTTTCGCGTGGCTAATCAAAATGGTATTCCTGCTGTATTGGTCAAAGATAGCGAAGGCAACGAACAACCTTTGGTAAACCGCCAAGGGCAATTTGTGCCTGAACTTAAAGAAAAAATGAATATCGATTTACGGCAAATTGCCCAAAAATTAGGCAAACAACCTCACGAATACGACTTGCCTAAATACATGAAACCTGAATACGAGGAAGGAAAACTACCTGACAATTATTTGCCCTCTGATGTATTGATTTCTATTTTACTCAAAGAACAAAATAAAGCCTTTAAGGTTGAAAAATACGTTCACACTTACCCACACTGCTGGCGTACTGACAAGCCTATTTTGTACTATCCGCTAGATAGTTGGTTTATTCGCACTACTGCCGTTAAAGAACGTTTAGCCGAACTGAACAAAACTATCAACTGGAAACCTGAAAGCACGGGTACAGGTAGGTTCGGAAATTGGCTAGAAAATTTGGTTGATTGGAACTTATCAAGGCAACGTTACTGGGGCATCCCCCTACCCATATGGCGTACTGCTGACGGCAAACGCGAAATTTGTATCGGCTCCATTGCTGAATTGATTGAAAAAGGCTGGCTCTTGCGTGAAAAGGCTAACGAGTATTTCAACTTTGACCAATTAGACAAAACCCAAGCAAGTATAGCTATATTTCCTACCTCATCCACAGGAAATTATATCTCCCTGCAAGAAATTCAGCATTATATTCCTGATTTGGCTCAAAAATTAGACCTGCATCGCCCTTTTGTGGACGAAGTGGTGCTTATTGGAGAAGAGATGCAAATTTACACTCGCGAAAAAGATTTAATAGATGTATGGTTTGACTCTGGAGCCATGCCTTACGCTCAACAACATTTCCCCTTCGAGCAAAATCACTCCCAAACCGTCCCCAATTTCCCTGCTGATTTCATTTCAGAAGGAGTTGACCAAACGCGTGGCTGGTTTTTTACTCTGCATGCTATTGCAGGTATGTTGTTTGATAGTGTTGCGTTCAAAAATGTAGTTTCTACAGGGCTAGTATTAGATAAAAATGGCGACAAGATGTCCAAACGTTTAGGCAATGTAGTAGAACCGCTTACCACGCGCAAATACATTAACGTAGAGGTAAAAGGCAAAAAATATGAAGGTGAATACGAAATTGAAGGGGCTTTGAGCAAATATGGAGCAGATATGGTGCGATGGTATATGATTAGCAATGCCAACCCTTGGGACAACCTCAAATTTAGTTGGGAAGCTATCTATGACGAGGAGAATAAAAAAGTTTATGGTAAATCCGAAGGAATTGAGGAAGTGCAACGCAAACTTTTTGGTACATTACAAAATACCTACAACTTTTTTGCTCTTTATGCTAATTTGGATAACTACCAAATCAATGAATTGCAACGTACTGATTATGAACAACTACCCGAATTAGATAGATGGATAATCTCTAAATTGCAAACCCTAATTCAAGAAGTAACTACATATTACAACGATTACGAACCCACCAAAGCAGCGCGTGCCATAGAAGAATTTGTAATTGATAACCTTTCTAATTGGTATGTACGCTTGTCAAGAAAACGTTTTTGGCGTGGTGAAATGACTACCGACAAACTTTCGGCTTACGAAACTTTGCAAGAGTGTTTAGTGGTAGTGGCCCAACTCATGTCGCCAATCGCTCCATTTTTTGCCGAATGGCTCTACCAAAATATGACTAACCACTGCCGAGAGCAAGCCATTAAACATAACACCCCCCTTCGGCACGCCTCCGTACACTTAACAGATTTAGTGCAAGCTGACGAGAAACGAATAGACAAGCGTCTGGAAAATGCCATGGCATTAGCTCAAAAAATTGCCTCTCTGGTGCATTCTATTCGTAAAAAGCATAAACTGCGCGTCCGTTTGCCATTAAGCCGCTTGCTTATTCCCGTGCTAGATACTAATTTTGAGCAACAAGTTCGCTCTGTGGAAGCTCTTATTTTAGCCGAAGTAAATGTAAAGCAAGTTATTTACCTAAAAGATGATGCGGATATTTTAGTAAAATCTGCCAAACCAAATTTCAAAACCTTAGGAGCAAAATACAAAGCCCAAATGAAAGAAGTTGCCCAAATTATTCAACAATTAGATAAAAGGGAAATCGCTACCTTGGAAAAAGAGGGCAAACTCATTAAAAATGGCTTCGAACTCACCCCCGAAGAAGTACTAATCCAATCCGAAGACGTGAAAGGATTAGCCACAGCTACTGACAAAGGCATTACCGTTGCCCTTGACCTTACACTTACACCCGAACTAGAACAAGAAGGTTTTGCTCGCGACTTCGTGAACAGAATACAAAACCTCCGTAAAGACCTTAACTTGGAAGTACAAGATAAAATTCGCATCACTTTGCAAAACCATAACGATTTTGTGAAACAAGCCTTACAAATCCACCGCAAGTATGTGTGTACCGAAGTACAAGCTCTTGATTTACAGTTTGTTCCTCAACTTTCTGACGGTCTGGAAGTAGAAGTAGAGGAAGTAAACTTAAAAGTAAAAATTGAAATAGAAAATTAGCTATGTAACACGCCGCAAAGCCCTATTAGTGGTTCAAAATATATACGATTATGCAGGGTTTTCATTTGTGGATGTTCCTTTTTCACTTCGCTCAAAAGATAAAAGAGCAGGTTTTGCAAGGCTTTATTAATTTCAGTACTTTGAACAAAATCCTTTGCTTGCTCTTTTAATCCCCAACATGTTTTTTAGGCTCTCAATTTAGCACAGTTGCAAATTTAAACCTTCCCTAAGATGAAAACAGCCACAAACAAAACACACCTAACTCCCAACCTGGGAGTTAGGTATGCACATGGTTCGCTTCGCAAAGGAAATGTTATTTGATATCGACAAATGCTTTCAATGTAAGTTGATTGATAAAAGCTACTAATTATCTTATCCCTCCTCTTATTATACTAAC
>JANWZA010000056.1 GCA_025054775.1 Microscillaceae bacterium
CCACGTGGGGAAGACCACTCTGTTTTTATCGCCTTCGCTCCCAAAGAAAACCCCAAAATTGCTATTGCAGTTTACGTAGAAAATGCAGGTTTTGGAGGAGTATGGGCAGCTCCCATAGCTACACTCATGATTGAAAAATACCTCAAAGGTAAAATCTCTGATGACCGCAAGTGGTCTGAAAAAATGATTGCAGAAAAAAGTTTTATCTACTAAATACATAAAAAATCAATTCTATGAAAATAATATACTTTTTACTGGGCATAAATTTATCAGCTTTGCTCACTTTTTCACTTTTTGCACAAACACTCAAAGTATTGGACAAAACCAATTTACAACCTATTCAAGAGGTGAGTATTAGCCAAGAACGCATTACTAACTTACAAGGTGAGGCAGATATTAGTACTTTGAACGGTAATACTGAAATTGTAATTCAACATCCTAATTACCGTATTTTGCTCACAAGTTGGGAAGCACTACAAGCCCAAAATTTTGTAGTATATCTTACACCCTCTGCCTATGCGATAGACGAGGTAGTCATTTCGGCAAATAAATTTGAGGAAAAACAAACTGACGTACCTCAGCAAATTATCGTATTAAAGCAGAAAGATATTGCATTTTTAAGCCAACAAAATACAGCAGATTTATTGCAACAAACAGGGCAAGTTTTTGTCCAAAAAAGCCAACAAGGCGGCGGTAGCCCCGTCTTGCGTGGTTTTGAGGCAAGCCGTGTACTTATTGTAATTGACGGTGTAAGAATGAATAATGCTATCTACCGAGCAGGGCATTTACAAAACGTAATACGAATAGATAACAACATGCTAGAGCGTGCAGAAGTCATTTTCGGTCCCAGTTCGGTAATGTATGGTAGTGATGCTTTGGGCGGCGTAATGCACTTTCGTAGCCGTAATCCTGAATTAAGCCTCACAAACAAAGCACAACTTAAAACAGGGGCAATCTATCGTTACTCGTCTGCTAATCAAGAAAGTACAGGAAATCTTAACCTGAATATTGGACTAAAAAAATGGGCTTTTTTGAGTAATTTTACTTATAGCAACTTCGGGGATTTGCGCCAAGGGGCAGTACGTAACCCCGCTTACGGTGATTGGGGCAAACGATTTGTCTATGCAAGCAGGCAAAACGACCAAGATGTGGTTGTGCCTAATCCTGATGTCAATTTGCAAATCGGTTCGGCTTACAAGCAGTATGATTTTTTGCAAAAAATCCTTTTCCAACAAAGTGATAACGTAAGCCACATGCTTAATTTGCAATATTCTAACACTAACAACGTACCACGTTACGACCGCCTTTCAGAAATAAATAGCAGTACAGGAAAACCTAATTTTGCCGAATGGTATTACGGACCTGAAAAGCGACTCATGGGGGCTTATACATTACAACTCAAAAATGCACTTTTGTATGATAATGCACGTGTTATTGTCTCTTACCAAGATATTGAAGAGAGCCGCATTACACGACGCTTTGAAAGCGTAAACCGTGACAGCCGCATAGAACGTGTAAAACTATGGGCTTTCAATGCCGACTTGAGCAAAGTTATAGCTAATCACGAACTTCGTTATGGAGCAGAATACACTGATAACCAAGTAACTTCAAGGGCTACGCGTACAAATATCAGAACAGGTGAGGTAAAACCTTGGGACACCCGCTACCCTGACGGCGGCTCTACCTACCGCACCGCTGCAATATACCTCACGCATTCCTGGGAAATCAGCCCGCAACTTATTCTCTCCGAAGGGCTACGTTTCAATTATGTAGAGTTAGCTGCCAAGTTCAAAGAAAAGACCAATTTTCCTTTTCCTTATGACGAGGCATTGCAAATTAACCAAGCCCTTAACGGAAATATCGGTTTAGTATTTATGCCTGATAAAGCCAAAACTTGGCGATTTGCCTCCGTTTTTGCCACAGGGTTTCGTAGCCCTAATGTAGATGATTTAGGACGTGTCTTCGAGAGCGTTACAGGCAATAGCAATACCATTGGCACGTTGGTTGTTCCTAACCCAAACATAAAACCCGAACTTACCTACAACATTGATTTGAACGCAAGCAAAATCATTGCCCAAAAAGTAAAAATAGAAGCCACAGGTTTTTACACTTGGTACGAGCAAGGGCTGGCTCTTCGCCCTTATACCTTTAACGGGCAAAGCCAAGTGATTTACAACGGCTTTTTGAGTAATGTAGTAGCTAACACCAACCAACAACGGGCTTACATCTACGGCTTCTCAGCAGGAATTTATGCCGATATCACTCCCGAACTGTCTTTTACTTCAATTCTTAACTATACCAAAGGACGCATACGCACCGATAGCACCGCCTACCCACTTGACCATATCCCACCTACCTTTGGCAGAACAAGCATAGTGCTAAATTTGAAAAAATTTAGAGGTGAATTTTTTGCCATGTATAACGGCTGGAAACGCATTGAAGAGTACAATTTATTTGGTGAGGATAATCAACGCTATGCTACCCCTTGGGGAACTCCCGCCTGGATTACCCTCAACCTAAGAACCGCTTACCAAATCAATCCAAATTTACAACTGCAAGTCAATATTGAAAACTTGTTAGATACGAATTACAGACACTTCGCCTCAGGCATAAGTGCCGCAGGTAGAAATTTTATGCTCACGCTTCGGGCAAACTACTAACCCACTGAAAGGAGTTTGTAAATAAAAGCAAAATACAACCCTCTTGCAAAGCATTTCGCAAGAGGGCTTTATTTCGCAAACCCTATGCTCTATTATCTTGCATTATTCGCTTGGAGCAAACCTCGCTTCTTTTCTTTTTACATCTTTTACAGGGCGTGCTTTGCCCACGCGTGGGTCTAGCACAAAATTCGGTTGCCACTCAAAAGTATTGAGCAAATGAATTACATCTTTTTTAATAAATTCTATGATAGGAGAAAGCGAGTCGTTTTTCGTAGCGGTACGAAAGTACAAAGCCCCACGCACAAAATTACTTGTAGAGTCACTGATATAAAATTGAAATTGACTCGGTACTTCTCCTTCTAATTCAAAGATGGAAGCCGTTTTGCCTGACGGAGTACGAATAACCGTATTTTCAATGGCACTCGCTTTGATTTGATGTTTGGACAAAAGCAAGTGCGAATCGTTAATGTATTCTTGAAAATTTAGCTTATTGGTTTGAATGGCTTTGTACGTAATTTGAATATCACACTTAAATTGCGGATAAATAATATGTATCCAGTACGGTTCAGAAATACCTGACGTATCAGGGCGAATTTTGGCGTGAGCTGAATACTCAAAGTAATACGGATAAGCCTTAGGCAAAGGCTGATACTTGGGCTCAGGCAAATCTATCCGATTATAACCTTTGGGTTTGGGAACATAGTCAGGACTGCCGCAAGCCCAGGTCAAAAATGCAAGCACAAAACATAAGGAATGGTTAGCAAAATGTTGCTTTTTCATAATGGTATCTTAGTAGTTGGGAGATTACTCTTTCAAAAGTTGATTCACAAAATCGTTAAATTCTTTCACAAACTGCTCGTAATATTTTCCTGTTCCTGGTCCATTGAAACCTGTATGAATTTTACGGACTTGTCCTTTCTTATCTATAAAAATAGTGGTGGGAAAAGCCAACACTTGGTTGAGCATAGGCAATGTTTTAGACGCTTCATTCTTGTTGCTTACCCCTGCAATCAAAAAATCGTACTCAGCTTTGAGTTTCTCTTTTACTTTGCGTACACGTTCTTTGGCTTTGTTAAAATCGGCACTTCTTTCATAAGCAAGAGCAATAATTTCTACTCCACGATGCTTGTTTTGAGCATACCAAGGGGCTAAAAATTCGGTTTCATCGCGGCAATTAGGGCACCAACTCCCAAAAAGTTGCACAATGACTACCTTGTTTTTGTATTTGGCATCTTTAAGCGAAACAGGTTGCTTGTCTAAATTAGGAAAAGTAAAGTTAAATTCGTTATAGCCTTCTTTCAAGAAAGTAAGTTTTTCGGCATTAGGCAAGGAAGCAGTGTCATTTTTGGTAGCTACCCACTCTTCAAAGCCCGTTTTTCCTGCCCAAAACTCCCCAGTGAGCGTCTGCTCGTCTTTAAGTGAAGCTTTGAACAAAAAGGCATGCGCACCATCAAAGGTGGAGAGTTTTAATTGCTTATCTTCTACAATTCCCTCCAAAAAGCGGTAATCCCCTGTGGTGGTGAGAAACGTCCCCGTGATTTTTTTTCCTTCTTGTTCAAAAATACCTACGGCAGGATAGCTCTTGCCGTTCTTTGCCGTAAATTGTACTTTCCATTTACCTGAAAAATTGAAGCGTGCAGGCGTGTTGGTCTCTTGAAAACGATAATTCACCTCTGCGGTGGCTTCAAAGGGCAAACTATAGTCAGGGTAATCGTATTTTATCCATCTCCCTTTGATACTTTTATCGTTCAGTTTGCCTACCAAAGCAGCATTGAACACGTGCAAGGTCATTTTTATACTATCTTTGTTCACCTCAATTTCATCTAACAAGAGCCGTTCTTTGCCATTAAGAATGTAAGCGCGCCATTTTTTGTCCTCACTCTGCTGAAAATCTACCTGGAAAGGCACTTCGCCTCCCGCCGTTTGGATAGCAAAACGCCAAATGCCTGCTGTAAGTTTCGCCTCTTGGGGCCTGTTCGGTTGGCACGAAAGAAAAGTACACAACTTGAAACTAATCACACAAAAAAGAAAAATTTGCCAAGCTAATTGCATATGATTTTCAAAAAAGTAGAATGCGAGAGTAATAAGAAAGTTGCTAAAGATACTTATTTTTTAATAGCTGTTACCTACAAAGATATATTTTTTATGAAATATGCAACAAAAACACAAATATTCTTAACTAAAAAGCTAAATATTTATATTTTTAACGCTTATTTTTTATTGCTTAAACCTTAGACTTTAACAACAAACATTTAGTATTTTGTATTTAATGTTTAATGTTTAGTACTTAATATCTAATGTTTAGTTTTTAATAATAAATGTTTAATTTTTAATAATAAACATTTAGTTTTTAATAGTATATGTTTAATCTTTAATAGTATATGTTTAGTTTACAAACATAAAACTTTACTATTTATTAGAAAATATTTACTTATTAGTAGTAAGCAACTAACTTTTAATAACAAATGTTTACTAATTACTAATAAAGTTTTGCATTTTAATAATAAATATTTACTTTTTAATAATAAATGTTTAACTTTTAATAATAAAAGCCTAGATTTTAGTAATAGTTACTTACTTTTTAGTACTAAAATCAAAACTAATAGTATTAAAACCTTAACATTAAACACTAATAACTTAACATTAAGTATTTAATCTTTAACATAGAATATTAAAAATTTATTATTTGCTAAACCCTAAGAATAGAAATATCTCCTATGAAAAATTAACTTTGAAACTTAACCAGTTAAGAGTCAAAACTACTTACCTTCGTGGAGTTCACAATAATCAAAAATAAATCTTTGGAAATCACTAAGATATTTGAAAAATAGCTTATCAATAAGCCATTTAACACAAATTAGTTAAACTTGCAAAACAAAAAAAAAGTATATTTGCTCAATTGTATCATTATTTGTTTAGACCAGTCGTAAACCATGCAAACCTTTCAAACAGAAGTAGAAGCCGCTGACGCAATGCACCAAGCCTACCAAAACATTAAAAGAGAAATCTCCAAGGTCATTATAGGGCAGGAAGAGGTAATCAATCGGTTACTTACTGCAATCTTTTGCCAAGGGCATTGCCTTTTAATAGGCGTGCCAGGGTTAGCTAAAACCCTCCTCGTGCAAACTATTGCCTCAGCCTTAGAATTAGAATTTAATCGCATCCAATTCACTCCTGACCTGATGCCCTCTGACATTCTAGGAGCAGAAACCCTAGACCAAGAGCGAAACTTTAAGTTTATCAAAGGAGCTATCTTCGCTAATATCATCTTAGCTGACGAGATAAACAGAACCCCCCCAAAAACCCAATCAGCACTTTTAGAGGCTATGCAGGAATATGCCGTAACCATTGCAGGCAAACGCTATGAGCTCTCGCGCCCGTTCTTCGTATTAGCTACCCAAAACCCTATAGAGCAAGAAGGCACCTACCCTCTGCCCGAAGCCCAACTTGACCGCTTCATGTTTAACATCATGCTCACCTACCCAAGCTATGAAGCAGAAGTAGAAATAGTGAAAAACACTACCTCAAGCAAAGTAAATCAAGTAGAAAAAGTAATTTCAGGAAAAGAGATACAAGCCTTTCAGCAATTAGTGCGTAAAGTGCCTATTGCAGATAACGTAGTGGAGTATTTGGTAAAATTAGTACACAAAACTCGCCCTAATACGGCTGCAGCAAGCCCCCAAGCCAACAAGTACCTGGAATGGGGAGCAGGCCCCCGCGCCTCGCAATATTTAGCCCTAGGAGCTAAATGTAATGCTTTGCTACGTGGTAGCTATACACCCGAAATTCAAGATGTAAAAGCCGTAGCTGTTGATATCTTAAGGCATAGACTAGTGCGTAACTTCAAAGCCGAAGCCGAAGGCATAAGTATTGAGCAAATTATTCACAATATCATGAATGAAATTCGCTAATTTTTTGCTTCTTCAAGTTTTAGCTACTTGAAAAGCCTTGCACGCTATGAAAATTCAACTGAAAATATATTGGCTTTGCTTTTTTCTATTTTATTCACCTCCTACTTTTTCACAAGATATTGCCCAAGCCCGTAAATGGATAGATACACTTGCTTCAGAAGCTATGTTCGGGCGAGGATACGTGAAAAACGGTGATAAAATTGCCGCACAATTTATTGCCCAAGAATATGCACGTTTGGGGCTAAAAAAAATGAATTATCGGGACAATTTCTTCCAATATTTTCAATTTAATATCAATACTTTTCCTAATAAGATTTCACTTAAACTAGGAAAAAGGTACTTACGTGCAGGTTACGATTTCTTGGTTAATCCTATTTCTAAATCAGGACGCGGAAGAGCAAAAGTAGTGCAATTAGACAGTACTATCTTACATTCAGACAGTTTACGCGCCCTTTTTGAAAAACAAAACCTAAAACGAAAAGCCGTAGTATATGCCAGCCGTGATTTCAAGAAAATTATTCAATATCCCCAAGTAATAAACCAACTTAATACAGCAAAAGCAATTATAGAACTACACGACAAAAAGTTAATTGCTAGCTTATCTACCAAGCAATTGAGCAACCCCATTTTTGAAGTGCCCCAAAATCAATGGAACAGCCAAATAAAAAAAATAAAGTTTAGAGTTGATGCCAAACTCATAACAAACTACACTTCGCAAAATGTAATTGGGTATATAGAAGGAAAGACAGAGCCTGACAGCTTTTTAGTGATTACAGCCCACTACGATCACTTGGGGATGCTAGGGAAAAAAGCTATTTTCCGCGGAGCACACGACAATGCCAGCGGAGTAGCATTATTACTTTCTTTGGCTAATCATTATGCCCAACCTGAAAATCAACCTAAGTATTCAGTAGTCTTTATGGCTTTCGGAGGAGAAGAAATCGGACTCCTAGGCTCAAAATATTATACCGAAAATCCATTTTTCGACCTGAAAAAAATAAAATTCCTTATCAATTTAGATATGATTAGCACAGGAGAAGATGGCTTAATGGTAGTAAATGGAGCAGTGTTTAAGAACGAATTTGAGCAATTACAAGCTATCAATCAAGAGAAAAAATATTTTCCCGTTATCCAAAAAAGAGGAATCGCCGCTAATTCTGACCACTATTTTTTTACCGAAAACGGAGTAAAAGCGTTTTACCTCTATACCCTAGGTACAAGCCTCAAAGCCTACCACGACGTGTACGACCTACCACAAAACTTACCTTTGAATAAATATACCGAGCTTTACAAATTAATTATCGATTTTTTTCAACAATTCTAACCATTTTAATTCGAGTAACATTCGAAACCAAACTTATGCTTAGATTAGCTATACAAAAATCAGGGCGATTAAACGAAGATAGCTTAAAACTTATCAAAGAATGTGGTATTTCTTTTACTCAAAGTGACGGAAAACTCAAATCCGAAGCCTGTAATTTTCCTATTGAATTGCTTTATCTACGCGACGATGACATACCTCAATACGTAGCCGATGGCACTGCCGATGCAGGCATTGTAGGTGAAAATGTATTAGTAGAAAAAGACAAACCTGTCTTTATAGCTGATAGATTAGGTTTTGCTAAGTGCCGGTTATCTTTGGCTGTTCCCAAAGAATTTGAATATAAAGGACTTCACAACTTACAAAACTTAAAAATTGCTACCTCTTATCCTAAAATCCTGGGTGATTACTTGGCTAAAAATGGAATCAAGGCTCAAATTCACCAAATTAGCGGTTCGGTGGAAATTGCCCCAAGCATTGGTTTGGCAAATGCCATTTGCGATATTGTAAGTTCAGGAAGTACACTTTTGAGTAACGGCTTAAAGGAAGTAGAAACTGTTTTTCACTCCGAAGCTGTGCTTATTCGCAATCCATCTTTGGCAGAGAATAAACTGCATATTCTAGAGCAGTTATTGTTTAGGATTGGAGCCGTAAAGAAAGCTCAAAATTATAAATATATTTTGATGAACGTGCCTAACGAAGCTATTGAGCGAGTGAGTCGTATTCTTCCTGTGCTGAAAAGCCCTACTATCATGCCCTTGGCTTTGGAAGGTTGGAGTTCATTGCATACCGTTATCAAAGAGGACGAGTTTTGGGAAATTATTGAGGAACTTCGCAGAGCAGGAGCTGAAGGAATTTTAGTGTTAGCAATCGAGAAAATGATCGTCTGATAAAACTTTTTGATATAGTACTATGTTTCAACCTTTGAATTAAGACTGCTCGTATATGCAAACCTCAGGGATTAGTATTTTAGGCTGTGGATGGTTAGGATTGCCTCTGGCTAACTTCTTAATAAGAAAAGGATTTCAGGTATATGGTAGCACCACCTCCAAAGAAAAATTAGCTATTTTAAGACAAAACAATATTCGTGCTTTTGAACTTTTGCTTAATCCTAATGCTATGGGGAACGATTGGTATGATTTTTTAGAAAATCCGACGCTTATTATCAATATTCCACCTAAAATACAGGAATTCGGTCAAGATTTTCACGTAAAACAAATAGAAAATCTTTTACGATTAGTAGTAAAAAGTAATGTAAGACGTATTTTTTATATAAGTTCTACTTCGGTTTATCCTGAGAAAAACCAAGTGGTTTGCGAAAATTCAGAGGTTCTATCCGAACATACTTTGGTGAAAGCTGAAAACCTCTTACTTTCCTTACCACAAATCCAAATTATGATTTTACGTTGTGGTGGCTTAATGGGTGAGAATCGCATTGCAGGTAAAAGTTTAGCAGGTAAGAAAACGAACACAGGTAGCATGCCTGTCAATTTTATTCACCGTGAAGATGTAATACGTATTATCTTTCAACTCTTGGCAAAAAAGGTAGAAAAAGAAATCTTTAATATAGTGGCTCCTTTACACCCTACCCGCCAAGAGGTATATGCTGCCCAGGCCCAAAAATACAACTTTGCTAAACCTATTTTTGAAAAAGCAGATTTGCCTTACAAGATTGTAGATAGTAGCAAAATTCAAAACTTTTTGAACTACGAATTTCTTTTCCCTAACCCTGCAGAATTTTAGGTACAAGGCATAAAAAAACCTCTTGCCCACAAGCAAGAGGTTAGTAATTATCGGTTATGCTACTACCGCTTAATTATCCGCTCGGTAGCTTTACCTTTTCGGTTGCTAATTTCAATCATATAATTACCTTTGCTCAAGTGTGATAGATCTAAGCCTAACTCATCTTGGTTAATATCGGTCTGCGTTGTATAAACCACTTTGCCTGAAGCATCATATACGGTAACTTTCACTGCACCGCGTAGACTTTCAGCTACTTTGATGTTGAATATACCTTCACTTGGGTTAGGATAAATCATTAAAGTACCTTTACCAAATCGTTCTAAACCTGTGGTAGGGCCTTGAGGAGCGATACCACGTCCTGTTACAGGAATCAAGTTAGAGATATTATTAGCATTGGAAACTACAGTAATATTTCCTTGATAGAAGATATTATCCGTAGGTGCAAAAGTTACGGTTACATTTTGGGTAGCACCAGGAGCAATTGTTCCTGTAAATGCCCCTGAAAATCCTGTAGGATAAATAATGTTACTTACGGTAAGAGGTGCATTTCCATTATTCGTAATTGAAAGCGTACGGGTAGCAGTTTGCCCTACAATTACATCACCAAAGGCAATTTCATTAGAAAGTGCAATTATACGAGCAATCCCCTTTCCAAATACAGGAATAGTATTATTTCCAGACAGAGCATCGGAAATAACCGTGATTGTACCATCGTAGTTTATAGTAGTGGAAACAGGTGCAAAAGTTACATTCACAGTACGAGTTGCTCCAGGGGGTACAATTCCTAGAAAATCACCTGTATAACCTTGTGGATAACTAATATTACTCACGAGAATTGGTGCAGAACCTGTATTCTGAATATCAAAAGTACGTGTAGCGGTTTGCCCAATAAGTACGTCGCCAAAGTTTAAGTTACCAGAGAGGTTAATAGACTTAGTTGCAAAGCTGTAATTGATACCTGCAATGTTAAATGGATTGACAGAACCTACACTTACAGTAACATCAGCTTGAGTCATGGAGAGTTGCAAAGCAGGGGTAGTTTCATTGACCGTACTCAACACATCTGCTACAATAAAATAATGGCGTGGAGTATTACTTAATGACTGTCCTGTTAATCCCGTAATTTGTATTTGTGTAGGAGTTATGTTGATGGTTGCAGTTAAGGTTGTATTATCGCTAGCACTTGCATAGTTGTTATCTACCGAACTCACTAAACGTACATTATTTACTTTTCCTATTGAGGTAGAAGAAGTATTTACTGTAAAGGCGGTCAAGTTGGTAGGAGCTAAAGCTGTTACTGCTACGCCATAAATAGCTTGATTGGTAGTAGAGGCAATTAAAGGCGACGGAGCAACCCCATTAGAAGTGGAATTGAGAGAAGTAAAGGTAGTTAAGATACCTATAAAGCTAAAGTTAGTACTTGTCAACGTGAAGGGATATACAAAACTAGTAGCTACCGTTACATTAGTATGAGTAAATGTAAATTGAATAGGTGCAGTAGAGGCAGTTACGTTTGGATCTACATCAGCTACAAGGAAATAGTTATTATTCGTACTTGTAAGTGCTTGTGTAAGCCCAGAGATAGTTATTTGTGTGGCTGTGGTAGTAATAGTTGCCATTACGTTAGAGTTATCAGCAGTAGTAGCTAGGTTATTATCAATTGAACGCACCAGACGCAAGTTTGTAAATCTACCTGCTACAGGTTGTGAGGTATTTATTACCACACTTTGCCAGGTATTGTTTCCATCGGCACGCATAGCGAAACCTACTAACCCACGGTCAGTGCTGCTGGCTATCAAAGGTGAAGTAGCTAAGCCATTAGCAGTAAAAGGCGTAACAGTAACGGCATCTCTGGGCAAAAGCGAAATATTAGCAATATGAATGTCAGCTCCATTAAGGTCACCGCCTGTATCATCAGTAAGCCAAAAACCGATTTGTATTTCTTGTCCTACGTATTGTCCGCTGTTAATTGTACCAATATCAATACTAAATCGCTGTAGGGAATTAGTTAAGCCAGAGTTAGAACCAAAGCCGTATTGGGCTAATTGTGTCCAAGAGCCGCCACAATTATTTGAGATCATTACCCTAACCCCTTCTCCTGCGGTAAGTGTAAGTGAGTAAGGACCTGCCGAGTTCCAGGCTGTAAGTGCCATGTCATATTGTAAACGAGTTTGCGCATCTACTAGGATGCGAGGTCCTAGAATCCATGCTTGTAGTTGGGGTAAACCAAATGACCCTCTTGACCATACGTTTAACCTTATGGTATTTTGTCCAAAGGAAGATTGCTGTGTAGCATTAGCCCCAATCCACTCTGTATTTGCAGGAACGGGACTCACCCCTACTGCCTCACGCCATCTACCTGCTGTAATTGCTCCTAAATCAGGATTTGAACCTGTAAAGGTAGAAGGAGGAGCTACACTTTGTGGTAAAGGAAAGGTAGGAGTAGAATTAACAGTAAGATTTACCAGAGGTGCTAAATTATTATTAGACGGTCGTTGATCACCCGGCATGTTGACATTAGCACTTATAATGTAAGTACCTTCTACAGACAGGTTCAAACTACCAACGCTTACAACACGTGTTTGCCCTGGCGCAAGGGTATTAGTATTTACCGTAGTTGAAATACTAAGGAGACTACCGTTAGGATCAAGAGCATTTACCGTTACTATAGCAGGGGTAAAAGTGAAGTCAATTGTTTGTAAACCTGCATTACGTAACTCTACACTGAAATTTTGAGATCCTGTACAGAAAATTGTACTCGCAATAGGATTAGTAATTCCCACAAAAGCAAGGTCCACATTGGGGAGTATCTCTACAAGAACATTATCTATTGCCCACCACCAGGCCCAGCTTCCTATATAAATCCAACGAAGGCGTACATCAGATTGGTTAGCAGCTTGCGAGGTAATATTGATGGTAGTTACCGTTCCTGTGGTAGCTCCTCCTCCTCCATTCACATCAGTATTTCCTCTCGTGGCGATTGTACTCCAGGTTGTGCCGCCGTTAGTACTAATTTGTAGTATACCTGTACTACCAAAACCACCACGCCAACACTCACTAAAACTCAATATGATGCCTTGACTATAAGAAGAGCAGTTGAAAGAAGGTGAGGTAAGGACTGCATGTTGCGTATTACCAATACCATAAGCATCACTATCTAACATAGCATAGTTTCCGCTAAAACCTCCACCTGTAATATTTCTTTGTGTACCAAACTGCCAAAGTTGACTTGGGTTTCCTACAGGGGATCCTACGCCTACTGTATTTGTCCAGCCTGGGGGAGGTGTTTGTCCTGTGGCTGCATTAAAATTTTGCGTGAGCAAAGTGACTTGTGCTTGTGTACTATAGGTAGCCACAATCGCCCAAAATGCACCTAAAAGCATAATTAATAATGCTTTTTTAGGTAGTTTTTTCTTGGATTGAGTGTACAGATTTTGCATAATTTGATTAAACATTTAGAGTAAATTGTATAAACAATAATTGTACTACAATACAAAGTAATGATTTGATAGGGATTTGCTAAATAATGAATTACATTTTACAAAAATACACTTTTTTCAATAAATTCACAATTATTTGACATATATTTTTTATCCAGATGAGAAAAAAGTTTTTTTTCGCAAAAAATACATGACATAAGTTCTTGTCTTTCAATAGGTTAGTAAAATCAAAAAATTAAACTTTACTCTCGTATCAAATTTATGATAAATAAAAACAAGTAGAAGCAAGATTTCTAAAATTCAAATTAGAGTAGCGGAAAAGCGTCTAAAAGTAGGTTTAACAAAGTGAGATACGATAAAAATTGTAAAAGTTAAGGATTATCTATCAAATTTTTCAGAATTTAAAGGCAGAGGGTTAAAAAAAAAAAAAGCAGAAGGTTAAAAAATTATGTTGAGGATCTAGTTAAAGTTTCTTTCATTCATAGTTTTATGTAGTTTTATGTCAAAACTTTCCAAAAATTAATATTTTGGAAAGTTTTGATAAAATTAGAACGTCAAGCTATTATTGTCCTTGCATTTTTACCTCACCCTTTATATAAAGCACTTTGGTAGGTTGATCAACAGAGTTAGAAATTACGGTAATTCCCTTATTAAAAGGTCCTACTGCGGCAGCATTATAGGTAGCCTTAATTTTGCCTGACTTGCCAGGAGGGATAGGCTCTTTTGTCCATTCTGGTGTGGTACAGCCACAGGAGGCTTGTACGCTAGAGAGAATAAGCGGTGCAGTACCTGTATTAGTTACCACAAAGTCTACACTTACAGGAGTACCTGCGGGAATATTGCCAAAATCATGGGTATCACCGTCAATCACTTTGTTGTTTTTGCTAATCCCCCATTTTGCCATAGGGCCTGAGGCTGTTTTGAGGTTAGATTGGGCTTTTACCAAAGACAGTGTAAACAAAATTATAGCAAAGCTTACTAAACTTGCAAAAAATGTTTTTTTCATGGTTTTAAGGGTCTTTAAATTTTGAGTACCTTGAAATAATACATACCTTGTAACGTAAAAAACTAAATTTTAGTTTATATTCGCTTAGTTAATTTTAACGAACTTTTTTTTCTTATCGTTTTTTTTACGTTATTTGAAAAGAATTTTATTTTATTGAAATAAAACTATGGAGAATCTAGTCTTGGCAGAGCTGGCTAATTTAACCGAAGAGCGACAAATCAGAGTCTTATACGCCTGCGAATTAGGGGCGAGGGCATGGGGAGCATCCTCAAAGGATACCGATTTTGAAGTACGCTTCATATATTTGCACTCAACTAATTGGTATCTTTCTATTCAAGACCGCAAAGACACAATAGAAACCTTTACACACACTCCCAATGGGGAAGAGATAGAATTGATTGGTTGGGATATTCGTAAAATGTTAAATCTTATTGCCAAATCTTATCCGTTAGCTTTTGAGTGTTTGCAATCGCCTATGATTTATACCCGAGAAACTGACTTCGTAATAGACATCAATAAATTAGCTCCCCAATACTTTAATTTAAGGCATAGTCTAAGCCATTATCTTGGCATAGCCCGTAGTATTCTCCAACAAGACTTGAAAGCCACTCACCCCTTACTCCGAAAGTATTTGTATGCTATTCGTTCTCTTTTAGCCGCTATTTGGATAGCAGAAAAGCAGACTATCCCGCCGTTAGAAATAGAGAAATTATGTTATGTTATACAAGAAGCTGATATTTTGAATTTAGTAAGACAACTATTAGCACAAAAAAGAAATGGACAAGATAATCAAACTATAGAAAAAAATCCAGAACTCAATGCTTATTTAGAAAAGCAAATTGTAGCTTATGAAGCGTTTGTACCTTCTTTGGTACGCACTGATAACGTTCAAATTGAACCACTTAATGAACTTTTTCGTAAGGTAATTCACAATGCTTAATCTTTATGAAATTTGTAGCCCATGCTATAAACGGTTTTAATGTAATTATCGCCACCTTTTTCCATAATTTTTTTTCTTAGGTTTTTGATGTGTGTATAAATAAAATCAAAGGAGTCTACCGTGTCTATGTTATCTCCCCAAAGGTGTTCGGCTATGGCTTCTTTGGTAACTATTCGCTCGCGATTGTTGATAAAATACAGCAATAGTTCATATTCTTTGCGCGTAAGTAGGATAGGCTCACCGCATACTCTGACTTCGGCTGTATCTATGTTGAGTGTTATTTTATCATAAACTATTTCTTTATTTCCTTCAAAATTTCGCTTTCTAAAATTAGATTTGATACGGGCATTCAATTCAGCTAAATGAAAGGGCTTAGTAATATAGTCATCGGCTCCTAAGTCCAAACCTAATATCTTGTCCTCCACTGAATTACGTGCAGAAATAATGATAACACTTGCACGCATTTTGGCTTTTTTGATTTGTCGTAATAATTCTAAGCCATTTCCCCCAGGTAGAGTAATATCTAAAATAATTATATCGTATTGGTAGAGGGCAATTTTTTCAGAGGCAGTATCAAAATCATAAGCTACTTCGCACAAGTAATTTTCTTTCTGTAAATATTTCAAGATGCTATCAGCCAAAAGTTGCTCGTCTTCTATGAGTAAAATTTTCATGGTTGTGGTAAAAATTCATTTTAGGTGATAAATCAATAAATCAGTAGCAGTAAACAAAGCATAATGCGTATCTAGGAATAAGGCAAAAAGATAATCGTTAGTGCTTTGAGGTAGTGAGACTGTTCGTGTAGTCTGTTGATATAGGTGATAAAAAACAAGTTGATTTTTTTGCAGAAAGTAAATCTCCTCTCTCCATACTCCAATAAATTTAACATTTGGGTAAGCGAGTTTTTGCTTAAAGTTGCCTAAGTTATCAAAAATCCAAATACCTGTTTCAGTATCAGTTACGAAAAGTAAATTTTGGTATTCTCTTAAAAAACTAATCTTATAGCTAGCATTAGCTAGTAAAAAATCCAAGGAAATAAAAAGATTTATTTCTTTAAAGTCAGGATTATATTTTTTGAGCCGAAAGTCAGTATTGTCCATAATCCAAAACTCACCTGTGGGCGAAATAGTAGCTATAGACACGAAACCAATTTGAGAGGAGGGCAAAAATTTGTAAGATGTTTTAAGATTAAGAAACCTATCAAACAAGAAAATCTCTTGCAAATCTTGGTAAAATACAACTGTTCTCACGGTTTGCCATGCCTCAATGAGTTGAGCCTCAGCCATCTGAGGCATAGAGAACTGCAGAATAACTTTACCACTTGTATCATATTGAGTAAGGTTGTAACGATTGTCTGCTACTAAAATATGGTTTTGCTTATTCACTGAAACTGCCGTAGGAGTAGCTATGGGTATGCGATGGCTCAAATACCAAATAGGCTCTTGGGCAAAAAGGGACAGGTTAGACAGCATAAAAAAAGAACAAAGCAACCACCACAGCCATGAACTACCATATGAATAGTAGTAATTGTTCATGTTTTAGATTACCAAAAAATGAGTATTTTTTATTGCGTGGTTATGCTTTATCGTACCAGTTTTTTAATCTTTTAAAAAAGACAAGTTATTGGAAACATACCTAATTAGGCTAATTCAAACATTCATTTAATTTAATTTGGCTTGGCATAAATTCCTATTTTTAGCTTTTCGGGCATAACTTTGGTAAAATTGCTATTAGTTGCTACCAAGCGTTTATGCCTTGCATGCTTGGTAGCAGTAAGCATATGTGGATTGGTTTAGATGTTAGATATCTAATATTTTTTGAATTTTCTCGAATAAATTACGCATTTTGCGGGCTTTGTTGGTATTAAGTTCAAGGTTTACTATCTCGTCTGTTTCAAAAACGTTGCCGTCACTATTAGGATTTTCCCTGATGCGTTTATTAGTTTCAGTTTTTAGGCTCTCTTCATAAATAGCTTTAATAGCGGTGAGCTGCTCTTTAACTTGGGCTAAGGTTTCACATTTGTCTGCTAATTCTACTAAACCATAGAGATTCTTTTTTTCATTAGAAAGTAAAACGATATACTTTCCCCCGTATGCCTCTCCTCCTTTAATTACTCCTTCACAATACTCAATCATTTTATTACACCAAAAGTGAAAAACTAAATTCTTTTGGACTTCAATATCCATGTTATTAGCTATACAAGTGGTAATGCGTTTGTCAATCTTATCCCAGTTTCGCGATTTTTGAGCCAAGCCAATTCCTACGCTCATAGCAAAAACAAACACGATAAAAAGCATTTTTTGTATCATAGTCGTTTGTGAAAAAAGTTGAATATCAATAAAATAACCGAATAATTAACTGCGTATTTGAAAAAGTTTTCTATCTGCCCAAAACGTCCCCAACGGCAAAATAGCCGCTATGAGAGCTAAAAAAGTTTTTTGCCAAGACCAATTTTGTTCTATTTTGAGTTGAATCACCCATAACACGTAGGCAATAAACAAAATACCATGTAACATTCCCCAAAATTTATTGGGGGCAGGCATATCATACCAATATTTGAGAGGCATAGTTACAAACAAAATCACCAAGAGCGATACACCTTCCAAAAAAGCCAAAATTCTGAACCTTCCAAAAGCGGTTTCCCATAGGGGTTGCATAATACTTACGTAAAACTAAGGGCTTAAAGTTTCAATTTTTTGATAATGGTTTCTAATTGTTTTTTTAGTTCTTTGGCATCGTCTAAGGTCATAAGATAAGCTTTGTTATCTTCAACAGTAAGCATATTTGCTGAAGGTTTGGTTGTCTTTTCTTTAATCTTTTCTTTATAGATTTTCTCTATTTTTTGTAACGGATTCTGTACTGCTTTTAACACGTCGCAACTTTCGGAGAGTTTTGCCATAGCTATTACGGCTTCGCGCTCTTGGGCAATAGCTTCTACTTTTTCGGAGCTCATGCGGCTAATCATGCGGTCGCACTCTAAATGTAATTTTTTTGCCCACGCCGCAAACTGAAAATTCATACGTTGCTCGTTAAAGTTGTCCAAATTTTCAAATTTGGTATCCTCTAAACATTTGAGCACTTTTTCGTTTACACTTTGTGCGTAAGCATTTATACTCACAAGAAAAAACAAAGCAAGAGAAATAGCAGATTTATTTGACATAACTTTCAAAGGTTTAAGAGTAAGAACGATAAATTGCGTTAAGATTAAAGTACAAAAGTACTAAAAAGATACAAAAATAACTCACCAAAATAAATTAGGTTTACTAAATTATTTAGGTGAGTTATTGACAAAGCGAATTTTTGTTAATATTCAAACGGAGCGACCTCTTTTTTGTCTAAAAACATAGTTTTACTAAAATTTTCATAGACGTTGGCACGTAGTTTTATGCTAATTTGAGGGCGCACAGGGTCGTTAGTATAAATGGTAAATACATCCTCAAAATATTTCGCCTCTTCAGGAACATAATTAATTTCCAACGTTCCGATTTGTCCAGGGGCTAAAATTTCAGAATTGATACCAAACTGGGCACATTTACATTGGCTATCAAAGCCCAAAAGGGTGAGTTCGCCTGTACCTGCATTGTAAATACTAAATCTTTCCTTAGCACGTTGCTTTACTTCAATATTTCCAAAGTTATGTTCTACTTTATCAATACGTATATCGGGTTGTTTAGGAGGTTGAGAGGTGGTTTGTTGTGTAGGCTGATTAGAATTAGTGAGGCTAAATAGATTACTTTGCAAAGAGGCTGTGCTTTGTTGCGATTTAGGTTTTACGTACCCTTTAATTAGGACTACTTTATTAGGCTCGCTAGCATTGCTCTTGATAGTAATGCTTTTTACAAAAGCATCAGGTCTGCCACTACTATTGTAAGAAGCTGTAACTTTGCCTTTTTGCCCAGGTAAAATCGGTTCTTGCGTCCAATAAGGAGTAGTGCAACCACAACTGGCTTGTACTTCTGAAATGATTAGAGGCTGATCGCCTACATTAGTAATTTCAAATTCATAAGTGGCTATAGTACCTTCATCTATATTGCCAAAGTCATGCTCATCCTTATTTAGCTTGATGACCGCTTGAGCTGAAGCCACACAAATAAGGGCAACCCATGCAAGGATTACCAAAATTAAACTTTTCATAGTTTTTTTATTTTCTTTATGCAGAATGGAAGGTTTTTTCGTTTGATAGATAGCAAATTTAATGCAAAGATATAAAAATGATTTCTACTTCTTTAGCATAAACCTAATTATACGCTACCTAGTTCCTGCAAGATAAAAAGTACCTTTTTGAATAAAAAAATATTAACTACACATTTTTGAATGAAATCTTACATACAATTCTACTATTATAAAAGTAGCAATACTTATCAAAAAACCTGCCAAAGTACTGGTTATCAGATCAGTAGCCCAAATTTCTAAAATTGCCCAAACCATCAAGCCTGTAACCATAGAGACTAAACAGGCTAAACTACTACAATTTGTTACATACAAGCCTGCCACAATAGAAGTGAACAAAGATACCAACCCGATAGCTCCTGCCATAGATGCTAAAGCAAAGATATTAGCTTTGCTATATGCTAAAATTAATGAAATAAGAGCTACAATTACTACAGAACTCCGTAACAAAGTGAGCATTTTGCTGTCAGTATCTACCTTAAAAATAGGACGTAAAATATTTTCAGCTAAAATCGTTGCAGGGGCTAAAATCGTTCCACTTGCCGTACTCATAATTGCTGAAATCAAGGCTCCAAAAAAAGCAATTTGCACGTACACAGGGGTATGCTCTACAATAGCTTTAGGCAATAACATTTCAGTATCACCTTGCATGTATTCTGGATATAAGTACTTGATTATTAACACAATAATCAAAGGAACTGCAGTAAGGAACAAATACATCACACTTGCTAAGTATGCCATTCTTACAGCAACTTTTTCAGATTTTGCTGACATGATTCGCTGAAAAATATCTTGCGAAGGAATACCTCCCAAACCAATCGTAAGCCATGCCGTAAGATAATGCAACCAGCCATGCCAAGTATTTTCAGGCAAAAAATTAAAAAATCCCTTCGGTTGTGCTTGGATTACTACTGAAAAATCAGGAATTTTTGCCAAAAAAATTGCTAAAATTAGCAATAAACCTATAAGAATAACAATAGTTTGTATAAAATCTGCTAAAGAAATCGCCCACATTCCACCTATGTAGGTATAAACTAGTACAATAACTGCTCCAATTAAAACAGCATAATTAGTAAGAATTCCTAAAATTGTGTGAATGACGCCTCCCAAAGCCACAAACTGAGCGGCAATCCAACCAAAGTAACTCAAAACCATAATCAAACTTGATAACCACTCAGCCGTTTGCCCAAACCTGAGCCGAAAGAAATCACCAAAAGTATAAATATTTAAGCGATACAAAGGACGTGAAAAGAAAAGACCGATGAGTGTCAAAGCCAATACCGCTCCAAGTGGCTCTTCTATGATACCCAAAACTCCTTTTGTAGCAAATTCAGCACTTGCCCCAAGCACTACCTCTGCCCCAAACCACGTAGCAAACAACGATGTAGCCGAAATAGAGAGCGGAAGTTGCCTACCTGCTAAGGCAAAATCGGTAGCCGTTTGTACTTTGGAGGAGGCATAATAACCTATGCCAATAGTAAAAATAATGTAAAGTGTGATAAAAAAAACAAGCATAAAGCCAAAATTAACTTTGTAAGTTATTACTATTTTTTACCTCAAAAGTATAAGAAATTTGGGCAGTTTTTTCTAACATTTTAGACACAGAGCAGTATTTTTCTAATGACAATTCTATCGCTCTTTGAGCTTTTTCGGGCTCTACACTTCCAAAAAAGATATAATGTAGAATAATTTTTTCAAAAACTTTGGGAATTTGCTCTACTCTTTGCCCTTCTACGTGAATATGAATATCCTGCACATCTTGGCGCTGTTTTTTCAAAATCATTAAAATATCAATCATACTGCACCCACCAATGCCTGCTAAGAGCAGTTGCATAGGGCTAAAACCTTGCTGGTTTTCAGCTGTAGAGTTGTCCATTTGTATTGTATTGCCCGCTTCGTTGTGGGCTTCCATCAAAAATTCAGAGTTTAGGCGCCGAATTTGTACTTTCATGTGGTTTTGCTTGAATTTAATTTGATAAAGAAGTTATTTAGGATTACAAGAGATTTTCAAATCAAAGGTTTTATTTTTAAGGAGTATAATCTAAAATACCTCTCTTATGGAAATATTAAGCAAAGATAGTACTCGTAAGTAGTAAACATTTACCTCCATTTCTATACATGGAACGAACTGAAAAATAAATCCTAAACAACTTCAAAATTTACCTGAAAATCCAAAAAGGGGTTGCGAATTTCCAAACTATTTGCCCTAGGCATTAAATCTACTTTCGTAAGCATATCGCTTTCAAAACGAGGTGCATATCAGTATAAAACACTTGGCTAAGAATCGCCCTCTCAGGGTAAGGTATTGCAAAATTTCGTGTTTAGGTTGTTAATAAAATAGTTTAGTTAATTTGGGCTTGAGATTTTGGGTGGAAAAGTGTAAGTAATTTACTTTCAGATAGAAACTCCCTTCTTTGCTAATATCTTTCGGCAGGCGTAAGTTTCAAACCTTCAGCAAAACAATTTAATTGAAGAATAAAACAATTTAATTGAAGAATTTTATTGGCAGTCGGATTATTACATTACACGATTTAATTAGTCTCTTAACTTAATCAAGAAAAAGGAGAACGAAAAGCAAACTACAACTTTTCAAACCATTTTCACCGTCTGATTAGTTGTTAGCTTATCCTATATTTCTATTTGCATTCAAAGCTCTACTTATTAGAGATATTTTTGCTCCTGGGATTAGAATTATATCCTTCTACATTCACAGGCATTGCAGAAACTTCGGATAAATTTCCCAATGAATTAACTTGCTTCTTATTCCATAGCCTTTGCATTTCGCTAAAAAGGAACAACTTTTCTTCGTTGGAAAGCTTGTTATCCGCATAGACCAAATTGTTAAATTTGGTTAAAAAAGCTGTTTTTTGTGTGTTTGCAATAGCTTCAAGAATACACAAGTAAAATTCTAACATAAAGAAATTTTTTAGGTAAAAAAACTTTAAAATTGCCTTTCTCTTGACTATAAGCGCTAAGGCATTCAAGGAAAGAACTTTTTTACTAAAAAGTAAAACGCTTCTGCGTAGTTTAAGGTTTCAAAAAATTACTCGTAAATGGTTTGAAAACAAGTATTTACCTTGAAACCTTTGCAATATTAGTATTTTTTTTCAAAACATCAAAATCTTAATATTTTTTCATACCTTAGCGGATGTAATGTTTTGCATATTTTCAGTGTTTTGTAATGTCTCAAACCGTTGTAGCCAAATTAAGTTTTGGCATAAAGCCAGATACCTTACAAAATTTTTTCTTATTCACTTACAAATCAAACTGTTACTAAATACTATGAAAATAAATTTTTACATTTTAATTCACATAATTTTTAGCCTGTTTTTGCTTAATTTTTTCACCTTTGCCCAAACAGATAGTACTAAAAAAAAGAAAGACGAGGAAGATGAAGAGCCAGTAAACTTCCAAGACTTTCAAGGAGAGGTAGAAATGGCAAAAGGTACTAAGAGGTATTGTACTTCTAAAATATTTGACCTCAGCCCTAACAAACTCATCTCTGTCGGCTACGATTGGCAATTGCCCTATCAAATGCAATTTGATACCGAAAATACGAATACACAAACCAGTAATGTGCAAGCTACACACGGATTACGCCTTGCAGCCAACTTTCCCATAATTTCTAAAAATCAAATTCTTATCAATTTAGGAGTAAATTATTTAGAAAGCCATTACAATTTTGAGCGACCTACCAGCCAACCTCTGCAAAAATCTCTAGAACAGACTGCTTTGCGTAGTACAGGAATCAGCCTTACAATTTTCAAGCCTTTGAACGAAAAAAACTTTATTTTGTATAGTTCACAGCATGACCTTAACGGAGACTATAAGTTAGATGAATGGCAACCTCTACGCTATGTAAAGCACTCCATAGCAGCACTTTATGGCTGGAAAAAGCACGACCGCCTACAATATGGCTTTGGTATAGCACGTACCTATCGTGTGGGAGAGGTGAACTATATTCCAGTTATTTTATATAATTATACTGCAACCAGCCGTAAATGGGGTATCGAGGCATTATTTCCTGCAAGAGCACATTACCGCAAGACTTTCAATCCACGGAGTATTTTGCTTTTAGGCTATGAATTAGAAGGTAATAGCTACCGGCTCAAAAATAAAGACGGAATATTTAACACACCAAACAATACATACACCGATTTAGAACTTCGCCGCTCCGAACTCCGATTTAGAGCTATTTATGAAACTTCGCTCTCTGGGTTTATTTGGCTTTCCGTGCAAGCAGGCTATCGCATAAACTACCGTTACAACATTGATAATGGTGAGTTCTTTAGAGGCTTCTTTGGCGACCAAAAATATGTAGCTGAAAATAGCCTAACTAATCCGCTCTATTTTCTAGTAAGTATCAACTTAGTAAGTTTATAAGTTTTTGCACTAATTGAAAAAAACACAAATTTGTTTGTGAAATTTATGAAAAAAATAGAGATATTCATTCTTGCATTCATACAATCTATACGAGGGCTAAATATTTTTTTCAGAGTTTGGCAATTGCCTGTTGCAAATTCTTAAGAGCAACCCCCAAACCCATAAGTCCAATAAAAAATATACCTAACTCCCAACCTGGGAGTTAGGTATGCACATGGTTCGCTTCGCAAAGGAAATGTTATTTGATATCGACAAATGCTTTCAATGTAAGTTGATTGATAAAAGCTACTAATTATCTTATCCCTCCTCTTATTATACTAAC
>JANWZA010000036.1 GCA_025054775.1 Microscillaceae bacterium
TAGTAGCCGAATAGATGAAAGTGGAAAATCAGCGCAAGAATTTGTTTTCGATATAGAAATTCTGCCTTAAATTGTTAAAAATATGCATTTTACCATTTGGACTGAACGAATAAAAGATAAAGGGGAAGATGCTCCACCAACTTTACTCTTTAAGCAGAACCGAGGGCTTTTGGCAGTTTATGATGGATTAGGAGGAGCTGGAAGCGCCTCTTATACCTTACCGCCAGAACAGCTTAACCAAGAGCCAACCACAGCCACAGGAGCTTATATTGCCTCGCGCCTTGCAAAACAACTCACCGAACAGGTCTTTCAGAATGCCGAGTTTATTGATGATAACTTTATAGAAACTCTTAAATATAAACTACGCCAAGCATTCCGGTTACATATTGCAGAAATAGACCGTAACCCTTCCAAACTGCGAAGTAAATTGATAAAACGTTTGCCCACTACCATAGCAGGTTTTTGGTACGAAAAAAAAGAAAATTTTTTGGTGGAAGTTCACGCTTTTTGGGCAGGTGACTCACGGTGCTATTTGCTCACAAGTACAGGTTTGGTGCAAATTTCCAAGGATGACTTGAAAAATAACCCTGACGCACTTTCTAATTTATTAGATGATGGCGTAATTTCTAATTGTATCAATGCGGATACGGATTTTATTTTGCATCAATTTGACTGCACGTTAGACGAACCTTTTATGCTTATTACAGCTACAGACGGTTGCTTTGCATATTTAGAAACACCTGCTCACTTTGAATATGTATTGCTTAACACTCTCATGAAAGCCCACTCTATTGAGGAGTGGAAAGAATTACTTACACAACAATTTGTACAAGTAGCAGGTGATGATGTAAGTATGAGCTTTTTAGGGCTAAATTTTGGTGAGCATATCAACGAAATAAAGGCCAAACTTATTATGCGTTTTCAGGAACTAGAAAGTACTTACATTAAACCTATAGAAAATTTTGATTTGCAAATAAAAACCCTTAAAAAACAAGAAAAAATCATCCGCAAGCAAATTCAAGAATTAGAGCAACGCAAATCTGCCCTACGCGGTATGCTCTGGGAAGAGTACAAAAAAAATTATTATTGGGATTGAACCTACTGCATTTCCAGTAATTAGCTTAAAATTCATTTGAATATCTCAATCTATTTGCAATTCTGTTAGCTTACAATCCTTGTATTCAGGTTCTAAACGGATATAGACTTCATTGCGAGTACGTTTGAACCATTGCATAATTGCTTTATTTTTCTTATCATTGAGAGCGTAAGTATAAATTTTTGGGTAGTCTGTTTCCAAGCTAGCAGGGTGTGGTGGCGTTTTAGATTTGAAGTAAATAATACGCATGGCTTGCTTGCCGTCATCAGTACGGTAAGGAACGGGCTTGCTAATTGTCCCTACTTTCATGGTATCAATTACAGAGTAGAGGTAAAAATCAATCTCATCGGTAAAGAGTTTGCGTCCTCCTGAGGGGCTCATGAAATAGCCTAGGTTTTGTGCAGTAGCCTTATCGTCGGAGAATTCTTTGGCGGCTTTTTCAAATTTAATGCTATCTTGTAAAATTTTAGTACGTAAGCTATCTAGGTATTTTTCAGCTTGGCTCAGGTCAGCTAGGTCGTAATTAGGTCGCATAAGGATATGGCTGGAACGGTACTGGTTACCTCGTCTTTCTATAAGTTTAATAATATGAAATCCAAATTGGGATTCAATAACTTGAGAAACTTCTCCTGGCTTCATTCTAAAAACAGCGGCTTCAAATTCGGGGACGAGATTTCCACGTTCTTGCCAGCCCAAATCTCCCCCGTCTTTGGCAGTTACAAAATCTTCTGAGTATTGTTTAGCTAGGGTGGCAAAATCCTCACCTTTGAGGATGCGTTGGCGGATTTTCTCTAATTTATCTTTGAGGGCTTGTTTTTGTTCGCGGTTTATGATGGGGAGTTTTACGATTTGTGCTACTTCTACCTCTGTTCCTAAATATGGGATGCTATCTTTGGGGATAGAATTAAAAAATTTACGCACTTCTTTGGGGGTGATTTTCACATCCGCTGTAATTTTGTTTTCCATTTCTCGCATGATAAGTTGCTCTTTTACTTGGGTGCGCAATTCCTCTTTCAGCACTTCAATACTTTTGCCGAAAGCTTCCTCAATACGTTTGGCATCGCCCCCTGTAGTTTTAATCATATATTCCATTCTGCGGTTGAGCTCGTCAGTAACTTGCTTTTCTTTTACTACTACTGAGTCTATTTCGGCTTTGGCTAATAGTAACTTATTGATTATTAGGCCTTCTAGAATTTGGCAAAGGGTTTTCCTGCCTGGAGGTTGTGGGTTTTGCCCATTGATAGCGTTAAAATAGGCATAGTCCAACTCTGATTTGAGAATAATATAATTATCTACTTTTGCTACTATTTTGTCTAAAAGTAATCCGCCTTGGGCTTGGGTAGTTGAAGAGAATAAGATAGTTACTCCAAGATAAATGTAAATAGTAAGGACAGCATTGGTTAAAACTTGGCAAAAATAGTGCTTCATATAGTCAAAACTAAAAGATAGCAAGGCTTGCTAAATTAGAACACAAAGTTAAGTATTTTCTCGTATTTGAGCAAGGTTTTTAGAGTTTTAGTCCGATAAACGAAATATCGTCGCGTTGTTTTTCGTTTTGTTGGTGGTTTTTCAAGAGGGCTAAGAGAATTTCTTTTTGCTTTTCTAGGGGATGTTGGGCATATTTTTGCAAGGTTTGCTCAATTATTGAGTTTCCTAACCGTTTTCTTTCAGCATTGTTTTGGTCGGCAAAGCCATCGGTGAGTAGGTAAAAAATAGAGCCATAACTCACATAGAAAGTTTTATCAGTAAAATCTTTTTCTAAAAGACTTCCTCCGAGGTGCACCCTATCTCCTTTAATAATAGTAAATTTTTGATTTTCAGATAGATACATTTTACTTTTAGAGCCAGCAAAAGTAGTTTCTATGCAGTTAGTTTGTTTATTGAAAAAGAGCACGCTTATATCCATGCCATCGTGGTTACGGTCTTGGTCTTGTTTCAGAATACGTACAATACTGTCATTAAGGCTTTTTAGAATCTGAGAGGGATTGTAAATACTTTTTTGGGTAACAAGTTCGTGTAAAATAGTAGAACCAAGCATGCTCATAAAAGCGCCTGGTACTCCATGCCCTGTGCAGTCAGCTAAAGCGAAGATGGCTTTTTGTTTATCAATAGGACTAAACCAATAGAAATCCCCTGAGACTACATCTTTGGGCAAGTAAATGATAAAGAAATCGTTAAAAAATTGTTTTAGGAGAGCAGGTTCAGGCAAAATTAAGGCCTGCAAGTGCGAAGCATATTTAATACTTTTACCCAATTCTTCGGTAGTAAGTTTGAGTTTTTGGTAAGTTTCTTGTAGATTTTTTTGTTGAGCTTCTAAACTTTCATTCAGGCCTAAAAGTTCTTGTTGCTGTTGTAAAATTTCCTCTTTTTGTTGTTCTATTTCTTGTTTTTGTTGGGAGATAATATTTAAAGCGCGTGCCTTAATCCGAATGGAGCGGAAGGCAAAAAATAACATACCTGACAGCAGGCAAAGCCCTATGATAAAAGCGACTCTGATAATTTTCTCTTGCTTGCGTTCTGCCTTGCGCTGCTCCTCTTGGCGAATCTGCTCCATGCGTATTTTGTTTTCATTATATTCATATTCCTTTTGTAGAGTAACTTTGTAGTTGTCTAAATTAGTCAAGCTATCGGTCATAATTTTGTAGGTTTTGAGTAAATCATAAGCTTTGTGAAAATTTTGGAGTTTTTCGTATAACTTATAGGAATATTCCAGACCTACAATATAATCTTCTAAATTGATGTTGCGAATAGCTTGCGTGCCATCGTCTAGTAATTTTTGAGCTTCCTGAAATTTGCCGAGTTGAAAATAGGCAGCTCCTAATACAATTTTAGAGCGAGCAATCATGCGTTTATTTTCTGCTTTAAGAGCGGATTTCAGAGCTTTTTGAGCATTTTCAACAGCAGCGGTATAACTGTTGAGATGCAACGAGGTTTCAGCAAAGTTGCAATAATAAATAGAAAAATCGCTTCTGGACTTGATTTTCTGAGTGGTTTGAATGGCCTTTTCGAATAACTGTATTGCATCCAAATACTTCTTCTCCTCAAAATCTAATCTACCTAAGTTATTATAGCAGCGGGCTATTTCAGAAAGATTATTAATTTGTTGGTTGATTTTGAGGCTTTTATACAAGAATTCACGGGCTTTGTTAAAACGTTTTTGGTAATAATATACGATGGCAACATTATTGATGATGCGTGCTTGGCACGAAGCATATTGTATTTTTTCGGCTAAATGTAGTGCCTTAAAATATAATTCTAACGCCTTTTCGTAGTTGGCTTTAAGTGAGAACCATACCCCTTGAATATAGTAAGACAGAGCAATACCTTTTTCAAATTTAATTTGTTGTGCTTTTTGTAGGCAAATTTTTGCTACTTCTGGAAGAGTATCTAATTGAGTATAACGTACTTCAAAAGCATACTCCAAAGAGGCTAAAATGCGAGTAGTATCAGCTAAATTAGGTCTTTGAAGCAGCTTTTTTAGGCTATCCAAAGCATACACCTGCCCTAACACATTTTGGCTAATTCCTAACAACAATATACTTAAAAACAGGTTTTTAGGCATAAAAAAGAAAGAATCTCCTTGAGACACACAAATACAAAAATACTTTTTCTTTGTTATTTAGCAAAAATCGTTGCTAAATTCAAATATTGAAGGTTTGTATATGTGAAAAAAAACTCCTATTTTTGCTTTATCAGCTATTTACATGAAAATATCGACATTGTTCATTCAAAAAATATATAACCTTGCGTACCATTAGCCCTGAAGAACTGGAAGTAGTTACTTCTGCTTTGTATAGCCGTTATGGAATTGATTTTCGGAACTATGAGCCTAATTCCTTCCGCAGACGTGTGAGTTGGGCGATGAACCGACTAGGAGTAGAAAACGTATATGAACTTTGGAAACTAGTACTCTATGAAGATGGATTCGTTACTAAATTTATCAATGAAATTACCGTTAATCTCACCGAATTATTTAGAAATCCACCACTTTGGCAGTATATTCAAACAGAAATTATTGAAAAACGGTATGCACAACAACCCAAAATTAAGATTTGGAGTGCAGGCTGTTCCACAGGAGAAGAGGTGTATTCCATCTTGATGCTACTTAAAGAAGCAAATTCTTGGCATAAAACTACACTTTGGGCTACCGATATCAACACCGAATCGTTACGAAAAGCTATGGAAGGGTTTTATGAATACGATTTGTTGTTGCAATATAGCCAGAATTATAAAGAATTTACACGGAATTCGCAAAATAAATTGGCTAAATATGCTCAAATTAGTTCCAAAGGATTAAAATTTAACGAAGATTTGTTACAAAATACCACTTTTTCCCAACACAATCTAGTACGAAATGAAGTTTTTGAAGAGTTTGATATTATTTTCTGTCGAAATGTTATGATTTACTTTGACGATATTCTAAAAAATAAAGTACTGCAGAAACTTTACAATGCCTTGAAAGATGACGGCTTTTTGATTATTGGATATTACGACATTTTACCACCAAACCAAAATTTGTTTCAAGTTCACAAGTCAGAGTATAAGATCTATACCAAACAATTAGCTGCAATTACTTAAACCGCAACTTCAAAAATAGTATATGGAAAACATAGAAAAATTTAACAAAAATATTGCTCGCACCTTACGTGAAAAACGTAAAGAGTTAGGCTTGAGCCAACAACAAATCGCTGATAAATTAGGAATTACCCAAGCAACCTACTCAGGTTGGGAGAACGGGCAACGCGAAATTAGCCTCCCACGATACGTACAATTAGCCGAAATCTTGGGCATAGATACGCCTTTTAATAATAGCTACAACCCTTCAGAACTACCACTGCCTAAATATCCCACAGAACTCAATCTTGCGAAGCTAAAACAGGAACTAAAAAAAGAAATTTTAGCAGAACTCAAAAGCGAAATGATAGCCGAAATTGCTCGCAGGTTGCTCAAAGAATAAATAAAATTACAAAAAAGCTCCTAAAAACAAAGTAATTACAAATTGTTTCTATTAAATTTACTGCTAGCCTCTGAACAAAACTTACGAACATTTCTTTTATAAAGCTTATGAGGACACAAAAAAATGCCTTTCTAATCATTGACCCACAATACGATTTTTGCAATCCTAATGGCGCACTCTTTGTCCCTGGTGCTGAAAAAGACATGGAACGATTAGCCCATTTCATTAGCCAAAATATAGATAAAATTGACTATATTTGCGTTACCCTTGACTCACACCCAATTAATGATATTTCGCACCCTGCTTTTTGGCAAGATAAAGACGGCAATTTCCCACCTCCCTTTACACAAATCACTTCACAAGATATCACCGAAGGCAAATGGACGCCACGCTTTGAAGTTGAAAAAGCTACTAAATATGTGCAAGAGTTGGAAGCACAAGGTAAATTTTTGCATTTTATTTGGCCACAACATTGTGTAATTGGCTCACGAGGCAATGCCATTGACGATACGCTCTTTGAAGCCTTGCAAAAGTGGGCAAAGCAAACAGGCAGAGAGTACAGGGCAGAAATCAAGGGGACAAATCCCCTCACTGAGCATTTTGGAATCTTTATGGCTCAGATCCCTATTCCTGAATGCCCTGAAACTCAACTCAATACACAACTGATTGATGCTCTGAAGCAATATGAAAATGTCTTTGTGGCAGGGGAAGCCAAGTCGCATTGCGTAGCTACCAGCATTAAGCAAGCCATAGATTTTGCTCCTGAATTAGCCCAAAAAATGATTATTATTGAGGATTGTATGACAGATGTGCCTAATTTAGGACATCTAGGAGAGCCCATTTATACCGAAGCACGCCAAAAAGGAATACGTTTTGCTAAAATTCAAGAAATCGTATTAGCATAATCACCTTGCCCTGAATTTATCCTACATTATTAACGAATTAAGAGAAAATCGCCAAGACTAATTCACAAAACTATCAAAATAACACTCTGCACTGGTCTTGGATACGCCTTTACATTGGGCCAGAAGAGCCCAAAGAGCTCATTCAGGATTTAGAGTAAGCATTTGCAAGAACTTCTAAGGAGTCAAGAAAAGAACATAAAAACTGAATAACATTCCTTTTACCAATCCGTTTATCTTAACTGAAAGCAAAAAAATCAAACAAAAAACTTTACCTTTGCACTCCAAATTTTTAAGCGAATTTTTTTATTGCGTTTATGATAGAAAAATTAGAAGCAATTAAGCAACGCTACGACGAGGTAGCTGAATTACTCACAAAGCCCGAAATTATGGCTGATATGAAAAATTTTAAGAAAATTAGCAAGGAATATAAAGATTTGGGCAAAATTGTAGAACAATATAAACAATATCAAATCATATTAGCTAACATCCAATCGGCAAAAAAAGTGTTAGAAACAGAAAAAGATGCCGATTTCAGAGAAATGGCAAAAGCCGAATTAGAAGAACTTGAACCTAAAAAAGAAGCCGTAGAAAATACTTTGAGAGATTTGCTCATTCCCAAAGACCCTAACGACAGCCGCGATGTAATCATGGAAATCAGAGCAGGTACAGGAGGTGACGAGGCAGCCCTCTTTGCAGGAGATTTGTGGCGTATGTATCAACGTTTTGCAGAAAAACAAGGCTGGCAAGTAGAAGTTATTGATTTTACCGAAGGCACAGCAGGTGGCTACAAAGAAATCATTATGAGCATTACAGGCGAAGACGTATATGGTACGCTCAAATACGAGTCAGGAGTGCATAGAGTACAACGTGTACCTGCTACCGAGACTCAAGGACGTGTACATACCTCAGCAGCAAGTGTAGTAGTCTTACCCCAAGCCGAAGAGGTAGACATAGAACTCAACCCTGCCGATATTGAAATGCAAACCTCACGCTCAGGAGGAGCAGGTGGGCAAAATGTGAATAAAGTTGAAACTAAAGTACAACTTACCCATAAACCCACAGGCATCGTGGTAGTATGCCAAGTAGAACGTTCACAATCAGCCAACCGCGAGCGCGCCATGCAAATGCTCCGTACTAAACTCTATGAAATGGAACTAGAAAAAAAGAACCAAGAAATTACTCAACAGCGACGCTCATTGATACGAAGCGGAGACCGTTCAGAAAAAATACGTACCTATAACTATCCACAAGGACGTGTTACTGACCACCGCATAGGTTATACCGTCTATAACCTGCCCGTAGTCATGGACGGTGCTATTGAAGACTTTATAGAACAACTTCGCCTTGCTGATAATGTAGAGCGGCTTTCAAATACAGGAAATCAAAACAAAAACTAAACAAAAAGGTGCCTATTGAAGTACAAAATGTTTCCTATCAAACAAAGCAGAGAAGTATCTTACACGATATTTCTTTGCTCATCCCTGAAAAAACTTTTACAGCAATTTTAGGTAAAAATGGAGCAGGCAAAAGCACACTTTTACGTTGTATAGCAGGGGAACTCTCCCCACAAAAAGGTAAAATCTATATTGATAACCAAGCTATTGAGCAATATAAGCCCATAGAATTAGCCCGTAAGCGAGCTGTACTTTCCCAACATACGCACATATCTTTTCCTATTCAAGTAAAAAACTTAATTGCCTTGGGCAGAATCAATTTTAAGGAAACGCAACAAACACAACAAGCTGTTTTATCCCAAATCATGCACCTCACCCAAACCGAGCAATTAGCAGAATTATATTATGAACAACTTTCAGGAGGAGAACGACAACGCGTACATATAGCACGTACTTTGGCACAACTTTGGCACGAAAATCCACAAAACAACAGATATTTACTTCTTGATGAGCCGACTACTGCTCTAGACGTAAGTTTTCAACATCAATTATTAGACATCATACAACATTTTGCTCAAAAACAACATATCACCGTAATTGCTATTTTGCATGACATCAATTTGGCTATTCGGTATGCACAAAATATTGTATTCTTATATCAAGGTAATATCATAGCCCAAGGCGAAGTAAATAACCTGTTACAAAAAGAAATATTAGAAAAAGTATTCGGTTGTAACGCTCTGCTTATAAATGGAGAACACCCTTGTGTATTTTGGCAATACTCATCAAAAATATAGTCATTTTCAACTCAAACTATATTGCTATGAAATCTACTATTACTCTTTGTCTATTTTTACTCCTATTTTGCGGATTACTTAATCCTACCTTTGCCCAACGCAAACGTGGTGGTGAGGGAGGCGGAAAATTTTCTTACACCCTCGGCTGTGGCTGGGGGTTATCGCAAATAGAAGCCACAGGGTTTAATTTTGCTCTTAAACGTTATCAAGAAAACACAGGTACACCCATAGGGCAGATTGGACAAGGACAAGGTTTCTCTGCAGCGGTTGCTTTTTATGGACATAATGAAAAAAGCAGTGGTGCAAGATCGTTCTATGAATTCCGCTTCACTAACCGAAACCAAAAACTCTCTTGGTTTGATGCTTCTCTCAACGCTAAACGCACTATCAATTTTCAAGTCAATAGCTTTGGGTTGGGTTTCGGGGGTCTACCTATTAGTAGTGAGGTTCTAGATATTGGACTAGGAGTTGCTATTGAAGGTACATGGAATGCTATCAATTTAAGCGAAAGTAATCAACCAACTCCTATAAATTGGACTGCTGGGGCTACAGCAGTTGCTCCTATTTACATTAACTTTGCTATTCATTCCCCTTTGGTTTTGTGTATTCGTCCTTTTTATCAATTTCAGTTTTTACCTTGTGAATGGAGTGAGTTTAATAAAAATCTCAACCCTACTACTTATCAAAATGATAAAAAAGCCGACCTCACCTCGCGACTTAATAACTTTGGTGTAGATGTTCAACTTTTGTTCGTACTTTACAAAAAAAGATTTAGGTAATTTTTGATTTTTTTAAGGTTTTAGAACATTCCTTTGCCTTTTACCCGAAATGTCCTATACCCTAAAAGGCAAAGGTTAGTTCGTTTTGGAATTGGCTTCGCTCCTTTACCTCACACCCGTACTATGGGGCCTGCCCTTTGCATCTCTTTAGTGCAAAGATTTGACTTAATTTAACCTAAAAAATTTGCTTTTTGCACGAAAAAAGTTATATTTGCATTATTCTACACCGTAAGCTTGTAACTTACAAGAAAGTAAAACTTCACTTGCTTGTGTATAAAATCTCATGTCTTATTTCTGATAAAACACTTTTTTGTCCTATGAAACAAAGTGGTTTACTATTATTAAACTTGTTACTTTTTCTTAATCTCTTCGCTCAAACCTTTAACCTTCCTGCCGAAGTTTGCCCAAGAGAAAACATCACTTTTACTAACCCCCAACCTAATGCTCCTAAGCATGAATGGGACTTTTGCACAGGCGACCTTATGCAAACTCCTGAAGCTACAATATTGATAAATCCAATAGTAGGTATTGCAAGACCAGAAGGTATAGAAATCGTAAAAGATGACAATGGAAACTGGTACGGCTTCGTTACTGCCAGAAATAGCAATAATGTGGCTAGGCTAGATTTTGGTAACTCATTAGATAACACTCCACAAGTAAATGTTTTATCCCTTCCTTTTTTGAACGGCCCTATAGGGGTAAAACTTCAGAAAGAAGGCACAACTTGGTATATGTTCATAGTAAACGTAAGTAATAATACTTTATTACGTTTTAGTTTAGGAAATAGCTTGCAAAATGTACCTGCAGCTCCAAATATTATCAGTGCTCCTAGTTTTGCTTTTCCCTGCCGAATAGATTTCGTGTTTGATAGGATTGCTAATAAAAAATATGCTTACGTTACAAATTATGGTAGTACAATTACTATGTTGGACTTTGGTAATAGTCTTGCCAACTCACCTGCTACTACCGCCACTGTTAATTTAGGAATATCAGGGCTGATTGGTATTTCCTCATTCATTCACAACAACCAATTTTATGCCGTCGCATGCGGAGACGGAGGTAGTGTACGATTACTAAACTTTGGAAGCAATCCTCTTAACACCAATCCTGTTGTTACTAACTTGCATACTTCTAATAATCCTATTGACTTGACTATCAAGGTAGATGGTAATAAGTTTATTATTTATAGCTTCTCTATCAATGGAAATATTGTCAGGAATGTATTTGATAACTTTCCTAATCCAACCGTAGAGACTACTAATTTAGGTAATTTTGGCATATTAGGTACGCAAAACCTTTCTAATCGTCCAACTTTATCAGGTACAGTAATACAACAAGACTCTCAATGGTATGCCTTTGCTATCAACCGACACCCTAACCTCAATCCTCCCTTTAACCAACACCAACTTGTAAGATTAAAATTTCCTAATAATTGCAATGCTAACATAGCTACCTCCACCGAAAAGAACCCTACTATGAACTACGTTCTACCTGGTCATTATATAATTAACTTACGTACCTTTGACTCTGATGGTAATTTAGATAAAATTTATCATGACCAAATCACTGTTAAACAAGCTACAGTAGGAAACTTTAACTTTACTAATCAATGCCTTGGTGAAACTACCATTTTTAACAATATAAGCATTGGCAGTGATGCTAATGTAAGCAAATGGGAATGGGACTTCGGAGACGGTTCACCTAAATCTAATTTGAGAAGCCCTACTTATCGTTACCCCAGAGCAGGAACCTTCAATGTAACGCTCAAAGTAGAAAACACTACAGGCTGTACGAATACCACCACCAAAACAATCGTAATCAGTGATAGACCTAAAGCCGATTTCAAGGTAGAATTAGGCACATGTTTAGGAGAACCAGTACGCTTTACTGACTTGAGTAGATGGAATGTAAATACTCCAGTAGTTACTTATCGGTGGGATTTTGGCGATGGAATAGGTCTAGTCATAGGCAATGCTTCAGATGTGAACACGCGCAACCCAAGCTATATTTACAATATTCCTGGCACCTATAAAGTTACTTTAAGCTTATTTGAAGGTAATCCAACAAATTGTGCAGGATCGATTACAAAGGAAATCACAATAGCTCCCAAACCTATTGCTAATTTTACTTTCAGTAATTTGTGCGCCAATGCTCCTACTCAATTTATTGATGCAAGTACTTTGGTAGGTAACTGGGGCGATGCAATTACTCAATGGCACTGGAATTTCTCAGGACGTGGCACCTCTACTGAAAGAAATCCAAGATTTATTTTCACAAATACAGGTACATTCAACGTTACGCTTACTGTTACTACGCGATATGGTTGCCAACATTCTGTTAGTAAGAGTTTTACTATTCAGCCAAGTATTACAAGCAGTTTCACTAATCCAATTACAGAAGGCAACGCACCACTAACAGTTCGCTTTACAAACACTACTACAGGAGCCACCTCCTACTTTTGGGAATTTGGCGATGGCGGTACAAGTACCGAACCTTCACCCACTTATACTTTTAATAGACAAGGCGTATTTACTGTAGGTTTTCAGGCGCGCGGGGCTAATGGATGTGGGAGTATTGCTACCCAAACTATTACCGTTTTTGCACCTTTGCTCAATATTGCCCTTTCTAACCTACAAATTAGTGAGCAAGGTGAAATGACCTTGACTATTCAAAACAAAAGTTCTTTTCCCCTTACAGAAACTAATTTTCAAATTAAAATCGGTAATAATGAAACTGTAAACGAAATTTGGCAAGGCTTCGTTGCTCCTAACCAAGAGAAAACTATTACCTTAACGCGAAGACTAACTCCTGAAGAACAAAGAGAAAATCCTTTTATTTGTGTAAATGCCTTCAAAGTCAATCAATTAGAAGATACTGATGTAAGCGATAACACCACTTGTTTCAAAATTTTACAATCTTTTGAAATATTACAGTTTAGCCCTATTCCTACTGATAAAATTATTACCATCAATTATTACATTCCTGACGACAGCCAACCCGTAGAACTATTAGTGTATAATTCAATCGGCTTATTAGTACGAAAATACACTCTTCCCGTTCAGGTGAAAGATACTAACTTGTACTATTTTGATACTAATGCTCTAAGTAATGGTGTTTACTACTTCCATTTTGTACATAAAGGTAAACGTATAATAAAAAAAGCTATGATTTTTAGATAGGGAGTAGCATTATAGATAAGATGTAGTAAGGGGAATCATTAAATTCTCAACACTAATAGATTGGGCTTCTTTACGAGCTAGCAACAAAGCGACTTATACCAAGGATGCCTCTGTTAAATTACATCATATTTCACTATGCTCTTACTCCTACAATTAAAATATCATCAGTTTGCTTTTCAGTACCTTGCCAATCTAATAGGTTCTGTTTGAGATATTGCTTTTGTTCTTCAAAATCTTTATTGTAGATTTCAATCAAGAACTCTCGAAAAGCTCTTATGGTGTATTTGCCTTTTTGT
>JANWZA010000007.1 GCA_025054775.1 Microscillaceae bacterium
AAAGAACAATTTGGAAAGATACAAAAAGCCTTAGAACAACAAAACCTAGAAGCCGAAGAAGCCAGCCTCATACGCTTACCACAAACTTGGGTACGAGTAACCGACCCTGAAACCTTAAAGAATATTGAAAAACTAATTGACCTTTTGGAAGAGGACGATGATGTGCAAAGAGTATATCATAACCTTGAAACGGCTACCCAAGAGGCATAAAAAAATTCTAAAAATAAAACCAAAAAGTTAGACAAGAAATATAAAAAAATAAATACTATTAAAAAAATGTATCTTCTTTACCTACTTTTATGATAAACACGACTTTGGGGAATATTGGTCATCTTTCAGTTATTGTAGCATTTGTAGCCTCTTTGGTTAGTTTTTATGCTTACTTGATAGCTACCTTAGCTCAACAAAAACAAAACCTTCCTTTGGAACAGTCTTGGAAACGCTTTGCCCGCATAAGTTTTTATGTGCATAGTTTGGCTGTGGTTTCAGTGATAACTACTCTTTTCATTATTATTTATCAGCACCGTTACGAATACTACTATGCGTGGAGCCACTCCTCGAAAAATTTGCCCGTTTACTATATGATTTCTTGCTTTTGGGAAGGGCAAGAAGGGAGCTTTTTACTTTGGATTTTTTGGCACGTCTTATTGGGAATTGTCCTTATCCATACGAATAAATTTTGGGAAAATTCGGTTATGACCGTTTTTGCCTTAGTGCAAGCATTCCTTACTTCTATGATTTTAGGAGTGGTGTTTTTCAATACGTTCAAAGTAGGGAGTTCGCCTTTTATTTTAATGCGTGAGGCAATGGACGTACCGATTTTTAAGCTAAACTCTAATTTTATCCCTGAAGATGGTAAGGGGCTAAACCCACTTTTGCAAAACTACTGGATGATTATCCACCCACCTACGCTTTTTATGGGTTTTGCCGCAACACTCGTGCCTTTTGCTTATTGCATAGCAGGTTTATGGTTAAGACAATACCGCGAATGGGTACGCCCCGCTTTACCTTGGGCTTTGTTTGCCGCTGCAGTTTTAGGATTAGGTATCTTAATGGGAGGTTATTGGGCTTACGAAACACTTAATTTTGGAGGTTATTGGAACTGGGATCCTGTAGAAAATGCCGTGTACGTTCCATGGCTTGTTTTGGTAGCAAGCATCCACACTATGATTAGCTTTAAGAACAGTAGCAAAGCCCTTAAAACAGCTATGATACTGGTTATCAGTACATTTATTTTAATCTTATATGCTACCTTCCTCACGCGAAGTGGTATATTAGGTAATGCTTCTGTACATTCATTTACCGATTTAGGACTTTCAGGGCAATTACTTCTATATCTTTTAGTATTTGCCGCCTTGTCTAAAATTTTACTTATTATAAGATGGAAAGAGATACCTATAACAAGGGAAGAAATTTCTACCTATTCGCGTGAATTTTGGGTCTTTATGGGTGTTCTTACGCTTTGCTTGGCAGGTTTTCAAGTACTTTTCACCACTTCTATTCCTGTCTATAACAAAATAGCTGAAAGCATGGGCTTTATTCTTAATATTGCCCTACCTGCTAACCAAGTGGAGCACTATACCAAATTTCAACTCTGGTTTGCTATCTTGATAGCTTTACTCTCTGGGACAGGACAATTCTTTTGGTGGAAAAAGATAGACAAAGCTACTTTACAAAGAGCTCTTGCTATTCCCTTGACTATCACTTTCTTAGCCACAGCCTTAGGAATTACCTTAGCACAAATCCAAAAACCAACTTTTATGCTCCTGCTTTTAGCTTCTATCTATACTATCGTAGCTAATGCAACTATTTTGCTCAATATGCTACGCAAACAAACTTTCAAACTTACAGGAGGAGCAATCGCACACATGGGCATTGGGCTTATGCTTATCGGTATCTTATTTTCAGCAGGTTATTCTAAGGTAATATCTAAAAATACAACAGGGCTACTCTACTCCAAAGAATTTCCCGATGAGATGAATACTGACAATATACTTCTTTGGTTAAACCAACCTACTAAAATGGGAGACTATTACCTTACTTATTCAGGTACTTACCTTGATGCCAAAAAATTCCCTACGTATTTGAAAAAAAGTTGGGTAATTGCTACATCCGATCCTAATAAAGTAATTGCTAAACAAGATATCCACCACGAAGGAAAAACTTACTTCAAGCAAGGAGATACTATTCAAATCTATCCTGAAAATACTTATTACAAAGTAGACTATCGCGACAAGCAAGGGCGAGTTTTTTCACTTTTTCCACGCGCTCAAATCAACCCAACTATGGGATTGTTAGCCTCTCCTGATATAAAACGAGAATTAACCAAGGACCTTTACACTCACGTCTCCTCAATTCCTGACCCAACACAAGAAAAGGAATGGAGTAAAACCGAAGAACATAAAGTAGCCCTCAAAGATACGTTTTTCTTAAACGATTACGTAGCTGTTTTAGATAAAATTGAACGCTTAAATGCCTCACAAATCCTAAACCCAATAGGTATGAAAGAGCAACTCACTGAGCAAGATGCAGCAGTACAAGCCCACATACGGCTATTAGGCAAAGAAAAAACTTTTGAAGTAAGACCTACTTTTTATATCAAAGGGCAAATGATAGGTAGACTACCTGAAATAATTGAGGAGCTGGGTGTAAAAATTACTTTCTTAAACATCTTACCTAATGAAAACAAATTTGTGTTCGGAGTAAATACTACCCAAAAAGATTACATCATTATGAAAGCCGTAGAAAAGCCGCTCATAAACATTCTTTGGATAGGTACTCTTTTGGTTATGATTGGTTTTTCAGTAGCGATTTACCGCCGATACGCCGAATTTATGAAAATACGAAACAAAGGCATGGAAGTACAAACACCTGTAAGTCAGCATGATAAAACTTTAGAGAATGCCTAGCTACCCTAAAAGTTGAATTGAGATATTATAGCAAGGAAAAACAAAACAATACGTTTTTTTTTAGAAATAGCTAAAAATATAAGCATCTGATTTCCAGATACTTATTTAGAAAATTTAGAAAATATTTTGCAAAGCTAGTAGTAAAAATTAGAAAAAATATATAATTTTACCCAAAGAAATAATACTCTTATACCACCACTCCACAACAAAAATGAACGAGATAGTAGATTTCATTATCCAAACCTTTGTTCAATTATTTAGCGGTATTCACCAAGTTATTAAGTTTATTTATCAAGCCATTGTAAACAAACCTGTCTTGATAATTCCTTCCCTCATTATTGTAATAATTCTAATTTGGTTCTCACGTAAATTCGTAAAAGTATTATGGCTTTACCTTGTTGCTCTTAATCCATATTATGGTAGAATTACTCGTGTGGTGCGTTGTGCTGACGGGGATACGATTATTGTAGGTAACCCTAAAAATAACCGTAGACGTATGAAAGTTCGCTTAATTGGCGTAGATACGCCTGAAAGTGAACGTAGTATGTACTTAGACGTGATGCCTTTTGGCAAAGAGGCTGCAGAGTATACTAAAAAACGCCTCACCAAAGGTAAACGGGTAATCTTGATTTATGACAAAAAACGCAAAGATGATTTTGGACGTGTATTAGCTTACTTGTATTTGGGTAATGGTGAATTTTTTAACGCCACTTTGATACGCTTGGGCTATGCCTTTTCAGAAAGGCACCCACCTAATTTACGCTATGCTGACTATTTCGATAAGCTACAAGCCCAAGCACAAGCCGAAAGACGTGGGCTTTGGAAAATTTATAAGAACAAAAAAGAACTCACAGACCACTACCGCCAAACCCAAGAGTGGAAGCGATTTAAGCAACAAAATTACGGTAATAGACCGAAGTAATAAATTATTACACTCCCAATTGCCACCAATTTAGGAGTTTTCGCCATAAACTTGGTCGGAAAAAACGTTTAAGATTAGTTAAAATTTGTGGTTCGGGGTATAACTCTGAGGGGAGTAGATATGGCTTTTCTTGTAACTTTACTGCATATTTTTGAGTTTTAGGAGTGTGTGTTCCTGAAAAGTCTGCGCCAATATTTTGTATTTTGGAATGTACAGGATAGAGGCAATAAGCTTGATGCTTAAAGTGAGCGTAACACCATCGTACAGCCCAAGAGTCAATTTGCTTGCGTTGTTGCCTTATGAGCATAGCTGTAAGGTCCGCTCCTCCTGCATTAAATTGTTTTTGCCAACTTTCATTCCGAATAAACTCGTCAAAATCTTTTACATCCCAATCAACCTTTCGCCAACGGTCTTGCCAGGTTGCCCAGCCCCAAGAAGAGGCTCGCAAACCCAAATAAACATCTTTCGTGTAGCTTTTAGGGATTGTAATAGGAAAACTATAACCTGAAATAGAAAAAATATCGCTTCTATCAGCATACTTTTCTAAACAATCATTCATAAATTGCAGAAAGTTAGTAGTACAAATCATATCATCCTCTAACACGATAGCTTTGCCATATAAGGTTAGTACCTCGCTCACCCCTGTTATAATAGAATTTGCCAAGCCCCAATTCTTTTCACGTTCTACAATGTGCAGCTCTGCAAAGCCATTTAAGCTACGAATATACTTCCTTACTTGTTTTACCTTTTCTATTTCTTGCGAAGTTTTAGCAAAATCACTAAACACCCATAATATAGACTGAGCAGCAAGTGGATTGCGTTGTAAAGCCTCTACGGTTTGTTGTAAATGCCATGGGCGATTGTAAGCAAATATAACAACAGGGGCTAACATAGGAAATAAGGGAAAAAACAAGAGAAAAGAAAATTAAAGCATTGCCAAAACAGAACTTTTTACCGAATTTTAGTCTACTTCACTCTATTGCAATTCAAAAACGAATTACTTTTTATTCACTTTGCTTCTATTTTTACCTATTTTCTGCACCTTGCTTTGGTCTTGAAGTAACTTAGAAACCATAATAAAAGGTCCTGAAATAATCTCTTCTCCTTCTTTTAAGCCAGATTTTACTTCAATATTTTCAAAATCACTAATTCCCACTTCCACTTCACGCTTACGAGCCTTTTGCTCTTTTTCATCATAAACAAAAACTATCTTTGTGGCTTTTTTAGCTTTGCTCTTGTCCTTTTCATCTGCACTTGAATTAACGTTATAATTAGTACTATTTATTCCTTCGCTTTCACGTATAGTAACAGCAGCCAAAGGCACGAGCAGTACATTATTCTTTCTATCCGTAATAATTTCAACAGAAGCTGACATACCCGGTCTAAAAGGAGAGCGTTTTTTCTCTGTTACCAAATCTTTGTAAGATTCGTTTAGGATACGAATTTTTACCTTAAATTCGGTAACGGCATCAGCTGACACGGCGATATTAGCTGTGTTAGCAATTTGTGTTACTACTCCCTTAAACTTTCTTCCTAAATTGAGGTAGGAGTCCACTTCAATCAATGCAGTATCTCCAAGAGAGACACGCACAATATCATTTTCATTTACATCAACTTCTACTTCCATGGAGTTAAGGTTAGCAATGCGTAGCATTTCTGTCCCTGCCATTTGTGCTGTTCCCACTACCTTCTCTCCCACTTCTACACTCATTTTAGATACAATGCCACTCATGGGAGCATACACGTTAGTACGTGAAAGGTTATCTAAATTTTGATTAAGGTTCGCTTCAGCACTTTGTAAAGCAAATTTAGCAGCTTCAACATTCTCTTTGGCAGATAGGAGGTCTTGTTGGGCTATGTCATAATTCATTTGAGCTAGTTGGAAATCAGCCTCAGAAATGACTTTCTGTTGAAAAAGTTGTTTTTGCCTTTCAAAATCTAACTTGGTGCGTGTGAGGCGTGCTTGGGCTTGGTAGTAAGCCGCTTGAGCCTGAGCAAGATTAGCTTTACGAGCATTTACATTAGCTTGAGCATTTTCTACGGCTGCTCTAATATTGTCAGGACGGATTTTAAGGAGAAGTTGCCCTTTTACTACTGAGTCCCCTTCGGCAACAAATACTTCTATTACTTCCCCTGAAACGTCAGGGCTAACTTTTACTTCGGTTTCAGGCTGAATTTTACCTGACGAGGTTACTCTTTCAGTTACCTCACCATATTTTACACGTACTGTTTCTACTTCAAGAGGCTTTTCCTTGCCTATCCACCCTGCAGAGCGAGCAATCAATACGGCTATCAATAAGACGGTGAATATACTCGCAAAAATAATGAGTGTACGTTGGGAATTTCTTTTTTTTGCCATAAAGTTATCTTTTTAAGTACGTAAAGTTAAACTTTTATTCAAAACTAATTAAGAATAACAATTTTGCCTTACTGGCGTTTAGGCTTAGGATTATTCGTAAGTTAAATAATATAATTACTTAAATTCTAATGAATTGCCTTGATAAAAATCTAAAATCTTTTTGCGAAGGATATAGTCGTATTTTGCTCTGATGAGGTCTATTTTGGCTCTATCCAAATTGAGTTTGGCAATATTGTAGTCTACTACGTTAGCGGCTCCTGCATTGTAACGTTTTTCTGTAACTTCAAAAGAGGCTTGCAAGTTTTGTACTTGTTGCTTGCGTGCATAATAGGTATTAGCGGCAGTGCGTACTTCAGTATGGGCTTGCTCTATGGCTTGACGTACTTGCAAGCGTATTTGTTTGGCTTGAATCTCGGCAATTTCTTTCTGTACAATTGCATTCTTAATGTTATTTCGCACCTGCCCTGCATTAAAAATAGGGATATTCAAACTTAATCCTGCAAAATAACTTCGGTTATCATAAAATTGCTGAGAAAAAGGATAATCTTTGGTGCGTCGCGTGGTTACAGGGACGACAGCAGAAACGGTTTCAGAGGGATTATTAGTTAAAAAACCGATTTGTTGTGTAACGAGCGTTTGGCTAAATTCGGAGAGTGTTCTAGCACTAGAATAACCTGTAGTACTACCTGCATTTAGAGTAAGGCGAGGAAAACGCCCCCCTTTGGCTATGGCAATACTCACATCACGGCTGCGAATGGTAAGGTCTGCAGCTTTGATATTAGGCAAAAAGGTCTCTGCTGTTTGAAAAATTTGGGCGGGTGATTGTGGGTAAGGAGTGGCTTCTATTTCACCGATTTCTATGTTTTGTATGTCAAAAGTCTCACTAATAGGTAAGTTTAGGGCTTGCTGTAATTGTACTTTAGAAAGAGTAAGTTGGTTTTCCGCTGTAACTACTGCAAGTTCGTTATTAGCTAGTTGCGATTTTAGTTCAATAACGTTAATTTCAGGCAGGGCACCTACTTTGAATAGCTTTTCTGTACGTTCTAATTGAGCCTTTGTAATTTCTACTTGCTGTTTAGCAGCTTCTACAAGTTCTTTATTCAATAAAATTTGTACATAAAGTTGTGCCACATTCAAGGCAATATCATTTTTAGTCTGTTCAACGTTTAACTTGGCAATTTGCGCATCAAGCGTAGTACGTTTGATATTATTTTGAACTTGAAAGCCATTAAACAACGTTATCGAGGAGTTGATACTAAAATTATTAGAACTAATTTGCTGGTCAACAAACTGATTAGTAAATGGGTCAATAGCATAGCCTAAACTAAAATTTTGGCTAGCTCCTACATTCAGATTTGGCAAGCGGTTAAGTTTGGCTTGTGTGGCATTGTTCTGAGCAACAAGAGCCTGTAAGGCATTTTGTTTTACTTGCAGATTATTCTGAATAGCATATTCTATACATTGTTGCAAACTAAATACTTCACCTACTCGCTGTGCATGCCCATAATGGTAGAGCTCTAAAACCATTACCCCCAAAACGATTAGGCTAAAAAATTTTCTTTTTATCATAGGTTGATAGTTAAATTAAGGATAAATCAATCATAAAAAGTAAAAAACTACTCATTGGTTGAATAGAAATCCCAAAAATTACATTTCAGCTTGTTTTTTTCTATCAAAAACTTCTTGCTAATGCTATATTCATTGCATACTTATTACTTTTGATTACTTTTGCATTGCAAAAAGCATGTTTTATACATAAAAAACTATGCAAAGAAATAGTATTTATTATGTTATAGTAAAATTTTTTATTTATGTGCTTTACTCAATTCATTCTAATGTTTGGGCACAAAAAGCTTCATTAGAAATCACAGAGGATTTTTCTATCTACAATCCTAAGTTTACTTATCAGCCCGAACAATACGAAGGTAAAGAACGCAAAGTGCTTCGACTGCCCTATGAGGAGAGGACCGAGTCCTTAAAAACACAACTAGATATTACAGAAAAACTGCATGCTTTTTTAGACTTTGTACCTGTCTATAAGCCGCCTCGTATAGAGAAGTTACAAATGCAAGGTTATCGGATTCAAATATACAGAGGTAAAAGTTTAGAAGAGGCAAAACAAGCGCGCCAACGTTCTTATGACTTATTTCCTGACATTACTCCTTACTTGGAATACAAAGCCCCTAACTATCGCGTGAAAGTAGGTGATTTTTTAGACCAAACTGAATACATCGTGGTGTACAATCGCTTAAAGCGGGAATTTCCTACTGCTTTGATTGTGCCCGCTTTGGTGAATGTTGTAATTGAACGAGAAAAAGAGAAAAAAGAAGCAAAAGAGGCAGAGAAAAAATAATATTATTCACAAGTTTAAGCAATAACTATGTACCCTTCTTTGGTAGTACGTCTCTCTTTCTTTCAATATAAACCAAAAGATTTTCTAAATCTATTTGGCTAAATGATACAAAACCTTTTATTTTGTAGCTTAATTCTTCTTCACTCTTAAGAATATGAAGTTTTACAAAAAAATCATAGCGATTAGTATAGGCATCATAGGCTGGGTAGCTTGCAACATGCATAGCAGTCAAGAAAATACCGATACCACACGAACTACCGCGAAAAATCCTGAAACTCCTAAAATTAGGATTGATGAAGAAGCCACTGCTCTAGCTTGTATGTTTGGGGCTGTTCAACCCATTAAGAAAGGAAATTTAGACTCCATTTTTCAACTACCTTCTGTTCAAAAACATTATGAAGAGTTTAATAAAAATTGGCAAAAATTAGAGGAATCACGCCTCAGCAAAATGCGAGTATGGGCAAAACAAGAATTAGGAAAGTGGATTACCGAACCCTACAACCTTTTCTATCCTTTTAGCGGTCCTGATTTTCTTAATGCTTATGAGTTGTTTCCTAATTGTGATAACTATTTGCTTTTTGGCTTGGAACAGCTGGGCGAATTACCTAATTTCAAGAAAGCAAAAGCCGATTATATTGATAAATACCTCCACAATATACGCGATGCCTTATCTGAAATTTTTGAACGTAATTATTTCATTACTAGTTATATGAGTGGCGACCTACACGTAAAATACATTAGAGGTGTATTGCCACTTATTAGTGTATTTTTGGCAAGAACTAATAACCAAATTGTAAAAATAGAGCGTTTTGTACTTAATCCCGATGGACAGCCCCAATACTACCCTCTAGAACAAACCAAAGAAAAAAAAGATATCAAAGGAATCCACGGAATTAGCATTGAATTCCTAAACCAAAATAAGAAAAAAACACAAAAAATATATTATATAGCTACTGACCTTGAGGATAAAGTAATGCCGCAAAAACAAGAAGTGGTCAAATTCATTAAAAGTTTTGACAAGAAAATTACGCTTATCAAGTCAGCCTCTTATTTGTTACATGGTTACAACTTTAGTACTATTCGTAATATTATCTTAGAAGATACCAAAGCCGTATTGCAAGATGATACAGGTGTGCCTTATAGCTTTTACAAGGAGCAGAACTGGAAAGTACAACTTTATGGAAAGTATGATAGGCCTATTGCTGATTTTAAGTACGGTTTTCAACCAGACCTAAACAAACGCTTCCAAACTGACAGCACTGTAAAGCCACTAAATTTTACGTTTGGTTACCATTGGAAGACAGACAAAACCAGCCTCCTATTTTGTGTAGCTCCTGCTCAACCAGCAGTAAAAAAGACAGAAAATAAAAATGTAAAAAATTCTAGTACAATCAAACCACAAAATAGGAAACAATTACAATAAAAAAAGTAAAAAAAAATTTTTAATAAATTAAAACTCTCTTTATTTTTGCAGGTGTTTTAAGGCTATTCATAGTTAATTAACCTAAATTTATTAGTTTCTAAACTATTTTTAATTTAATCACGCTAAAACGTTTATTACAATGTCAGACATTGCACAAAGAGTTAAAAACATCATCATCGAAAAATTAGGCGTAGAGGAATCAGAAGTTACTGCCGAAGCAAGTTTTCAGAATGATTTAGGTGCAGACTCATTGGACACCGTAGAACTTATCATGGAATTTGAAAAAGAATTTGAAATCTCAATCCCTGATGAACACGCCGAACAGATTAGCACTGTTGGGCAAGCTATCAAATATTTAGAGGCACATTCTAATAAGTAATTTTTTGTCTTTTATTAAAATTAACAAACTACATAGTTAAAAATTAAATGAAACTCAGGCGCGTAGTTGTTACAGGGTTGGGCGCCCTTACCCCCATTGGAAATACAGTCCAAGAATACTGGAACGGCTTAGTAAATGGGGTAAGCGGCGCTGCACCTATCACCAAATTTAATGCAGAAAAATTTAGAACACGTTTTGCTTGTGAGATAAAAAATTTAGACGTACTAGCATATATCCCACGCCAAGAAGTACGTAAAATGGACCCCTTTACGCAATATGCTATCATCGTAGCACAGCAAGCCATAGAAGATGCTCAAATTAATACAAATAAAATAAATCCTGACAGGATAGGAGTAATTTGGGGTTCAGGCATTGGAGGGTTACTCACCTTTCAGGAAGAGGTAGGTGGATTTTACAGAGGCGATGGAACTCCGCGCTTTAGTCCCTTTTTTATTCCTAAAATGATTGCTGACATTAGTGCAGGATATATCTCTATTAAATTTGGCTTCAGAGGACCTAACTTTGTAACTGTTTCTGCATGTGCTTCATCCACTAATGCCTTGGTGGATGCTCTCAATTATATTCGTTTAGGAAAAGCCGATATAATTATCTCAGGTGGCTCAGAAGCAGCAGTTACCGAAGCAGGCATAGGGGGCTTTAATGCCAGCCGTGCCCTCTCAGAACGAAACGACGACTACGCTACCGCCTCACGCCCTTACGATAAGGATCGTGATGGTTTTGTACTTGGAGAAGGAGCAGGAGCTATCGTATTAGAGGAATATGAACATGCTCTCGCAAGAGGAGCTAAAATATACGCTGAAATGATAGGGGGAGGTATGTCTGCTGATGCTTATCACTTGACTGCTCCACACCCCGAAGGATTAGGAGCTAAAAACGTGATGCTTAATGCCTTAGCTGATGCAAATATTAGCCCACAAGACGTAGATTATATCAATACACACGGAACTTCCACTCCTATCGGCGACCCACAAGAAGTGAAAGCAATTGAAGCCGTATTTGGAGAACACGCTTACAAGCTCAACATTAGCTCCACTAAGTCTATGACAGGGCATTTATTAGGAGCAGCAGGAGCAGTAGAAGCTATCGCAAGTATTCTAGCTATTCAACATCAGACTGTACCACCTACTATCAATCATTTTACAGATGATGAAGTCTTTGATCCACGCTTAAACTTCACTTTTAACGTGGCACAAAAGCGAAAAATCGACGTAGTTTTAAGTAATACTTTTGGATTTGGAGGACATAATTGTTCGGTAATATTCAAAAGAATTGAAATGTAGTGCTTTTTAATGTTATTTTAAGTTGGTTTCGTAAGTATCCGGCAGAGGATAAGGCACTTGTGCAAGCTATTCAACAAATTATTGGCATAAAACCCAAGAATTTAGCTTTGTATAAGTTAGCGGTTAGCCATGCCTCTATTTCCAAACTTATCGTAGGAACAGAGCAAAAAGACTCCAACGAACGTTTGGAATACCTAGGAGATGCTATTTTAGGGGCAATTGTTGCCGAGTATTTATTCAAAAAATTTCCATTCAAAGGAGAAGGCTTTTTAACAGAAATTCGCTCACGCATTGTTAATAGAGAAGCCTTGAACCATTTAGCTCAAAAAATAGGCTTACTTAATATTGTTCGTTACGAAAAGCATAAACACAAAGCTCTTTATTACAAGTCTATCGGTGGTGATGCCCTAGAGGCCTTAATTGGAGCAATTTATTTAGACAAAGGCTTTGCCACATGCAAGAAAGTAGTATTGAACAAGTTTATTCAACCACACATAGATATAGAGCAAATTGTTCAAAGTGATTATAACTTCAAGAGTAAAATTATAGAGTGGGCACAACGAGAGGGCAAAGATGTTCGCTTCGAAACCGAAGAGAGGGGAAGCAAAAGCTACAAAGAATTTATTACTTCTGTTTACATAAATAACCAGCCCATTGCCATAGGAAAAGGTACTAATAAAAAACGTGCAGAGCAAGCCGCCGCCGAAAAAGCCTGCGAACAAATAGGTATTTAGTTTTTGCTATATCCATGTTTGTATTTATTCATATTTTTTAGCATTTTTTAACATTTTTCATAACTTATTTTTCACCTTTTCCCTTATTGAAATATGCACAAAGAAATACACCAATGGTGGAGTCCACGCTTACACAAAGAGATGCCTATTGCTGTCTATGGGCATTATGGTTTTGCTTTACTGCTCATTCCTACAGCAGCCGCCGATTTTTTAGAATATGAGCGGTTTTATCTTATTCATGCTATCCGCGATTACATCAATGCAGGAAAAGTAAAGGTTTTTTCAGTTAACAGCATCAACTCCGAAAGTTGGCTTAATAAAAATATGCACCCCCGCGATAAGTCCATTCGCCATACACTTTTCAATGAATACATCTACCAAGAAGTAGTACCTTTTATCTATAATCACTGTCATGGGCAAGTACCTATTATTACGTGCGGGGCCTCATTTGGGGCTTTACATAGTGCTAATTTATTTTTCAAACGCCCTGACTTGATTACGGGAATAATTGCCATGAGTGGTGTGTATGACCTTGGGCAATACACAGACGGCTATTGGGATGATGACTGCTATTTCAACTCTCCTGAAGCCTATATTTACAACATGCCTGAAGGTGATTTGTTGAATAGCTTACGCAACCGTTCTCACATTCACATTCTTACAGGGCAAGGAGCTTACGAAGCTCCAGAGGCTTCACGTAGATTTTCGCGTATTTTACATAGCAAAAAAATTCAGCATGATTTGGACATCTGGGGCTATGATATGCCTCATGACTGGGAAACGTGGCGGGCTATGCTACCTTATGTACTAGGAGCAAAATTTTAGAGTTGAAAAATTACAGAGCCACTTTTGAGTTAGTAACCTTCAAAAGTGGCTCACCATAGGTAGTAAAAATTATTAGTACACATGTTGCCCACCATTAATAGCGTAATTTGCTCCTGTAATGAAACTCGCTTTTTCAGAAGCTAAAAATGAAACCAAAAAGGCGACCTCTTCGGTACCTCCAAGCCTACCCATTGGAATACCAGGCAATATTTTTTCTTTGATAATATTTTCAGGAATAGCTTTTACCATATCTGTCATGATATAACCAGGTGAAATAGTATTTACAGTAATGCCTTTGTTCGCTACTTCCATTGCCAGCGATTTAGTAAAGCCATGCATGCCTGCTTTGGCAGCAGAATAATTACATTGCCCTACCTGCCCACGTTGTCCATTAACTGAAGAGATATTGATAATTCTCCCAAAGCCGCGCTCAATCATACCTTCTATCACATGGCGCGTACAGTTGAATACGCTATCCAAATTAGAACTCAATACTTCGCGCCAAGCCTCCAAAGTCATCTTTCGCAATACACCATCTCGGGTAATCCCTGCATTATTTACTAAAATATCCACGGGACCGACTTTAGCTTCTATTTCTTTTATCATTTTACCTACAGCCTCAAAGTCCGCTACATCAGCTTCAAAAAGTTCTATGTCATAGCCTTCGGCTTTCATCTTTTCTTGCCATTGACGGGCTTTTTCGGCATTGCGGTAGTTACCTACAACGCGGTAACCATCTTCATGTAGTTTCTTGCACATGGCGGTTCCCAAACCACCTGTTGCTCCTGTAACAAGGGCTACACGTTTATTATTTTTATCCATAAATTTGAAGGTATAAAGTGAAAGTAAGAATTAGTGATAAGATGTATAGTAGAATATTTTTGCAAAAATATCCTTTTTATAGATTTTTCAAAGGTTCTCTTGGCTTTTTTTAAGCCTCTTGTACTATTATTTGGGGAATAAGCGAAAAAGCCTGGGGTCTGTCGGCAAAAAGTACTTTAGTAGCTGCCCACGTAGTTTGAAATAACTCCGATTGACGATACTTTTCCAAATATTCAGCACTTTGCCAGCGGCTATACGTGCAAAACACATTTGGTTGTTCTGCATCTTGCAGGAGTTCTAAATACAAGCAACCTTCAAAAGCTTTAATTTTTTGCTTTGAACTATGAAAAATCTCTAAAAACTGTTCTACCTTTTCAGGCTGAAACGTCATGCGGACAATGCGGACAAGCATATTTTGTAATTGAAATCTTTTGTGCAAAGATATGCTTTTTCGTAATTTGTTACTTAATTCTTATTAGCTTTACACATTCAAAAACAAAGCTATTTTCATGGCAGCTATCTATTTGCACATACCTTTTTGTAAACAGGCTTGCTACTATTGCGATTTTCACTTCAGTACGCAATTACGGCAAAAAGTTGAAATGGTAAATGCTATGTGTCAAGAAATTGCTTTACAGAAAAATTATCTAAATGGGCAAATCATACAAAGTATCTACTTTGGTGGCGGTACACCCTCCTTGCTCAACGAGCAGGAACTGAACCAACTTTTAGAAACGCTTTACTCATATTTTGAAATATCGCCCCAAGCCGAAATTACCTTAGAGGCAAATCCTGATGATATTCAAATAGAAAAACTAAAACTTTGGAAACAGCTGAATATCAATCGGTTGAGCATAGGTGTTCAATCCTTTCACGACCTCAATTTGAAATATTTGCACCGTGTTCATAACGCAGATTTAGCAAAAAAATCTATCCTTCAAGCTCAAGATGCAGGCTTTGAGAACCTTACCATAGATTTGATTTATGCCATTCCTACTAGTTCAGAGGCAATTTGGCAAGCCGATTTAGCCCGAGCCCTTGCTTTGCAAGTACCGCATATTTCAGCCTATTGCCTAACGATTGAGGAAAAAACCGTATTTGGAAAATGGCTCAAACAACAAAAAATCCAAGACATAAACGAAGACCACGCTGCATTACAATTTGAAATTTTGATACAAACTCTCACCCAAGCTGGCTTTGTGCATTATGAAATTTCTAATTTCGCTAAACCAGGAAAATTTGCTCAACACAATAGCAACTATTGGAAAAAAGGACATTATTTGGGTATCGGTGCTTCGGCACACTCCTATAATGGCATTTCAAGGCAATACAACATAGCTAATAATGCGGTATATATTCAAAAAATTGCCCAACAAATCATACCTTGCCAAATAGAATATCTCAGCCCACAAGAGCAACTAAACGAGTACATTATGACCAGCCTTCGCACTATTTGGGGGTGTAATTTAGACTATGTTCAGCAAAATTTTAACATAGATTTACTACAATTTCAGGCTGAACAAATAGAAAATTACCTAAAAAACGGACTAATTAGCATAGAAAATCAAACCTTACGACTTACCCACAAAGGTAAGTTTTTGGCAGATAAAATTGCCTCCGATTTGTTTTGGGTATAAATTAGGACTTTGCAAAATATTCTCAAAACATTTTCCTTCCTTATCTTTGCAAATCTACCCAAGTTCAAATTCATAACGTATGAAAAACGTTTTCTTTTCCAGGTTTTACCTTGTCCTTTTCAGTTGCTTTTTAGGGCAAACTGTATTTGTATTGGCACAAAAAAACAAAGATAATTTTGCCATACCCAAACCTTCTACAGCAGAGGAGATACAAAAATCAATACTTGATAATCAGACACTTAGACAACAAACTTTGCTCAAAGACTATCCTGTTCGCTCCGTAGGCCCTACTATCATGGGAGGACGCGTGGTAGATATTGAGGCAAATCCACGTAAACCGAAACAATTTTATGTAGCCCTTGCCTCGGGGGGGCTGTTCAAAACAGAAAACAATGGACAATCCTTTAAGCCAATTTTTGACCACCAAGACCGCCTCACAATTGGAGATATTGCCCTGTCTTATTCTAATCCTGAAATCATTTGGGTAGGTACAGGTGAAAACAACAGTAGCCGAAGTAGTTATGCAGGTTTTGGCGTGTATAAATCTAAAAATGGCGGCGAAACTTGGCAAAAAGTAGGTTTGGAAAATACGCAACACGTAGGGCGAATTGTTATTCACCCACAAAATGCAGATATTGTGTGGGTGGCAGCCATAGGTAGCTTGTATTCTAAAAACAAAGAGCGTGGTATTTTTAAGACGCAAGATGGTGGCAAAACATGGAAGCAAGTTTTGTTTGTGAACGATAGTACAGGTGTGATTGATTTAGTAATTAACCCTAAAAATCCGAACCAACTTTGGGCGTGCAGTTGGGAACGAAGCCGAAAGCCATGGGATTTTAAGGAAGGTGGTATCGGTTCGGCAGTCTATCGAAGTGAAGATGGTGGCGAAACGTGGCAAAAAAGTATGGAAGGTTTGCCCGAAAGTCAATTTTTAGGCAGAATGGGCATTGATGTTTGCATACAAACACCTAATATTTTGTATTTAGTGGTAGATAATCAAAAAAGAATAAAAAAAGAACCCAAACCTACCTCTGAGCCCGAAAAGAACCTCAAAATTTCGCTTAAAGATTTGGCTACGATGAGTAAAGAAACTTTTTTGGCTTTGCCTGATGCTGATTTAGATACTTTGTTAAGAGTTAATCGTTTTCCCGAGTTTTACAATGCCAAGCGAATTAAAAACGAGGTGCGTAAAGGTTTATACCTACCCAAACAAATTGCTGAATACAACAAAAATGCTAACGATGACTTATTTGATACCGAAGTCATTGGAGCAGAAATTTACAAAAGCGAAGACGGGGGCAAATCTTGGAAAAAGACGCACACCAAGCCTCTGGAAACTATGTTTTTCACCTATGGCTACTATTTTGGGCAAATTCGGGTAAATCCAATTTATCCGCATCAAATTTATGTTTTTGGAGTTACCCTCCAACGCAGTGATGACGGAGGTAAGACCTTCAAGCCTCTACAACCGGAAAAAATACATGCAGACCATCATGCTATGTGGATAAATATCCTTGACAGCGAGCATATTCTCGTAGGCAATGATGGAGGTGTTTACCAAAGCTATGATGCAGGTGAACATTTTATACACCTCAATAGCATACCCGCAGGGCAATTTTATACAGTTGCCATAGACTTTGAAAAACCTTACAACATTTACGGTGGCTTGCAAGATAACGGTACGTACTTTGGCTCGTCTAAATCTGTGCCTAACCAAAATGAAAACTGGGAAAACATTGGCGGCGGTGACGGAATGTTTGTGCAAGTAAATCCGCAAAATAATCAAGAATTGTACGTAGGTTTTCAGTTTGGAAATTACTACCGAATAGAAAAATCGGCACGTAAGCGAAAATACATTACGCCTAAACACCTTATCGGTGAGCCGCCCTTACGTTTTAATTGGCGAACTCCTTTGCTTTTAAGCAAACATAGCTCTAATATTTTATACATTGCCAGCCAAAAACTGCATTTTAGCCTTAACAAAGGCGATACATGGAACACCATTAGCCCTGACCTAACCAAAAACAGACCACAAGGCGATGTACCTTTTAGCACTATTTCAGCAGTAGCCGAGTCCCCACTCAAATTTGGGTTGCTTTATGTAGGTACAGACGATGGAAATGTCTGGATAACCAAAAATAATGGCGATACGTGGGAAAACATAACCAAAGGCTTACCCGAAAACCGTTGGGTAGCACACCTCTACGCCTCCACCCACGACCAAGCAACCGTTTTTGTGGTATTGAATGGCTACCGTTTTGACGAGTTTAAGACCTATATCTTCCAAAGTAATGACTACGGCAAAACTTGGACAAGCCTTAAAAATAACCTTCCTGATGAGGTGTGTAATGTTTTGATACAAGATTTGCAAAACCCTGAAATTTTGTATTTAGGTACAGACCAAGCCTTGTATGTTTCTGTTAATCAAGGCAAAACGTGGCAAATCATGGGCAAAAACCTACCCAATGTAGCTATCTACGACCTCGTGCAACACCCACGCGATAATGAATTAGTAATCGGCACGCACGGCAGGAGTATTTATGTAATAGAGTGTAAATATTTGCAAAATGTAGAATGGGATAAGCAAATCCAAATCTTCAGCCCAATAATTGAACCTTCTGCTCAGGAAACCAACCTTATTACCTATTTCAAGCAAGATACCTCTAAAAAGGTTACTGTTAAACTTTGGGAAGACAATCCTACACAAACTATGATTTTTGAAAAAGACTTTGAAATACAAAAAGGCTTTAATTGTCTGAAAATCAGCCTAAAAAATGACCAAGGCGAAAGGCTGAAAAAAGGTAAATACAAATTAACAATACAACAAGGCACGGATAGCCAAGAAATCACCATTATGCTTTAAGATAAATATTTAGAGAATTTCTTGTATATTTGCGCCATACAAACTACTTTTCTACAAAAATATGAACAAAAATACTCAAAAAATAATTATCGGTGCAATTGTAGGTATAGGAGCCATAGCAGGTTATTGGCTTTACAAAAATCGTTTTCCTACATTTAGTGTTTTGGAAATCAATAATTTAGATAAGACTGTTCGTTTTCGTTATGGTAGTAAAGTGTATTTTGTTTCTGCTACACAAAACGAAACCTTTTATGACGATGCCACTGAAAACTATGCAGTAAATATTAGTCCTATTGAAGAAGGAGATAAGATAACAGGTATGAACTTCCACTTTTTAGGTAAAGATACACGCCCACCACAATACCTATACTTTGCTTTGTAAGTAAATTAGCCGAACAATTTCCCTTGCTGATAGCTTTCATATCGCACAAATTGATTATCGTACCTCCGCTCAAAAGGTAAGCAAATATGTTTGTGTGCAAAAGGTATTATTTCTTGCATGATGTTAAATCCGCAAGCCGTGCATATCAAGTCAGCCCAAGTAAATAAATCTACTGCGGGAAAAAAGTACTGCCAAGTAAGGTTTTTAGGTAAATTTTGAGGAGAAGGAATAGGGCTAATTACCAAAAAATGCACCTCTGAAATATTAATAGAAATTTCTTGTGTGCAGTGTTGATAAGCAAACAAAAATAATTGCTCTATCTCATGAAAGGGCATAGAATGAACAATTAAGCAAAGAAATTTGTATTTTTGGCGCAGTACTTGAAACCATTTAGGTAATTTTTCCAAACTTGGGCAATTAGAGGAGTAGTTGAGCAGTAAAGGCGAAAGGTTATCACTATTTTTTTCCAAAAAAAGATGCTGTTCAGGGTGTAATTTCTCTAAAAAATATGTATTTTGAAACCGAATGTTATTTTTTATTTCTGAGGCTAAAAATCTTTTGTAATTCTCCCACTTTAAGTAACGAGCAAGATGGGTGCAAACCATTTCAGAGGGCAGTGAAATATATGCTAATTCCCCTGCAATACCATAAGGAAAAGTATCAATCCAAAAATTTTGTATAGCATACTGCTTAAATATATTTTGAAAAATCTTGCGTAATTCGTTCCAATTTTGCCTCTGATAAAGTTCAGTAGGGAAATAATGTATGTTTATTTCACGAGGTAGCACTTTGGTAACTGCATAGTTACTGCTAACTACAACGATTCTTTGAATATTCAAAGAAAAGTGCTCTATAACGTGTTTTGTACGTTGAGCATGCCCTAACCCTCCACCTTGGACGTAGTATAAAATCATGCAAATAGTTATTTTATTTTGATATATCCACGCTTTCCGTTATATTTCACTACGGCGAGATTTTCGCAAAAGTCTTCAGCTTCATCAAAAATAGGTTGGACAATGAGTTTTCCGTTCCTATCTAAATAAGCATATTTCGTTTTGTAACGCACTCTGGAGGCGCCACAACGAAAAGGCTCTGCTTCTGCATAGGTATGCGTAAGGTATTTTTTGCCTGTTTTGTCGATATAGGCTTTGTCTTGTCCTATCCTTACAGAAGCCAATCCTTCCGAAAAGTCAGAAGCCTCTTCGTAAATGGGTGGCACAATGACCGTACCTCGTGTATTGATGTAACCATATAATCCTCCTTGTTTGATGCGAATAAGACCCTCACTAGGAATCTCTGCCTCTTCATAGATAGCAGGAATTATTTTTGTTCCTTTTTTATCAATAAAACCATACTTGCCGTTACTTTCAAATTTAGCTACTCCTTCCTTAAAGCTATATACCTCGTCAAATTGCGGTGAAATTACCCAATTTCCTTGCTTATCAATAAAACCATATTTACCATCACTTTTTACTAAAGCAAATCCTTCCGAAAAATTTTCAGCACTCTCCCATTGAGGTTTAATAACAATTGTACCACTGGTATTGATATAACCATATTTGCCCTCTATTTCTACTTTTGCCAAGCCTTCGGAGAAACTCCAAGCATCATTAAACTGACAAGGAATAGCTAATTGACCATTAGCATTCAGAAAGCCATATTTGCCGTTTTGTTTCACTACTGCAAAACCTTCGGCATAGCTTAAAGCAGATTCGTAAATTAGGGGCACTACCACCGCTCCCATTTGATTGATAAAGCCATATTTTTCATTCTTTTTTACTAATGCTTTTCCATCGCTAAAACGCAAGGCATCATCGTACTGAGGCTGAACCACTATTTGCCCTTGTTTATTGATAAAACCATATTTACCGTTTTGCTTAATAATTGCCATACCTTCCGAAAAATTATAGGCATAATCAAATTGAGCAGGAATTGCCCAATTTTGGGCAAAAAGCGAGCAGAATAGTAAATTTACCTTAATAACTGATACAAATATCTGAAATAAACGCATTTTTTTGTGTAAATGTCGGTGTAAATAAGAATTTGCAAAGGATTGGTACACAAAAATACTATTTTTTGCTAAAAAACTTGTTTTCAAGGCTTTATACCAAAATAAAAACCTCACCTTTTTTGGGGTGAGGTAGAAAATTTAGGTAGAAATAAAATAGTTTATTCTTTGATAAATTTCGCACTATGTGCTCCCTGCTCGTCGTAGATAGTCATAACATACATACCCGCCTCCCATTTGGGTAATACTTCATTAAGCTTAATCTGAAGATCTAACAAACGGTCTTCGGCTTCAAACAT
>JANWZA010000029.1 GCA_025054775.1 Microscillaceae bacterium
AAAACGCCCTAAATCACAAGCTATCCACCTACGATTAAGTTTCTCCGCTACGGCTGCCGTCGTGCCACTGCCACAAAAACAATCCAACACCAAATCCCCTTCATTACTGCTCGCCTTGATGATGCGCTCTAATAAGGCTTCGGGCTTTTGGGTAGGGTAATTCAAAATTTCTGAGCTAGTCCCATACAGTCTGTATATGTCATCCCACAGATTAAAAAGTGGCTCAGTTTCTTCATCGGTTGGTCTTAATTTTCTGTAAGGAGTACCATTTTTAGTCCAGCCTAAATCGCCATTTTTATCTAATTCAATCAATTTTTCCTTCTCCATTCTCCAACCATAAATATCGGGAGTAAAGCCTTTGTATTCATAGACAAGATTGGGTCTTGGCTCCATAGACTTTGAACGTAAAATGGGACCAGGGTAATACATTCCCTTCTCATCTTCTTTGAAGTACTTTTTACTAATCTCTTCGTCGCTAAGTTTTCTCTTTACGCTTGATATATTCAAAACATATTTATCGGATTTTGAATAAATGAAAATTGAGTCAGTTACCTGTCCATATTTTCTGTTTGCAAATTGTGAGCCTTTTGGGTTTCTCGTTCTTAACCACACAATTTCATTCAAAAAGTTTTCATATCCGAACACTTCATCAAGGATACATTTGGCATAATGTCCTGTGTGCCAGTCCAAATGCACATAAATACTACCGTCTTCGGCAAGAAGTTCCCAGAGCAGGAGAGTGGTTTCGTAGAACCATTGCAAGTAGCTATCTAGTCTGCGTCCCCACGTATCACGATAGGCTTTCATTTCAAGGATGCTGGGCTGTTTTTCAAAGGAGACGGGTTCGCCGTCGGCATCGTCGGGCGCGTTGCCGAGCGTGGCGGTAAAGGAGAAATCCGCACCGACGTTGAAGGGCGGGTCGATGTAGATGAGGTTCACTTTGCCGGCGAATTCGGGCAGGAGCGAGGGCAGGACGTATTTTTTGTCGCCCCAGATGAGACGGTTTCGCCATTCGCCTGCGTCTTGTTTGGCGTTGAAGAGGCTTGCGAGGCGCTTTTGTTGATCTGCTGTACTTTCGTTGATGGTTTCAATAGTCTGAAAAGGCAAAGCAATACGAATAGGAGCAACCTTTTTTCCGTCTTTGTACTTTCCTTGCCAGATAAGTTCGGTCATAATTGGTGCAAATAAAGTGAAAATAATGAGCTAAAAGTAATAAAATATTAGAAAAGAATAAGCAACAAATAAAGGTTTTTGCTTTTTTTGTAAAAGAAGCTATGTCCTTTTGTAGGTAGGTTTGTGTTAGGCCTTGTTATGTATGCGTGTCTGGCAGTTAGAAGATATTGATTTTTGCGGATTTAGGGTATTTAATTTGATACCTAAACACTAGTTTTTTGCTCTCAGAAGGGTTGAGGGAGAGTTTCCAGGTCAATTTACCTGTGGTGGGGTCGTAGTTGGCTTGTGAGGTATCTAATAATTCTACCTCTATTTGGCTGTTTTTGCTTACAGGTATGTTGTCTTCTATGGTAATTTGTAGGGTTTCTTTTTTGGTATTTCGCAAAGAAATTTCGAAGCCATACTCTTGTTTGATATTATTACCTATGATTTTTCGGGTATTAAAATCCTTTATCTTTTCGCGTTTTAGGATAATGCGTTTATCTCTGCCTAGAGAGACAGCTAGCGTATCTTGTAAGTTTTGAGCATTAAGAAAAGTTTCACCGACAAAGGTGTTCTCGAAATAGACGTTGGCTGTTCCGGAGAGCAAGCTTAACTCTTCCCATCCTGTAATATTTGCCATTAGGAAGGCATCTGGGTCTAATTTAGGAACGGCAGTGTAGGTGTAATTAGTTTTCAGGTCATAATTTTTAATATCGACTAGTTGGGGCTTACCGTCTGTAAGTATGGTATAAGGGATACTAATTTCAAACTCGGTAGATAGGGCATTTTCGTTGGCTTCGGTGTAAGCGGCTAGGGTTTGGGCAGATTCGGCTTCTAGCGGCTCGGCACTTGGCTTAGCTCCTTCAAGCTCAACTGCCGCTATTTCCTCAGAAGACATAGTAGGGGTGCCATTTCTTTGTTTAGCCATAGCCCGCTTACGTTTAGGGTGGTCAGTCCAGAGTTCTACATAACTAATGGGTAAGGTAGGTTTGTAGCCACTTTGGGAGGGATTGCCTGTGGAAAGTGTAATTTTCACCTCTCTCCAATCTACGCCACTGTTCTGAAATACATTAGCCTTATAGCTCAAAGCAACGGGAGAGGTAGTATTTTTTGCTCTGATATCGTAGAGGGGGGTCCATCCTGCATTCAGAACGATGTAATTGATTTCAAAAGTAGCTAGGGTATTAGCATTAGCTTGTACGGCTACAATGATTTCGGTAAGGGGCTTTTCGGGGTTGTTCTGCTCACTATTGAGTTGGTTTTGTAGGTTGTAGATACGTTGATTGGTTTCTGCGATAGTTTCTTGCAAGTGTATATTTTCGGTATAGATGGCAGTTAATCGGGTAGTTACATATTCGTTCACTTCTTTGAGTTTTACTACATTCACGCCCACGCCGTCGCCTCCGATAGCTTTGTTTGCTAGAAGTAATTCTTCTTCTTTTTTAATCACCTGCTCTCGGGCTTTGAGTTGGTTAAGATGGTTTTGAGCGATTTTGAGGCTATCTTTCAAGAGTTTCATTTTTTGGGTGCGTTTTTGCCTATCCAGAAAATTAGGTTGGTGCTTTACCGAGAGGATGGTTAGGTTTCCTTTGGCAGTTACTTGAATACTTTTGAAATCAATAGCAGCAGAGATGCCTCCAAAGATGAGGTTGGCTTTGCCTAAGGGGAGATTCACTTGAGCAACATTCGTAACTTGAGCTCGATTGAGAAATACCGTTACATTAGTAATCTTGGAGCTTACAGGTATTTCAGGTATTTGGGCTAATGCAAAACAATGCAACCAGATAGATACTCCGACGGGAAAAATGTATTTTCTCATAGTGTTGTAAAAAAATGAAAATGAAATAATGAAAAGGTAGATTAAGAAAAAAATAGTTAGTAAAAAGTTTGTAACGGTTTCAATCATAGGCTTAAAGTATAGGAGTAGGTGGATTGTAATGACAATAACGGGTAATGTTGATATTACCCCCCTGTTCTCAAATTTGGGCAGGGATGATTAGGTTGGGCAATAATACGAAAATATTATTAGGAAAAAAAAATTTCTTTTCTAAAAAGAAAAACGAAAAATAAAGAGGCACTAGGTAATGGATAGTTCCTGTGTTGTAAGCTAAAAAATGGAGTTTTTTTGAACTCTATATGTTCATTCTATAACCTACTCCCTTGATAGTGCGTATCAGGTCTTCTCCTATTTTTTCACGCAATTTACGGATATGCACATCTACAGTGCGTGCTAGTACATACACCTCGCTTCCCCAGATGTTTTGCAAGAGGTCTTCACGGCTATACACTTTATTAGGAGTTTTTGCTAAGAAATACAAAAGTTCAAATTCTTTTTTAGGTAAGACATGTTTAGTGCCTTTATATTCAATAGAATAGCTTTCACGGTCTATAATCAATTCACCGAGTACGATTTTTTCATGAGCTTTTTCATTGCGTCTTTCTCTGCGGAATAGGGCGGCAATACGGCTCAACAAGGCACGAGGTTTAATAGGTTTGATAATATAATCATCGGCTCCTACATCAAAAGCAGCTACTTCGGAGTACTCCTCTACCCGGGCGGTAAGAAAAACGATAAAACAGTTCTGAATTTCAGGAATTTCACGAATCTGCCTTGCAGCCTCTACTCCATCCATTTTAGGCATCATGATATCCATGAGTATCAACTCGGGCTTAAAATTTTTAGCCATTTCTATGGCTTCTTTGCCGTTGGTGGCAGTTTCTACATTGTAGCCTGCTTTGATGAGGTTGTATTGTAGCAACTCTACGATATCAGGCTCGTCATCTACAATCAAGATACGTTGGGTAGTCTTTATCTCCATAAAACTTATATGTAAATATATGTAAATATTAGCGAAATAATCAAGGAAAATTAAAAAATTAAAGAGGTAAAACAAAATAAAAAACCTTCAAGAAATGAAGGTTTTTGTAAGTAGTTATCAGTTCTAAGAGCCGATTACTTTTTTCAAAGTTTTTTCTAATTCTTCTCCACGTAAGTTCATAGCTACTACCTTGCCTTTTTTATCAATCAAAAAGTTAGCGGGAATAGATTTTACACCATACTTTTTGGAGACTTCCCCTCTCTGCTCGCTCAGTAAGTCACTTACGTGCCATTGCCAGTTAAGTTTATCCTTTTTGATAGCTTCTAACCACTTTTGTCGGTCGTTATCTAGGCTTACACTCAACACAACAAAATCTTTATTTTTGTATTTTTCATACGCACTTACTACGTATGGGTTTTCTTCGCGGCAGGGTCTGCACCAGGAAGCCCAGAAATCAACCAAGACATACTTTTTGTTTTTGAATTCTGATAACTTAATTGTTTTGCCGTCTTGGTTAGGCAAGGCAATTTCAGGGGCGGTCTCTCCAATTTTTGGAGGTTGGCTAGTGGCATCTTGTAAGCTAAGAAAAGCGATAGTAAAAAACACAATAAATACTATTATAGGTAACAAAGCTACTAATTTGGCGTTTGTATTTTTCATATTTTTTTATGTATAAAAAAGAGATGTGAAACAAAAAAATTGAATTAAAGTAAGTTAATTTACTATATATACGTTATTCCTATGAATTTGGTTCTTTTTTCACACTTCGGTATTTACATCAAATTTTTCTAAATAATCGGCCACTCTACGCGCAAAACTACCTCCGAGTGCTCCATCGATGATTCTATGGTCATAGGAATGTGAAATAAACATCATTTGCCTAATGCCGATAAAATCCCCTTCGGGGGTTTCTATGACTGCGGGTTTTTTCTTGATGGTACCAAAAGCCATGATAGCTACTTGGGGTTGCATAATAATAGGAGTACCCATTTCATTTCCAAAAGGGCCGATGTTAGAGATGGTATAAGTGCCATTTGCCAGCTCATCAGGAGAGAGTTTATTAGCGCGGGCGCGATTAGCAAGGTCATTTACTTTTTTGGTTAGCCCTAGCAAACTCATGTGGTCTGCATTTTTGATAACAGGGACGATCAAATTACCAGAGGGTAAAGCGGTTGCCATACCGATGTTAATATCTTTTTTCACGATAATTTTATCACCTTCTACTGAAGAGTTGAGCATAGGAAAATCGCGTAGGGCTTTGGCGACAGCTTGCACAAAAATAGGAGTAAAGGTAATATTTTCACCTTCGCGTTTCTTGAAGCTATCTTTAATTTTATTTCTCCAGTTCACCAAATTCGTAACATCTACCTCAACGAAAGTGGTAACGTGCGGAGAGATGCGCTTAGAGTCCACCATACGTTGGGCGATTATTTTTCTCATCCTATCCATCTCTATGATGTCAGCACTACCACTATATGACACTGCAGGTGAGACTTGGGCTACTTCAGTAGGTGTTTCTAATTTGGGTTGTGTGGTTGTAACCACTACTTTATTGGCTACTGCGGGCTCGGGTTTAGTGGGTTCGGTTTTGTGCAAATGAGCTTGTTGTTTTTTATAAGAAACGTAAGCCAAAATATCTTTTTTGGTAACGCGGTTTTCTGCCCCTGTTCCCTTCACGTAAGCCAGTTCTTGCAAACTAATATTTTCCTCTTTGGCAATACTAAGTACCAGAGGGGAGTAAAAGCGATTTTCTTCGGGTTTTTCTAATTTGGGGTAGCCATTAGTATAATTTTGAGTTGTGTGTGAATCCCCTTCTGTCATTTCAATTACCTCGGTTTGAGAAGGTGCAAGAGGAATATCTGAAACTTGGGCTTCGGTGGAGGCTTGAGTGCGAATTCTGGCAATAGGCTTTCCTACGGGGACTACCTCTCCTTCTTTTACCAAAATTTCAGCTAAAATACCTGCATGGGTAGCGGGTACTTCGGTATCTACCTTGTCAGTAGCTACTTCTAGTACAGGCTCATCTTGTTGAATAGTATCACCTACTTTTTTGAGCCAACGGAGGATAGTCCCTTCCATGATGCTTTCACCCATTTTGGGCATAACCATATCTATCAATGCCATATTATTTTCTTTGCTTATGTGAGCGTTTAGGTAAGTATAAAATTTTGTGCAATTGTGATTAAAAATACCTTGCAAAGGTAGGATTTTTTTTTGATTTTACCTTTGCAAAGGTCGTTTCAAGAAAAAGGTTTTAAGCTGAAATTAGAGGTTTTAGTTATTGCCACTCTACCTTTATTTTTTCTCCTTTCTTCCATTGAAAATTTACCTCTACGCTTTGATTTTGCCAACGAATAGTATTTTCCTTTAATTTTTTACCGTTAATGCGAAAGTTTTTAGGTTTATTACTCATGCCATAGATTACAAGTTTAATCTCTCGCACTTCGGGCATGGAGGCATAGCCTTTATTCAAGATTTCTTGGGTGAAAAGAAGCGTTACTTTGTCTAATTTTTTTTCTGCTTTGAAGTTTAATTTTTCTCCTCCTGAGGTAGAATTTAGGGGGGTTTCTCCGTCATCAAAATAGACAAAACGCTCATTGTTGTTGAAAGATTTATCTAGAAAGTAGCTAATTTGTAGGGCTTTTGTATTGAATTTTTCAATATCTTTAGTAATTTCTACTAAAAAGGCTCCTTGTCGTACGAATACAGGCATAGGTGCATTTTCTACGTTGCAATCATACCATCTTCCGCCTTGGAAAGCGGGCAGGTCAGGTCGGTTGAAATCATACCAAAGTGCGGTTTTAGGCAAATAGACTTTGCGTATTTTTTGTTGCGGTTGTAATACAGGTGCTATGAGCAAATCCTCTCCCCAAAGGTAAGTATCACCTATGAACCAAAGTTCTTGGTTTTGAGGTTCTTCCCAAAACAAAGGGCGCATCATAGGGCAACCCATTACGCTATTGTGGTAAGCCAAAGTGTAATGATAAGGGAACATGGCATAGCGTTTGCGAATAATATTAGCGGCTTTGGTTTGCGTAGGCTCGTCATAAAAAATAGGTTCAGAAGGTACTTCTTCCTGACTATGTGGGCGAAAAATGGGCTGATAGGCCCCGTATTCTAGCCAACGCAAATACAACTCGTCATTTTTGCCATTAGCTTTAGCTTCGGCAAAGCCGCCGAGGTCGGAGTGCATATAAGCTAGCCCTGTAAGGTTCATGTTCAAAGCTAGAGCGGGCTGAGGTTGAAAGCCGGCCCAGGAGTGTGCCACGTCCCCGGACCAGGGGATAAGCCCAAAGCGTTGGGAGCCTGCAAAACCTGCACGCATTAAGATAAAAGGGCGCTTATTGGGAAAATCTTTTTGATAGCCCTCGTAAATCATTTTTGCCCAGTAATGCCCAAAAATATTGTGTACCTCGTCAGCTGAACCGGCTACGTGTTGCATTTCTTGGGGGTGCATTTCGGGCTCGCCCAAATCGCCCCACCAGCCTGCAACGCCTTGTGCGGTATGTTTTTTGTATTTGCCCCAAAACCAGGCTTGTGTTTGTGGCTTAAAAATATCTAACAAAGCCGTTTCACCGAAATAGAAGTTAGAGATAATAAAAGGCTTACCCTGTTTATCTGTAGCAAGTAGTTTCTTTTCACTCACTTCGGCAAAATTTTTAGAATTAGTAAGCACAAAAGGTTGTGTTATCAGTATGGTTTTGATGCCTTGCTTATTGAAATCTTGTACCATTTGTTCACCATTTTGCCAATTAGGTCTGTGCCAGTCTAGGTCTCCCATACCTACACTTTTTTTAATTTCACCCTCACCATACCAGTAATGGTCAAGGATAACAGCCGAGAGTGGAATTTGCTTTTGCTTAAACTGAGCTACTACCTCACGGACTTGCTTTTCAGAACGATAACCATACCGAGAGGCAAAATTACCAAAGGCCCAGGCAGGTGGCAAAGGTTGCTTACCTGTCAGTTCGGTATATGCTTGCACAATTTGATAAAATTCGTCTCCGCTAATGATGTAATAAGCCATTCTGCCGCCAATATGTTCAAAACTTAATGCATTCGGAATCGTTTTGCCCAAATCTACAAAGCCTTTGGTGGCATTGTCAAAGAAAACAAGGTATTTTTGGGTAGAAAGTACCACGGGGAGGCTATAGTTCATAAGCGGGGCGTCATTTTCATAGCCATAGTGTGGTTTGTTGTAAAGTTCCAAGCGGTTACCTCTACGATTGAACGGCATGGCTCGTGAACCTGTGCCATACAAGGCTTCTAGGGCATTAAGTTGCAGTTGCACTCCTTTCAAGCTATCCTTAGTAGTAAAAAAGCCCTCTCGCTCTTGCGTAAGAAAGTTATTTTTGTAGAAAAATTGTATTTGGAACGGCTTTTTTTGTACTCTTACGCTTATACCTTCTGTTTCAAGGCTAATATCTTGTTTAGTGCTATTAAGTTTGGCTTTGATTTTTTGAGGTTGCAAGATCACGGCATGAGAGCTATCTATAGCTTTTTGCAATTTGCTAACAAATTTTACCTCCACAATTTGCGAAGTATAAGGCTGAATGTAAATTGTGCCATCGCTTACTTGCAAAGTCAAAATATTATCTTTGAATGAATAATTTTGAAATAAACGTTGGCTGTTTTGGGCAAATAATGAACCGCGGATAAATATAAGCAGACTCAAAAAAAAGACTAGGCGTTTCATGAGACATAGTTGAAAGTAGTATAAACAAAAGCATTGAGTTTAGAACTGCACTTTGAAATCACAAATAAAACAATTTTTTGAGATAACTACCCTTTTAGTAATTTTTTGTATTTCAAGTGATAGGTAGGTATTTACACGTATGCGAACAATGGCAAATTAATGCTCCAAAGAATTTGTTTCAAAATTAACGAAAAAGCCTACAAAATAGTAGGCTCTGCAATGTTTTGACGATAAATTGCAAATATACAAGAAAATATTACAAGTATTGTAAAGTTTTTAGCTAATATCTTTTACAAGCTTTTTTGGCGGGCATAGTCCAAAATATCTTTTTCCTGTACTTTCAAACGTTGCAGACTTATATCGTATAACCGACGTTCATCTTCGTGGACTGACTGCCCTGTACTACTATTAGGATCCTCAGCTTCAATAAGTTGTTTAAGGCAGTATAAAGCCCGTACGCGATCAGAGTAAGGACAGGTGTTCAAAGTATTGAGTACCATTTCTAAAAAAACATCATACGGCTTTACTCGCGACTCGGTGATTACGTTCTTGTACTCATCAGCCGAAAGATGATGCTCCTCACTTGTAATTTCTACAATAAGGCGTTTCTCCTCGTCTTGTAACTTACCATCGGCTTTGGCACCAAGTAGTAACAACCCAAATACAGCTTGATTGTAGGTCAAAAAATTAGTCATACTTGTTGTTGTCATATTTTTTTTACATGGGTTTATGTTTACAAAAAAGTGTCATTTGTTTACTAAGATAAGTTTGCGTGTGAGTTCAATCAATACAAATATAGTAAAAAAATAATTTTTTTACTCCTTCAGTAAATAATTTACTGCAAAAAAACAATTATTTCATAGCACATTCTAGGGGTAGCTTCAATTCCTCTACAATATGTTGCTTTTCTATTTTAATTAGAGATAGAGTCCAGAGTATTTTTTAGAAAAGTCAGTAAGATTTGATTGCAATAATTGTGAAAAAACACAAAAGTGGGTATATTTTTTTGGAAATAAGAGAAAGTTTTTATTTTTGTAAATGTATATATTTAGGTGCAAAGATAGCTAAAAAAGCCTTTGAATGAATTAAGAGAGATTCTAGCCTCTAATAATCAAAAAATGAAAAAAATTTTAGTAACAGGGGGGGCGGGATATATTGGTTCACACACCGTAATTGCCCTAGCGGAGGCAGGGTACGAACCAATTTTAATAGATAACCTGGTCAAATCCTCTAAAAATATTGTAACTAATTTAGAAAAATATTTAGGACGCAAATTAGCATTTTACCAAATTGATTGCAATGATAAAGCAGCTATGTACCAAGTTTTTACCCAAGAGAAAGAGATTGCAGGGGTCATTCATTTTGCTGCTTATCGTGAAGTGGGTGAGTCAGCTAAAAAACCATTGCTTTATTATACAAATAACCTAAATTCTTTGGCAGTTTTGTTAGAAGTAATGGAAAAACAGGGCTGCCCTCTGTTGGTTTTTTCCTCTTCGTGTACGGTGTATGGGCAAGCTACGCAAATGCCTGTGACTGAGCAAACACCTATGCAACCCGCTGAATCAGTGTACGGCAATAGTAAGCAAATTAGCGAAGAGATGATACATGACTATGTGCGAAGTTTGTCCTTCGTAACCGAACAAACTCCTGATTTTAGAGCAATTATACTAAGATACTTCAATCCTATTGCCTCGCACCCACAAGCCGATTTGAGCATGGGCTACCCTAACGACTTGATACGTATGCTCGTGGCAACTGCTGCAGGAGAACGTGAAAAACTGATCGTTTTTGGTAATGATTACCCCACTTATGATGGCACTTGCATACGCGACTACCTCCACGTGATGGATTTGGCTGAAGCACACGTGAAATCACTAGATTACTTAATACAGCAACCTACTCACGAGTACTGGGTAAGAACCTTTAATATTGGTACAGGTAAAGGCAATTCAGTATTAGAAATGATACGTACTTTTGAGCAAGCCACAGGGCAATCCTTACCTTACGAGATAGGGCAAAGGCGCATAGGGGATGTTGCCGAAGTATATGCTAATACAGACCAAGCCCAAAAGGTGTTGGGCTGGAAAGCCAAATATGACCTTGCTACCTCTCTTCAGCATAGTTGGCAATGGCAATTGCGAAAACAACAAAAAGGAACTACCTAGCCAAAGGAAATACTTTCATTGAATTCTTTTTATACTTCGTTGACAGTTCAAAACTTAGAGAGATAGTTCCTTTGTTGAAATTTCTTAATTGTATCGTGTATTTGTATTACCTCCAAAAAATGAGAAAAAATTATACGATGATAGCAACCGTTTTCGCATTTTTTTCGTGCTTTGAAATAGAAAGAACAAGATAATAAATCTAATCAAAGCACCGCATTGCAACGCTTCTGCTAAACGCAAAACCCACGAGTGGGGAAGGTGTAGCTACACAGACAAGGCAAGAGT
>JANWZA010000057.1 GCA_025054775.1 Microscillaceae bacterium
TTTGAAAAAAAATATGGCTTGTTTGTCTCCTTACCTGTGCTGAACTATAAATTGCGTTAGGGATCGAGAGGGCAAGCCCAAAAGGCTTGGTGTGAAGCGTAAGCAAAGCACCGAAGCGTTAGCGAAGCCCTGCAAAGCCCGTCCTTTTGCCCTTTGAGCAGTAGCGAAAAGGGCAAAAGGAACGCCCAAAAAAGTGAGAAAAATTATTTCAATTTCTTGTATTTTTTCTTGTCCTCTTGGGTAGCAGGCACGAGGCTTGCGGCTAGCCCCCCACTGCGTGCAAGTTTGGCTTTGAGAACTGAAGTGCTATCGGCTAAAAAGGTTTGGATTTGATATGCCATCGGATTGTGTTCAAAATCGGCATCGGGGGCATCAGCATAGATAGTGATTTTGTAGGTTTGGTTTTTGTCAAGAAAAGTAAGTGGTATGTTGAGATTACGTGTGTTTTCGTTGGTGATAGCCCCTAAAAACCAATTTGGCGAATTTTTGGCTTTGCGGGCAATGGTAATGTATTGAGCGGGTTCGGCTTCTAGGATTTGCGTATCGTCCCAGTCAACAGGAACATCTTTGATAAACTGAAAAGCATCAAGTCGCTGTTCGTAATTTTCGGGCAAATCGGCAGCCATTTGCAAGGGGCTATACATAGTTACATAAAGGGCTAACTGCTTGGCGAGAGTGGTATGTATTTGGTGTGGGCTGTTTGGGTTGTAGTGGCTCATACGAATTTGGAAAATACCGGGTGTATAATCCATAGGTCCTCCGATGAGTCGGGTAAAAGGTAAAATTGTTTCGTGATTGGGTGGATTTCCGATACTCCAAGCATTAAATTCGTTGCCTCTGGCGGCTTCTGCTGCAAGCCAATTAGGGTAAGTTCGGTGTAACCCTGTAGGGCGTACTGACTCGTGAGAGTCAATCATAATTTTATTTTCAGCGGCTTTGCGGGCAACGTATTCATAGTGGTTTACCATCCATTGCCCGTCGTGGTATTCACCGCGAGGAATAATTTTACCCACGTAGCCTGTTTTTACGGTTTCGTAGCCGTATTGTTTCATAAAGCGGAAGGCTTCGTCTAGGCGTCTTTCATAATTAGTAGCTGAGCCAGAGGTTTCGTGGTGCATGATGAGTTTTACGCCTTTCTGTTGGGCATATTGTTGTAGTTCCTGCACATCAAAGTCAGGATAAGGTGTAACGAAATCAAAAACATTTTCTTTCCAATTTCCAAACCAATCTTCCCAACCTATGTTCCAACCTTCTACTAATACGCTTTGAAAGCCATGTTTGGCGGCAAAATCAATGTATTTTTTCACGTTTTGGGTGTTGGCTGCGTGTTTTCCGTTGGGTTTGAGGTCTTTGGGGTTGGTTTTTCCTATCACAATATTTTGGTTGTTGGCATAGTTCCACGTGCCTGTACCGATGTGCATTTCCCACCATACACCTACAAATTTTTGGGGCTTAATCCAGTCGGTATCTTTAATAATAGAAGGCTCGTTGAGGTTGAGAATAAGTTTAGAGGCTAAAATATCGGTAGCTTTGTCGCTTATTATTAAAGTTCGCCACGGGGTTTGGAAAGGGGCTTGCAAATAGGCTTTATCGCCCAAAATATTAGGGACAAGGTGGCACTGCAAAAGGAAACGGCTTTTGTCTAAAACTAATTGCATAGCAGGGTAATTGACTAGAGCTGCTTCGTGGATATTGAGGTAAATTTTATCATCCGTTTTGAGCATGAGCGGCGTTTGTACGGCAGAGGGGTGGAAGGGGGTTCGCACCCCAATTTCGGAGGCACGCATAGCTTCTTGCGTACTTACTTCGGAGAGTCGGCTTACGGTATAGCGGTATTCGTTGGTGTCGTAGTCGCCAGGTATCCAATAAGCGGTATGGTTAGCAGCGAGGTTAAATTGCGTAGTTTCGTCAGAAAGGATAGCATAAGCGGTATTGAGCAAAAAGGGGACTTCATACCGAAAGCCAATGCCGTCGTTGAAGGCACGAAAACGAAGGATTAGCTTTTGCCCTGTGGGTTGTTGGAGGGTGAGGGCTAATTCGTTGTAATGATTACGAATTTCTCGAACTTCTCCCCAAACGGGTTGCCATGTTTCATCAAAAGTTTGGGTTTTAGTTTCTATCACCTGAAAGTTCTCTACCATTGCCTCATGTGTTTTGAAGACCAACCCAAGGTAACTTTCTTGAACAATAGGCTTATTTTTGAACCATACTTGGTAAGTGGGTTTGCCTTCTTTGAGGCTAAAATTAAGTTTGATTTGTCCATTTGGAGAGAGTAAATCTTGAGCTTGTAAGGTGAAAAAGCCATGCAGTAGGCAAATGACTATGCAAAAGTAAGTTAATTTTTTCATAGTTGTTTTTGTGTTTGGAGGTAAAGGTTATTCTTTGGTATTGAATTGTTTAAGTTGGGTTTGTGCCTTCAAAAGCGTGTTTTTGTCGGTAGCTTGCGAAACGATTTTTTGCAAAATAGCTTTGGCAAGGAGTTTATTTTCGGTTTGTGTATGGCAATAACTCATTAAAAGCAAAAAAAGATTTTCCCAGTAATTGTTTGGGCTAATTTTTAGTAAAGTTTGCTCTGCAATTTTCAAGGCTTTGTCATATTGTTGTGTTTGTTGGTAGAGAGCCGCTTCCAAATATTTGGCTTCTATGTCGGTTTCATCTGCAAGGTTAGCAGAGTTTTCATCATATACTTTTTGGTATAAGGTTTTCTCGGCCTCTTGCCATTGTGATTTCAAGAAATAAAGTTTGGCTTGGCACAAAGCAGCAGTTTTGAGGTTGTGTTTGTTCTCTTTGGCAAAATTTTGTGTTTGCAGTGTATTAAGCAACTGTTGTGCTTGCTCAAATTGCTGTTCGTGCATGAGGCATTCTGCAAAACCGACTTGTGCTAAAAAATACTTTTTGAAGTTGTTAGGATAGTTAAGGGCTTTTTGGTAATAGTTTTGGGCAAGTTTCCATTCTTGTTTTTGCCGATAGATTTGTCCGAGGCGAAAATTTGCTAAAAAACTTGCATAGTTTTGAGTATTGTTTTGAGTTGCTTTCTTAAAATAGACTTCGGCTTGTGTGTCATTGTTCAGATGCTTGTAAGCATCGGCTATGTATAGGTAGATTTCACTTTGTTGGTTGGGGCTAATATTAGGTTGATTTTCAAGGTAGTCTTGTAAAATCCGAATTACCTCTACGTGGTGTTCTTTTTGGTAAGAAGGGAGTAATTCTGCCAGTAAATTCGGAGGTAGTTCAGAAGGAGGTTCTATTTCTTGTATTTTTTCCCAAGTGTGAGATAGGTGTGGTTGCCATTCTTGTTGGCTGTCCCAGGCCTGCAAAATTTCTTTTTTAGCAACAAGGTATTGAGGGGAAGCATTCCCTTCAGTCAATAAATCTAACACTTCGCGGGCTTCTTTTTCTTTTTTTAAGTATTTGAATATCAATGCCTTATACAAAATAGCATGGTTTCTTTGTGGATGATTTTCTACAATCACTTGCGAATATAAGTTAAGGGCTTCTTCAAATCGTTGTAGCATATAAGCACAGTCAGCTAATCGCACTAAGGCATCTTGGTAGCTATTTTCTAATACGCTTTGGTAGTTGTTTTGCTGATAAAAATTCAGAAAAGCCTGCCAATGGTGCATGGCTTTGCTATATTTTTGGGTAACAAAATAAATATATCCCAAACTATAATGCGTTTGCCCTGTGTAAATACTTTGTGGTGTATTTACTTGCAAAATATCTTGGTAAAGCCCTATTGCTTTGGAAAGTTGCCTAACTTGGAAATAGGCTTCGGCTAAGTAATATTGCACTATCACCATTCGCGTTAGAGAGGTGTGTGCTGTTTGAGAAAGTCTTTCAAGCAAAGGGATAACTTGTGCGTATTTTTGTTGATTAAAAAGTTCTAAGGCATATCTGTAAAGTTGCTCATTTTTTTGCTCTTCATTGAGGTAGTAGTTAGTATTGTTGTATGAATAGGTGTCAGTAATATTTGTACTTAACGGTTGGCTATTTTCCTGCATTATTTTTTGCATAACTTGTGTTTCTTGGTCTTCATTCTGAGAGGCATATTTTCTTAGCCATGCATTAGCATAATGTTGCGCTTCGCGAGAGAGTTGCAATTCATTAGCTAAAATTGCCAAAATAGAGAGTACATTTTTTTGCAATTGCGTAGGTAGGTTCTCTGTTCGGTACAGGTGCTCAAAAGCGAAAAAGGCAGATAATTTCTGTCCCAAATACCAGTAAGCCATTGCCAAATAATAATTAGCAAGATGCCCCTGTGAACTGTCATTTTGCAAAGCAATTGGTTCAAAAAAGCGGATAGCTTGTTTGTATTGTTGGCTCTCAAAGTAGCACAAAGCAATTTTATAGCTTAAATCGTTAGTAATTTTTTGAGCCGAAACACTCATATATTGTCTGTAAAAATTAAGGGCTTCAGCGTATTTTTTTTGTTGATAAAAACTTTCTGCTAAGCAAAGATATATCTTGTCAAGGGCTTGATAATCAGCTACTTTTTTATCAAGGAATGGAGTTGCAAAGTGCGTAAGTTCCTCGTACTGGCGTAGTTCGTAATGACAAAATACCAACAGGAAGAATAAATCAGGAAAAAGCGATAGATTATTCTCGTTGTTAGCGTAGGTAATTTCAAATTGAGGGAGGGCTTTTTCAGGGTTGCCTTGTGCCAAATAAATTTTACCTCGCCAGTACGATACGTTTACGTTTGGGGTATTGCTTGCTTGGTCTAAATAATAGGTAGCTTCCCGAAAGTCTTTTTGCAAATAATAAATTTGTACTAACTGCAAAAGATAATCTTGTCGTTTTGAAGTGTCAAGGGCGGCTAATTTTTCTAAACAAAACAAGGCATATTTTTGCTGTTTATTCTCTTGGAAGTATGCTAATGCCTGCTCTAATAAAGCTATTTTGAGCGGTATTTCTTGAAATTGTGCCAAAAAATGTTGTAATTCTTTCAAACTTACCTCTGCAGGCTGGGTATGCAAAATGCACAAAGTTTGATAATAATGGTATTCGGCTGTGTGGGCATATTGGTTGAGGGTTTGCAATTGTATTTGGGCAAAAGCATATTCTTTTTGCTCTACTAACATGGCTATTTGTTGCCATGTAGCCGTTTGTTGTGAAAAAATAAGCGAAGACTGCCCTGCTATTGGTTGGTTTAGCGACAGAAACAAAGCTCCAAAAATAAGCAGTAATAGCCGTTTCATACCTCGATTTTTATATTTCTCGCAGAAAAATAGTTGCCATCCAAATCTAATTTTTAATTATTTGAATCTGTTTGACTTGCTTCTGCTTTTTCGTTAATCAGAATAAGGCAAAAAACAGCATAGTTGAGTATATCTTGATAAATTGCCTCTACGCCCTCTGAAACTAATGTTTTGCCTTGATTATCTTCTATTTTTTTGATGCGATAAGTTTTTGCCAAAATGAAATCTGCCATAGAACTGACACGCATTTCGCGCCAAGCCTCTTCATAGTCATGATTTTTAGCTTGCAAAAGGGCTATGGTTTTATTAACAACCTCGTCATAGACTTTTATTAGCTGATTTTCAGGTAGTTCCAAAGGAGTATTTGGAGGCAAATTGAGTTGCATAAGGGCAATAATAGCATAATTGACTATGCTCATAAACTCTGACTCAATGCTATCGGCTACAGCTTGTGTACCTTTATTTTGTATGGTAATAATTCGTTTAATGTTGATAAAAATTTGATCTGTAATGGTAGATAACCGCAACACACGCCATGCTGTGGAGCCGTAGTCGTGATGTTTTTTAAGAAATAAGTTTTGGCATTGAGCAATGACTTCGCGGTATTGGGCTAAGGTCTTTTGCATAATTGAAACTAAAAGTGTATGCAAAAATACAAAAAATGATAACTATTTAGCTATGCTTTGATAGGTGAGCAAATTCGCATTCAATTTTTCAAAAATTAGTAGCTTTTAGGAAATTGACAAAAAATTGCGTTAGGGATTGAAAGGGCAAGCCCGCAGGGCTTGGTGCGAAGCACCGAAGCGTCAGCGAAGCCCTGCAAAGCCCGCCCCGAAGCCCATTGAGCGAAGCGAAAAGGGCGAAGGGAACGCCCAAAAACCAAAACAACCACAAGCAATAGTTAGCTGTTTTGCTTTGGAATTGTATCTTTGCATTTTGCAATGCAAAGTTGTTTTTCAAATATTTAGACTATGTTACAAGAACACCAAGCCACATTCCTGAAAACCAGCCCTTTTTATACTTTTGGACAATTCACCGAAAAAACCACTCACGTTTGGTGGCTTTTTCATGGTTATGGGCAACTTGGGCAATATTTTTACAAAAAATTTGAGGTGCTTTCTCCAGAGCATCACTTCTTAATCATTCCCGAGGGCACATCCAAATTTTATTATGAGGGATTTACGGGCAAGATTGGAGCATCGTGGCTCACCAAATACCAACGCGAACAGGAAATAGCCGATGCCTTGCGATACTTGCGCGAAGTGAAAAGGCAAGTCCCCCTTCCTGCTGATGCCACCTATAAAACTACACTCTTGGGCTTTTCGCAAGGGGCGAGTATGGCTAGCCGTTGGGCTTTGAGCGAAGAAATTGATTTTAATAGGCTTATTCTTTGGGCAGGAAACTTTCCTCACGATGCAAACAAGGCTCATGTAAAGAATGTATTTCAAGGTAAAGAAATTATTTTTGTTTATGGTACACAAGATGAATTCATTGAACGCGGGCTTGTACAGCTTGAAAAAAGCTATTTTGATAAATTAGGGATTAGTTTGCAAGTCATTACTTTTGAGGGCAAGCACGAATTAGTAAGTGAGATTATTGAATCATTGAGCAAATCGCTTTAAGCAGATAGGTTAGGAGTCTGAATAGTGAAGGTTTTCCTTTTGCCGAGTTCAGCATATACGCTAATTTGCCCATGAAGTTTTTGTTGTGGGATAGCTACAAAATTTATTAGAAAATAAAATGCATGCGAAGTCTACACCTTCAGGTATTTTGAACCACTGTCGTTAAAATATTGTTTTTGGGGAAAAATAGCAGAGCTATGTTCAAATTAGGCTTTAATTTTTTCTACTGCTTTTTCTGAATGTTCTTTGGGAGGAAAGAGCAGAGATGCTACAATGCTTACTATTAAAATTCCTATAATTACATACAGCGAATAGCTGGATTTGAAGCCAATTGGTTTAAGCAACTTTTCGTAAGCTACCATTTTTACTCCAATAAATATAAGGAGAAAAGATAATCCTGTTTTGAGGTAGTGAAAAATGTGCATAATGTTAGATAAGAAAAAGAACATCGACCGCAAGCCCATGATGGCAAAGATGTTTGAAAAAAATACAATGTAGGGATCTTTGGTTACAGAAAATACGGCAGGTACTGAGTCAACAGCGAAAAGCAAATCAGTAAATTCTATAATTAGCACCACCACGAAAAGCGGAGTAATCATAACTTGGTTATTTCTATACTTATTTCTTATTACGAAATGATCGCGTACATAGCGCGGAAAAACGGCAAAGTAACGAGAAGTAAATTTGACCACAGGGTGTTTATCAGGTTCTATTTTCTCCTTTTCTTTGCCAAATATCATTTTCACCCCTGAGTAAATGAGCAACCCTCCAAAGATGTACAATATCCAGCCGAACTGGTGAACAAGAGCAGAACCTACGAAAATGAAGATAAATCGCATGACAATCGCCCCTAAAATCCCCCACATTAACACTTTTTTGTAGTATTTTTCTGGTACTCCAAATGAAGTGAAAATTAAAATAATTACAAAAATATTATCTACTGAAAGCGAATACTCTACCAAGTAACCAATAATAAATTCCATGGATAACACATTACGATAGCTTTGTAGGCTCCGCTGAAAGTCATCAGCATTGAAGTAAGCTAATTCCTCAGGGCTATCTACGTATTTATTTACAATTGCTTTCAAGCGTTCAAAATTATCAATTCCGTGTATAAGATCTCCATAGCTCTTTAAAAAAATATAAAAACTTACGGCAAGGGCTACCCACACTATGCTCCAGGCTGCTGCCTCTTTGAAAGATACTACATGACTTTCCTTATTGAAAACTCCCAAGTCTAATACTAGCATCGTGGCAATGAGCATTAAAAAGGACGTAAAGAATAATAGTTCGTTGGTCATAATGATTGTAACAGGTCAATGCTTATATTATCAAACAAACTTTATTCCAAAAGAGAAATCTTTTGAAATGAAAGCCGAGTTCAGGGGGTGTTTATTTTTATTTTCATTACTTTGTTACACTTAGAGAAGTATACAAACAAGTAATCTTTACTTTGCCTCAAAAATAAGTTTTTTTTAAGAAAAACCAAAAGGAAAACTCAAAAAAAGCTAAAAAACTTACATCTGTTTTAGTGTTTGGCTCAAAATAGTGCATGTTGCTACAAGTTAAGTATTTATATTTATGTTTTCAAAATTAGTTGTTTCATACCAAAAAATGGGTAAAGGGGAGAAAATCATGCTTTGTTTTCATGGCTTTGGGCAAACTCCTACCGATTTTTTGCCTGTTCTTTCCCCTTATTTGCAGGAATATACTTTTTATTGTATCGATCTTACGGCATTAAATCGTTACCTGTTGGAGATAGGGGAAAGAAGCCTACCACTGCCTGTGTGGGAGATGCAGCTTAATCTCTTTCTCTCTCAAGAGAGTATTAATCATTTTGAAATTTTAGGCTATAGCCTTGGAGCAAGATTAGCTCTTGCCACATTTCACTTATTTACCTCACAGGTGAAAGGGGTTTGGCTTGTTGCTCCAGAAGGGTTATATTTCAATTCCACTTTTTTCTTTGCTACACGTACTTTGTTAGGTAGGTTTCTGTTTCGTTGGCTAGTTATGGAAAGATATGAAATTTTACAAAACGTGATAAAACTTTGTCAAAAGTTTCGTTTTTTGTCCACCTCTACTGCCCGATTTTTTTTGAAACAGATTACTACCCCTGTAAAGCGAAAACTTATTTATGATACATGGCTTTTTTATGCATATTGTATGCCTAATATTTCAGAGTTAAGGCAAAAAATTAGAACTTTTACCCAAAGTTTTACTATTATTCTGGGAACAGAAGATCGCCTCATTAGTACAAAAAAGATAAAGAACTTTGCTAAAACCTTACCAATCCTTTCTATTAAGGAACTACCCTATTCGCATCAAGAAATTTTTTTGCGGTTTCAATTAAAGAAATAATGCTTACTTGATATTTTTTACTTCACCCCGTGCATCCATTTCTTTAAGATAGGAGAAAGTAACAAAAGAACAATACCTGATACTAATGGTATGATAACCACTATCATAAAGAAATCTGAAATCTTGTATTTGTCGGTTTCACCAATAAAACCTGAAATATACCCTCCCAAGTAATTGCCCAAACCTGAACATAAGAACCATATTCCAAACATAAGTCCTAAAAATCGCTTGGGAGATAATTTGTTAATAAATGATAAGCCCACAGGGGAGAGGCATAATTCACCAATAGTATGAAGTAGATAAGCTAAAATGAGCCATAACATGCTCACTTGTGCCGATTTTGCTCCCTGAGGAATAGAAGATGAGCCCATCACTAATACCCAAAAGCCCAAGGCTACGAAAAGTAGTCCCATAGCAAATTTAACAGGACCATTGGGATTGAGTTTTTTACTTTCTAAATACACCCACAACCACGAGAAAATTGGAGCCAAAGTAAAGATAAATAAAGCATTGATAGACTGAAACCATGTAGCAGGAACTTCAAAACCACCTATATTACGATCCGTATATCGGGCAGCAAAAATATTCATAGAGGAACCTGCTTGCTCAAAGGAAGCCCAAAAAATGATAGAAAAAATAGATAAAGTAATTGCGACAGCTAATTTTTCTATCTCTGTACGAGTGAGTGGCTCTACTGTGGTAACTTCTGCTTGCTTTTTAAGAGCAGGTTTTAGCCCTACGTTTCCCAAAGATTTTTGCCCTGCTTGGAAAATAATCATTCCAGACACCATACCTATCCCTGCCGAAGCAAAACCATATTGCCAGCCTACTTTCTCGCCTAAGTAGCCACAAATCAATGCCCCAAGAAATGCCCCAATATTGATACCCATATAAAAAATAGTATATGCCGAATCTTTTAGCTTACTGCCGTCTTCATAAAACTGCCCTACCATAGACGAAATATTAGGTTTGAAAAAGCCGTTACCTAATACTAATAGCACCAGCCCCACGTAAAATACACCTACAATGCCAAACGCCGAACCAGTAGCAAGTGAGAACTGAGCAATTGCCATCATAAACCCTCCAATGAAAACAGCACCACGAAAGCCCAAGTACCTATCAGCTAGATAACCGCCGATAAGAGTAACAATATAAGAAAAACCCGTGTAAAGTCCATAAAGTTGCCCTGCTTCTTGTGATGTCCAAGCGAGTCCCCCTTTACTTATTTCAGAGGTCAGATAAAGAATAAGCAAAGCTCGCATACCATAATAGCTAAATCTTTCCCACATTTCCGTAAAAAAGAGCCAATAAAGGGCAGCAGGATGTTTTTCTTTGAAGGAAATTGTTTCCATGCAAGCAAAAAAAAATTAAAATATAGCATCAGAATTGAACTATTAAAAAAATATAATTGTATTTGACGTGCAAGTAAAAACTATTTTTTGTGAAAATAAAATTTTAGCTCAAAAAAATTGCATTTTTCGTATTTTTGTGAAAAAGAACTTACCTTACTAGCTTGCAATAAAGACTCCATGCATTTCTCCACGTAGACCATACAAGTTTACCTCAACAATAGCATGAAACGTAGTGCAAAATTTCAAAAAAAAGATTTTCTTAGATTAGGGATTTATCATAAAGACTTGATAACAGAGGCAGTCAAAATAGTAAATAAGTGGATAAGTCAAAAACATACAACTAAATCCGAACTTGAACCAATTTTAAGAGATATTGTCCAAAAACCTGAAAATTACTTACAAGACGAAAATTTTGGAAGCTTGGCACGAAATATTATTCGCCTGCAACCTGCCGTTTTGCCTACTAACCTAGGCATGCAAAATGCCAAGGCATTGGAATTAAAAAAAGAAGTACCGCACTATACCATTTTTGGCAAAGAACAAATTGAGGCAGGAGCATTAGAGCAAATGAATACAGCGATGCTATTACCTATTAGCATAGCAGGAGCTCTTATGCCCGATGCGCACCAGGGTTATGGCCTGCCTATCGGTGGTGTATTAGCTACCCAAGCCGATAAGATTATTCCTTTTGCCGTAGGTGTGGATATTGCCTGCCGTATGTGTATGTCCATTTTTGAAATAGAGGCTAATTACCTAACTAAACACGAAAACCAACTTAAAAACCATTTGCTTAAAAATACACTCTTTGGAGCAGGAGCTGCATTCAACAAACCTATGCCTGATGATTTATTTGATAAACCTGAATGGAATAGTACTTCTATTATCCGCCAGCTTAAAAGTAAAGCTATACAACAAATTGGTACGTCAGGCACAGGTAACCATTTTGTAGAATGGGGAATACTAGAAATTTTACAACAAGATGATTTACTCAAATTACCTCAAGGCAAATACTTAGCTTTGCTCTCTCACTCAGGTTCGCGAGGCTTTGGGGCAAGTATTGCTAATTACTATTCCAAATTAGCAATGGAAAAGACTAAACTCCCTCAGCAGGCTAAACATTTAGCTTGGCTAGACTTGAATACGCAAGAAGGACAAGAGTATTGGATAGCAATGAATCTCGCAGGCGAATATGCCTCTGCTAATCACCACCAAATACACAAAAAAATAGCTAAATCTTTGGGTATGTTTCCTGTACAAATGATTGAAAATCACCATAACTTTGCTTGGAAAGAAACCCTCGCTAATGGCATGCAGGTCATGGTACATCGTAAGGGGGCAACTCCTGCCAAACTTAATGAATTAGGTATTATTCCTGGTTCTATGACAGCCCCAGGCTTTGTAGTCAAAGGCTTGGGCAATCCAAAAAGCCTCTCTTCTGCCTCTCACGGAGCAGGCAGGCAAATGTCAAGAAATGAAGCTAAAAGAACCATTACTCCTAATGATATAAGAAAAATCTTACAAGAAAAGGGCGTTACTCTTATCGGTGGCGACCTTGACGAGGCACCAATGGCTTACAAGGATATCTATCAAGTTATGAACGCTCAAAGTGAACTGGTACAAGTTGTAGCCAAATTTACCCCTAAAATTGTACGTATGGCAGAGCCCGAGAGAAGAAAATCAAAACAAAGCAATGCTCAAAACTCGTGGCTCTCAGAAGGCGAATAGGTATTTTTTTTGAAATACAACCGCTTTTCATTTTTTTTTCTTAAAATTGCAAATTATTATGCTAAAACTTATATAATCTAAATCAACACAACTTGAAGAGGCTATCTATGCCCAGTAATTCGCATTTGTAAAGTATTCTAAAGCAAGTGAATAACTCCACCGTAGCTAATTTGATAGAAGCCCACAAAGTAGCCCCTGGAATTTATTGGGTAGAAATCCCAGAGGCGAAACTTTACATTCTATGCGGTTGCCCTGCCGACGCAGTAAAGCACTTAAAAAAGCGCGGATTGATAGCTCCTATTGAAAAAGATGGTGTAAAATTTGAAACAGGTCCGAATGTTATTCTCCTTTCAGACTTGCTTACGCAAAATGGTAACCTCTCCAACCTTTCAGAGTTCCCCGTTTTACAAATGCTCTATTTGCAAGGGCTACTCATTCCCAACCACCCTAACAATACAGGAACAAAACCACTGCTCATTGGCAATGAAAAGCAGCTTAAAGCCCAAATGGAGTATATCTTCAGGGGAAACTATGGCTTAATATCCAAAGAAGAGATTATGGCAGCGGATAGTCTTATTTCTGAGGAATTAGCCGAGGAAATCATGTTCTTAAAGCTGAAATTTGCCTTCGGAAAAATAAATACTCCAGATAAATTGTTAGATAGTATTTGTTTGGGTGAGCAAGCTGAGCATATTAGAAATGGTGTCTATATCAAAAGAAAAGACCTCAACGTCTTTGAGTTTAGCTATAAGGAACAGAGTATTACTATAGACCTCAACCTCAAACCAAATGAATCTTATGAACCTCCTTATTATTTAGGCTATCACCAAATCCGTAGAGATTATTTTGCAATTCTACATACAGGCGAGGGAGATGCCTGGGACGTGCACCGCCCTTGTATGGCAAGCATTATTATCTTTCAAGGAAAAATCTATTTAATTGACGCCGGACCTGACTTGCTAACCAGCTTGAATGCCTTAGGCATTAGCATTAACGAAGTAGCAGGAATTTTTAATACCCATGCCCATGATGACCACTTTGCAGGGTTAACATGTTTTGTGCGCTCCGACCACCGTATCAAGTATTACGCCTCCCCTGCTATTCGCTCTTCTGTGGCTAAAAAATTATGTGCTCTAATGCTTCAAAAAGAGGAAGCCTTTGAAAAATTTTTTGATGTGCAAGACCTCAAACTTAATCAATGGAACGATATTGACGGCTTGGAAGTCATGCCTTGCCTCTCACCACACCCCGTAGAAACTAACATCTTCTTTTTTAGGGCTTTCGGAGAAGACCGTTATTATACTTATGCTCACTTCGCAGATATTTGTGCCCTTAAGGTACTCAAAAAAATGGTTATGAATGAGCAAGGCGAAGGGAAATATGCTTATCTATACCAAAAAGCCAAGGAAATGTATCTTACTACTACCGATATCAAAAAAGTAGATATTGGCGGAGGAATGATCCATGGCGAAATAGAAGACTTTGTAGAAGACAAATCGCGCAAGATTTTATTCGCCCATACTTCAAGACAACAACTTACCCCCAAAGAACAAGAAATCGGTACGTTTGCTCATTTTGGTAGTACAGACGTACTAGTAAAAGCAAACTATGACTTTGTGCGTGAGCGAGCCTACAAATATCTCCGCTTCTATTTCCCTACCTTCAAAGAGCACGAGATAGACCTGATGCTTAACAGCCCTATTTTAACTATTAGCATGGGAGATATCCTATATAAGAAAGGTAATAAGTACGAGTATGTCTATTTAGTTTTGAGTGGCTCGGTAGAAATTATTTTAGACTCCGGCATAACCAATACACTTACCGCTGGTTCTCTTTTGGGCTTTCATATAGATAGAAATGACCTGTATGCCAAACATACCTGCAAAACTACTTGCTATACCTCTGTGCTTTCTATCCCTGTTGAGCAATATCTCATGCTCATAGAAAAACATCATCTAGTAAATGATTTCGATCTTTTAGAGCAAAGTATTAACCTTCTGAGCAATACCAGCCTTCTTTCAGAAAATATTTCCTTACCTACCTATTTCAAGTTAGCCAAAGAAATGGTATTGCAAAAATTCTACAAAGGTGAATATTTTACCATTAACGATAGTTCCGAGTTCTACATCATTAAGAGTGGAAAAGTAGATTTACTTACCTCGTATGGAAGTCGTTTAGCAACTTTAGAGGCAGGCAATTTTTTTGGAGTAGAAAACTTATTTTCTGAAAGGAAAAACGAGGAGTTTGAAGTGTTTTTCATGGAAAACTCTGAAGTTTATCAAATTCCCATGGCAGTTATTTTGAATATTCCTATTGCTTGTTGGAAATTAGTAGAAATTGCTTATCAACGAAGTGAAAGTTTGTATTATTAGACTTCAATTTTATGTCATAAAGTTTTCCTAATACAATGAATATCAATTTATTAGGTAAAAAAGCTATGGTTTGCGGTAGCACAAAAGGTATTGGCAAAGCTATCGCTATAGAGTTAGCAACGCTGGGGGCGGAAGTTACACTAGTAGCCCGTAATGAAGACCGACTTTTGCAAGTGGTAGAGCAACTAGATACATCACAAGGGCAAAATCACCATATATTAGCTGTTGATTTTAATAACTTAGAGCATTTGAGCCAAACCATAAAGAATTATGTTCAGCAACACCACGGAGTGCATATTTTAGTAAATAATACAGGCGGACCTGCCGCAGGCGCCTTGTTAGAGGCTGATAAAGAGGATCTTATACAAGCCTTTTCACAACATGTACTAGTTAATCAAATTTTAGCCCAAAACCTTGTCCCTTTTATGAAGCAAACAGGCTATGGTAGAATTATTAACATTACTTCCACCTCAGTCAAAGAACCTATTGAAAATCTGGGTGTTTCAGGTATAGTGCGTTGGGCAGTCGCCTCGTGGGCAAAAACGTTAGCTAATGAACTAGGGCAATGGGGGATTACCGTAAATAATCTTCTTCCTGGTTTTACACAAACAGAACGACTAAAAGAAATTTTTGAACATAAAAGTCAAAAAACAGGAATTCCTCTGAATCAAATAGAACAAGAGGCCCAAAAAAGCATACCACTTAAACGCTTTGCCCAGCCCGAGGAGATTGCATATGCCGTTGCTTTTTTAGCTTCTCCTGCCGCAAGTTACATTTCAGGTACAAACTTAGTAGTTGATGGTGGTAGAACTAAGAGCCTTTAACCTGAAATACATAAAAAGCCTACCTCAACAAGAAATAGGCTTTTCGGAATAATAAAGTGTTAAACAGGTGTGTAAAACAAAATTGTTGTTTGTCATTCTTGTATCCTTTGGGGAAAGAAAAAGTAACCAGAAAAATTAAAAAAAAATCTATTTTTTTATATTTTTTTACACTTTTATCATTATATCCAACATATTCTAACATATTTAAGGCTAAATACTTTTATGTTAATGCTAATTTATCATTCAAAACTTTGGTTTTGGATTATTTTTGCTCTGCTCGTGCAAGCTTGTAGCTCATCAAATGATACTACCCAGAAACCTAAAATCAATAACAAAGTAAATCCGCATGCATTGGCAGACTCCATGAAAATGGAAGATACCTCTAACGAGAAAGTCTTTCAACTTAATGAGACAAAATTAAGGCTTGTCATTCAAGCCTATTTTGAAAAATATAACCAGCATGATTTTCAGGCTTTGAAAGATTTCTATGCAAACGAAGTAGCTCAATTTATTCAAATGAAAAACATAAAACGTGAAGTGGTGAGTAAAACGGCTCAAAATTTCTTTAAAGATAAAGATAAAATTGCCTTTACTCCTGACCTTTCACAATTGCACATTGCCGAGAAAACAAAAAAAGGTGTAACCGTAGAGTTTCCGCTTGCAATGGCTTGGCAATATGAAAAAGAACCCACTCCCCAAGAGTTAGGAGAGGGAATCAAACAAGTAATTTATACTTACGGCGCTCAAGTTTTTTTAAGCCTTACTTTTGATACTGACTACAAAATAACAAGTTATGTAGAAAAAGATGTAATTGTAGAGAAATATATTACCAAATCGGAAACCGAAGCTCAAAATGCAAATAATCCTGAGGATAAGATCAATCTGAAAGAAGGAACTATCCTTACAGATGCCCTAGAAAGCCGTACAATTGTAAAAGAATTAGAAACAGGAGAACAAACACTTTTTCAGCGTAAAGTAAAATACAAAGATAATTTTTATTGGATTACTGACGGCGTAAAAGAAGCCGGGCATAGTAATCAAAACCTATATTTAGAAAAAGTAGAAAAGGACTAAAAAGGGTTGAAAATATCACAAGGCTCTCTCGCATTTATTTGAGTTTTTTGTATTTTGAGAAAAATAAACTCTTGAAAGTCAAAAAACTAACCCAATTTAAGTAAACTTTGAAAACATGGTATTGTTTTTGTAAGCTCATATCTAATTACTTTTAACACTTACACAAAATTCTACAATGATGTTCAAAACCAAACCTAAATATATTGCCGTACTAGAGCCTAACCCCCGAGTTGGCTTCAAAGCATACGTGGAAGAAATTCCTGAAATTCGTGCCGAAGGAAATAAAATTTCCGAAATATATGAAAGCTTACTCTCTCAAATATCCACCAAATTGAAAAAAGATAAAAAACAAATTCACCTTATCACATCGGTACGTGTGACAATTTAGAGTAATGCTTGAACTTGAAATGGTTTTCTTTACAAAGCTCATCTCCTCCTTTTCGAATGATCAGGTTACAATTTGTTAATGCTTGAAGCTTAAAGTCGCTTGAAGTTTACATTTCTTAGTGTATTTATTTCCAGTACAAAGCTATTGCCAGCCCTAATAAGTGGGAGGTAGGTTTGAATTGAATACTTAATTTTTCGCTTACATCAAAACCTGAAAGATGAGCATCCACGGCAGCATCTACAATATTTAACCCATAGACTACTACTGCAACAATAATAGAAAGTTCCATGTTTTGTTGTGCCGTGTTGCGTACCCGCTGAATTTGAGCTTGTGTAACAGCAGGGTAGGGATCAAATCGCAAATTAGTAGGGTTGTTGGCATTATGTACCTTTATCTCAAATGCTTCTCTAAACTTTCTATACTGTTTTACATTAAAATCAATGATAGAACCTACTACTGCTCCTGCTCCTAACACAATCGGAACTTTCCAATACTTTCGGTTGTAAATTTGTCCTAAACCAGGTAATAGTGCCGAATACAAAGCCGCCTTTCGCGGAGAGCGAAGTGGCTTTTGGTAAGCTATGCTATCAACTTCAAAAATAAGACTTTCAGAATAATGCTTCTTTGACGTATTACTAGCATTGCCTATAACTTTTGATTTGGCAATTTGAGCTTGAGTAGGTCGTTCTACTTGCCCGTATGCTATCCAACTAATTAGCCCAAACAGGGTGAGCAGGTAAATTTTTATTGACATGGGAAAAATATAACTCTTGGTTTCAAAAGGAAAGAATGAAAAATTCAGAAAGATAATTGAACATGAGTAAAAATAGTAGAGTGTTAGCTAATTTAATTCAAAATTATATAGCTAGAAATTTAATATATTTTACAAATATTTTTTAGCTTTGCACTTAATTAAGATAATTTTATACTCTAGTTAGTAAAAAAGTTTAATCCTTATAATCTTTTAGAAGTAAAATTATCAAACCAAAAAACGCAGTAACGAAACAAGAAAAGAGTAAAAAACATAAACAAAAACGTATTTATTAAAAAAATAACTATATTTGGAGCGTAAAGTGAAATAAGCGGTTTGATTCAGATACATAAGCACTTGACTTAAGTCTAATTGTATGTTCGTTTTTTCCCATAAACAAAAAATAAAATAAAAACTTCAATCTAAAAATTTTAACTTTTATGAACATGATACGATACTTGCTTGTTTTTGTGTTAGTAGTCGCTTTCCTCACTAATTGCGGAGATGGCAATGAGGGAATGGTCGGCGAAACCAAAAAGGTTTTTAGATATAACCAAACTGGAGGACTAACCTCGTTAGATCCAGCCTTTGCACGCAACCGAGCAAATATCTGGGCGGTTAGTCAGCTATATAATGGCTTATTTAGTTTTAGCCGAAACCTTGATGTCCACCCTGAATTAGTAAAAGAGTGGGAAATCTCAGAAGATGGAAAAACCTATACCTTTACCATTCAGAAAGATGTCCATTTTCATGACGATGCCTGCTTCAAAGGGGGACGAGGACGTGAACTTAAAGCCGCTGACTTTGTGTATAGTTTTAAGCGTATCGTAGATAAAAATACAGGAAGTACAGGCGCATGGATTTTTAATGACAAGGTTCTTCGCGCGCCTAATGGTGAAATTTCAGATACCGCTTTCGTTGCCAAAGGAGAGTACACCTTCAAAATTTATTTGCAAAGACGTTTCCCCGCCTTTTTGCAAATTTTAGCTATGCCTTATGCCTTTGTAGTTCCTAAAGAGGCTGTGGAGATGTATGGCAAAGATTTTCGTTCTCATCCCGTAGGTACAGGGCCATTTATGCTTAAACGCTGGGACGAAAAGAACTCCCTCAGCCTTGTGAAAAATGAAAAATACTGGAAAAAAGATGCCAAAGGACAACAACTGCCTTACCTAGATGCTGTTCAAGTATCTTTTATTGAAGACCCTAACCAAGCTTTTCTCACCTTTGAGCAAGGAAAATTAGACTTCCTGACCGGTATCACCGATTTTTCAAGAGGGCAAATTTTAGAAAAAAATGGAAAAATTAAAGAACAATTTGCTAATAAATTCATTGTAGATAGAACAGATTACTTAAATACCGAGTACGTTGGATTTTTGTTAGAAGGAAAAGATGAAAAAGAAAATCCTTTTCTAAATAAAAAATTGCGCCAAGCCCTTAGTTATGCTGTTAATCGTAAAGCCCTCATCTCCTTCTTGCGTAACGGTTTAGGTAAACCCGCAGACTATGGCGTTGTGCCAATCGCTTTGCCTTCTTTTGACAGTACTAAGGTAAAGGGCTACCCGTATAATCCACAAAAAGCCCAAGAATTGCTCAAAGAAGCAGGTTACCCGCAAGGGAAAGGTCTTCCTGAGCTTGTGCTAAATACTTATACCACAGACAAGGAAATCGCCGAATTTTTGCAAAAAGAATGGAAAAATACTTTAGGAATTGATGTAAAAATAGAAACTAATCAATTTGCTTTCCACCAAGACTTGGTAGATAACGGAAAAGTCAAATTCTTTAGGGGCTCGTGGCTCGGAGACTACCCCGATGCAGAAAACTATCTTGCTATGTTTTACAGTAAGAACTTTTCCCCTACAGGACCCAATAAAACGCATTTCAAAAACGACGAGTTTGATAAACTTTTCCAAGAGGCACACGATACTGACAACCTTTTCACAAGGTACGAAAACTACTTAAAAATGGATCAAATTGTAATGGACGAAGCCCCTGTCATTGTACTTTATTACGATGAAGTACTGCAAATAAAGCAAAATTATGTTACTGGATTGGTAATAGATGCTATGAATAATCTTGTTTTAGAGACAGTTGATTTCAAACCAAGAAATATCTCTCAAAAATAAACTCCTTAAATATCTGCTTAAAAAGCAAGGTAAACCTTTAATAGTTTATCTTGCTTTTTTATTAAACCTTTCCTTGCTAGATTAGGTTATTCTAAAATGTAGAAGTGAAAACCCTTTTCGCTATCTTTGCACAGATGCAACTTTGGCAAACTTTATGTAGCAAATCGAGTAAAATACCCTAATTTTTCTGTCTATCACCAAAATCACCTTAAAAAAATATGCTCCCTATTTCCAGAGAACAAATAAATAGCTATGATATAGAAAAAAAGGTGTATTCTCTGAAAACACTGCATACACCGCGTATAAGCAAGGTATTTGCCTACTGGCTCATGGGGATCTTAGCTATTACTTTACTAATAATGTTTCTACCTTGGCAGCAAAATATAGAAGGTTCAGGAGTAGTTACCGCATTTAACCCAAGTGATAGACCCCAAGAAATTCAAACAGTAATAGCAGGGCGAATTACCGAGTGGAGAATTAGAGAAGGACAATACGTAAACCAGGGAGATACTTTGGTAGTTATTTCAGAAGTTAAAGACGAGTATTTTGACCCCGAACTGCTGAAAAGGCTAAAAGAGCAAATTGATGCTAAGTTAGATGCTATTAACGCTACAAAACGAAAAATAGAAGCTTTGAATAACCAAATCACAGCTCTTAAAGATGGACTAAATTTCAGCACACAAAAAGCCCTTAACAAATTACAACAAGCCAAGTTCAAACTATTAAGCGACAGTGCCGATTTAGAAGCCGAAAAAATACAACTTGCTATTGCTAAACGCCAATTCGAAGCCGCAGAGCAGATGTATAAACAAGGGGGAGTTATCTCCTTAGTAGATTACGAGCGACGTAAAGCCAAATTACAGGAAAGTACAGCCAAAGTAATCGCTATGGAAAACAAGGTATTAGTAGCTCGTAATGAAGTCCTTAATGCCCGAATTGAACTCAATTCTATACAAGCAGAATATAATGACAAAATTTCAAAAGCCGAGTCAGACCGCAGCTCAGCAGTTTCTTATTTAGCCGATGCCGAAGGAGAATATTCTAAAATACGAAACAAATACGCTAGCGTGGAAATGCGTACAAACCAATACTATATCATCGCTCCACAAGACGGATTTATTGTGAAAGCTAAAAAAACAGGTATCGGCGAAATGGTAAAAGAGAATACAGGTTTGCTCACCTTTCAGCCTGCAGACCCAAGCATAGCTGCTGAAATTTACATACGTGCTATGGATATAACCCTTGTAACCAAAGGCAGACACGTGAGACTTGAATTTGACGGCTTTCCCGCATTACAGATTACAGGCTGGCCTCGAGTAGCAGTAGGTACTTTCGGTGGTACAGTTTCGGTAATAGACCAAATAGATAGCAAAGAAGGAAAATTCAGAATATTAGTTACTCCTGACAAGAATGAAAAGTGGCCTAAGCAACTTCGCATAGGCTCGGGAGTGTATGGCTGGATCATGCTTGATGATGTGCCTGTATGGTATGAAGTATGGCGACAACTTAACGGCTTCCCACCAAGCCTCTATGAAGAACCCCCAGATGACGAGGAGAAAAAGAAAAAAAGTGGGCAAAAACTTAAAATTAAGTTAAAAAAATAGCACCAAATAGCACCCAAATACCATGAGAATAGCCATTTTTTTTGTTATTCAAATTGCTATTGGCATGGCAAATATTTTTTGGCATACACACGTTCTAGCACAATACAAGCAAAAAGCCAGTGCAAATGAAAAAATTCTCACTTTTAAGGACTTTTACCGACAAATTTTTGAGTTTCACCCTATCGTAAAACAAGCTAAACTTTTACCCGAACTTGCTCGCCAAGAAATAAGAATGGCACGAGGGCAATTCGACTGGAAACTACAAGGAGAATACCTGACTAAATCATTTGATAAAAAAAATTATTACAATTTTTGGGATAGCTACCTAAAAATCCCTAACTGGATCGGAGATTTTAAGGTAGGGCATGAGCATAACTCGGGGGTATTTCTTAGCGAGGAAAATAAAACACCAAAGCAAGGGCTTAATTATGTAGGCCTAACCCTCCCACTATTGCGTGGAGTTATCATAGATGAGCGACGAGCAACCTTGCGTCAAGCCCAACTTCTTAACCAAATTGCTGAAGCAGAACGCATTAAGATAATTAACAAAGTGCTAATAAGTGCTACTAAAGACTATTGGGAATGGTACTTTACTTATCACCAAGCTCACCTTTTGAAAGAAGGGTTACATTTAGCGCAAATTCGTTATGATGCTGTAAAACAACGAATTGAACAGGGCGACCTTGCTCCCATAGATAGCGTAGAGGCAAAAATAACCTTACAAGATCGTGCTATTCAATATAAGCAAGCCTTAATTGAGCTTCAAAACATGCGGCTTATCCTCTCTAATTATTTTTGGGCTAGTAATGAAACACCGCTTGAGCTAAATGAAAATGTTATTCCCGAACTCTTTGAGTTATCTTCTGCCTTAGTAAGTGAGAGTCAACTACAGGAATTGTACAACTATATAGAAAAATCACACCCTGAAGTGTTAAAAATTACTTATAAAATAAAACAAATTAACATAGAAGAGAAATTAGCCACTAACAACCTATTGCCCAAAGTTGATTTTAGCTACAATTTTCTTAATTCTACTCTTACAGGTGGACAAGAGCAGTTCCTTTCACCTTTTCAACAAAATTACAAGGCAGGAATTTACGTAGAAATTCCACTCTTTTTACGAAAAGAACGTGGAAAGCTACAACAAATTCGCATCAAGCAATTACAAGCTAATTATGACCGTACTCAAACTATTCGCGAAATTAGGAACGAGCTACAAGCTGCTTATAATAACCTAAGAAACTTAAAGGAACTTATTGATTTACAAAGAGATATGGTTGCAAATTATAACCTATTGCGTGATGCCGAACAGCAAAAATTTGAAATAGGAGAGAGTACTTTGTTTCTCGTCAATTCGCGTGAAGCTAAGCTAATTGAAGGAAAGATAAAGTTAGAGTCACTTAAAAGTAAGTATGAAAAAGAAAAATTGCTTTTATTTTGGGTAGCAGGCGTACCTCTTTGGGAATTGTAATATACTAAACAGACTTATCGTTCTGCTAAAACATGAGCTACAGAGATACGATAAACTCGCAAAGCAGGAATAAGTGCGGATAATATCCCTACGGCAAGCGTAAAACCGATAACAGCATATTCTTCTAAAAAGAAAACAAAGCCTGTGAGCGGTATTTGTCCTTGTTGAGCAAGCCAAATACCTGTTTGGGCTACGGCAATGTGTCCTAACAATAGTCCTGTTATTAGTCCTAACATAGCCAAAAATATACCTTCCAAAAGCATTTGTCCTACTAATTTATGCTTACTTACCCCTAAACCGCGCATAAGGGCTAAATCGTATTTTCGCTCTTTAAGGGCGTTGAATAAGCTAATAAAAATACTCAACCCTGCAATACTTATCAAGATAAGGGCTAAAATTCGCACTAAATCAATACCTATACCTAACAAACTAAATAAACGTGTTATCTCAGCGGCAGGAGAAGCCATTTGCATGTTCGTTTCAGCATTTACTTTTCGTGGTAAATTAAGCATTGCCAAAGGATTTTTTGCTTGTATAAGCATGGCTGTTATCTCTCGCTTGTCTTCTGCTATCTCCTCGTGATTGTGGTCACAGTTTTCATGGTCGTAGTCTTCTTTAAGGGAGGCTGTAGTCGGATGTGTATCGTGAACTTTCCAAATGCTTTCCAAAGGTGTGAGAATAAGTTTATCAATTACGCTACCACTTTTTTGCAAAATACCTACAACGGTATATTTCATTTCCTCGTGAGCGTGAGAACCTTCGGCATTTAGCCCATGCGAACCTACAAATTGGCTACCGATTTTCAGGTCAAGTTCTTGAGCAACTCCTGCTCCAAGAAGTGCCTCTAATGGTTTAGAGAAAGTTCTACCTTGTAAGATTTTAGCTTCAAAAAGGCTCAGATAATCAGTTGTGGTGCCTACGATACGATAGCCTGCATAGTTATCCCCGAGAGAAATTGGAATAGCTTTTTTGACAAATTGCTTGTTTTGGGCTATCTTTTGGGCTTCCTTCAAAGGGATATTTCCCGTTGGTACATCAATATGATATACATTACACAATACCAATTGTAAGGGGCTACCTTTTGCCCCGAGTACGAGATTTATGCCTTTGGCGTTGTGTTGAAAGGCTTTTTCTACTTGTTTGCTTACCAACAAAATAAAAACTATCATACTCACACCTAGCCCTAAAAGTAATGTGGTAAGCAAGGTGTTTAATTTTTTTTGCCTAATGTATTTGAAACACAATGAGAAAATGGAAATGGTTTGCATCAATATTTATGGCTTTAACGTGAGTTAGGTATCCAAATCTCGGATAAGTACAATATTTCTAAATTAAGTTTCAGGTTGATAGTCCTGCACCCAAGGTTTTCGTCCAAGAACTTATTAGGCGATAAATCCTGACCACAAATTTAACTATAAAGTCCCTAAGACTTCTATCCTCGTGTAAGCAATTTGACACCGATTTTTAAGTTTATCCATTACTGCTTCCATAACCCCTCTTTTGTAGAGGGAATATTTCTCTTCTTCACTCAACTCTTCAGGTTTCATATTTTTGCGGACTTTGGGAGTAGGTTTGATATTTTTTCCCGAAAGCAAGCCTTCCTTCTGATAGCTTTTTTAAGTACTCTTTGATTATTATCGGTTGATTGCCCGAAGCAAGCAAAACTCTTACCGATTCGCCCTGCTGATTACAAATTAGATGTAACTTGAACTCAAGAAAGAAACACATACTCCCTCTGCTCTTGCTAGCTATTCCTTTGAATACTTTATGCTGCTTTTCTTGTTTAATATGGTAAACTGCTAAAGTAGTACTATTTAATAATTAGCTCTACCGCAACTACTCAAATAACAAATATGCAAATAGGCATACAGCTCCAAAGGTAAGGAGGGTAGCGAACTTACAAAATGCTCTTATGCATACACGTGTTGAAAATAGCTCCGAAAATAGCCTTGAATGGCATCTGATGATAGTACGTCTTGAAATTTTGATAACTCACGTCAATATAAATACTCTCCAGTCGTTAGTGTAATTACTAAATACTATCATACATTTTAGACTGAAACCAAAATTTTTATAGGTGCTGAACTTTAGAGTATCTCAAAGCGTTTAGGTAGTAAAAAAATTAAGATTGATATGCTGTTTCATAGTTTAATGTTTTTTGTGCTAACCACTTCAATACCTTCAACTTTCTATCCTTGCTTTGCAAAAGTAATGCTATAAGCATGTTAAGAAGAATTTAGCATTAGCGATTTTTTTTCAATTATGTTCTTTCGGCAGTTAGGCATATATTTTCTGTTGTTGGCTGTTCTTTTCAGTTCGGTAGGCGTACCAGTGTGGAGGCACTCTTGCCAAACGGAAAGTATTGTTAATTTTTCTTTTACCAAACCTACTGAAAGTTGCTGCTCCATAGCCGAAGTAACTGATAATCAAGAAGAAATAAGTGATAGTTGTTGCACTTCCGAAACAAATGATAATGCGACCTGTGAAACTAATACAACCACAGAAAACGCCTCAACTTCCCCCGAAACTGAAAGCGAACTTGACGAGCATTGTTGTAAAAATGAACTGAAAATTTATCAAGTTGATTTTCAGAATTTTACTTACAAAAAAATAGGTTTTTTATCTGCTTACTGGGTGTATTTGCCCAAGCATCTTATTTTTGTTATTTCTTGGGTTTGCCCAACGGCTTCTTTTTTGGCTAAAACTTCTTTTCTACAAACCAAATCTCCCCCGCAAATGCCCCAAAAGCGTACTGCTTTCTTACAAGTTTTTTTGATATAGCCTCTCTTACTTCCCATCTTATAGCTGGCTTAGGCAAGTGCCTTTGCTGTGCATATTTTTTATTTCTCTCCTCTTAATTTTTATCTCAAATATCAAAAAAACTTATTGAAATATGCAAAAAATTCTTATTTTCATATATTTTTGGGCAATTCATGTAGTTGCTTTTGCCCAAACCTTACAAGGCATTATTTTGGACAAAGAAAGCCAAAAGCCTCTTGTAGGAGCAAATATTATTTGGAAAAATACCCAAATTGGTACACAAACTAACGATGAAGGCAAATTTTATTTGGAATACAAACCTAATTTTTTGCCAATACTTGTAGTCAGTTATACAGGTTATCAAATTGATAGTTTACAAATAAAAGATTTTTCAAGTCCGCTCACCATTTATTTGAAAGCAAACCAAACTTTGCAAACGGTAGAAATTAAGGCAAATCAAGCTCAAAACCGTGAAATTGCCAATACTGAAATCTTAACAAGCAAAGATTTGAAAAAAGCTGCTTGTTGCAACTTATCCGAAAGTTTTGAAACCCAAACTACCATAGACGTACAAACTGCCGATGCCGTTTCAGGTACGAAACAAGTAAAAATGCTCGGATTAGACGGTGTTTATGCTCAAATTATGATAGAAAATATACCTACGGTTCGCGGGCTAATTGCCAAAACAGGTATGCACTATTTCCCTGGCACTTGGATACAAAGCATTGAAATTAACAAAGGGGCAGGCAGTGTTGCTAACGGCTACGAAAGTATGACAGGGCAAATCAATGTAGAAATGGTAAAGCCACAAAGCAAAGAAAAATTATTGTTTAATTTTTTTGCAGGTGACTGGGGCAGATTAGAGGCAAATTTGAATTTGAGCCAAAAAATAAGTGAAAAATGGCAAACGGCTACGCTTCTGCATGCAAGCACCTTGGCAGTAGCTAACGATAACAACAAAGACGGATTTATGGATTTGCCTCAATACCAACAACTTAATCTTATAAATCGTTGGAAATACGAAAATGAAAAAATAGAAACTCAATTCGGTATGCACGTTTTGGTGGATAACAAAACAGGCGGACAAGTAGAGTATAACCGTACTTTACCTCGCAGTTTGCAAATGCCTTACGGCTTTTTATCAGACGACAAGCATTTAGCTTTATTTGCCAAAACAGGGTTCTTCTTGGGTGAAAAGTCAAGTTTGGGTATCATTACCAACTATGCTCACCACCAAAAAAATGCCGCTTGGGGCTTGAATGATTACACAGGTACACAAAACTATGCCCTTATGAACTTGATTTATGAAACTGAAACTACTCGCAAAGACAAATTACGTTTAGGGGCAAACTTTATGGCTGACGATTACAAAGAAAGTTATATCCAAAACTTCCCTAATTTTCAATCATTTAATTTGCAAAGAAACGAAAAAAATACAGGACTTTTTGCAGAATATACTTGGAATATTCACACCAAGTTTCAACTATTGACAGGTTTACGGTATGATTGGCACAACCTCATGGGCAATTTCCTTACACCACGTTTGCACGCCAAGTATGAAATTGGGCAAAATACATTCCTACGCCTTTCAGTAGGTAGAGGGCAACGTATAGCTAATGCGTTGGTGGAAAGTATGCCTTTTCTTATGAGTTCGCGCAGTTTGCAAATAGAAAATAATCTTTCACCTGAGAGGGCTTGGAACTACGGCATGAGCTTTTCGCACAAAGGCTCGTGGAACGAACAGCCGTACAATTTTGAAGTAAGCTACTATCGCACAGACTTTGAAAATCAAATCATTACCGATTTGGATTATAGCCCACAAACTATTCGGATTTACAACCTACAAGGAAAATCTTTTGCCAATAGTTTGCAAACCGAACTTAAATACGAACCTTGGAAAAATGTAGAAATTGCACTTTCCTATAAGTGGTATGATGTAAGAAATAGCTTTGTAAGCACACCACAAATCAATGAAAGTTCGCAAAGTCAGGTCTTGCTCGCCCCCTTAGTGGCACGCCACAGAGCGTTGTTTAATGTAGCTTATACTACACCTAACCAACGATGGAAAGCGGATTTTACCACACAATTTTGGGGTAGAAAACGCTTACCCAATACAAAAACCAATCCCTCAGAGCATCAATTAGCTGATTTTTCACCGAATTTCTTTTTATTGAATAGTCAAATTACGCATATTTGGAAACGGTGGGAATTTTACCTCGGAGCAGAAAATCTGCTAAATTTTATGCAGGATATGCCTATTATTAAGGCACAAAATCCGTTTAGCCCACACTTTGACGCAGGGCTAATTTGGGGACCCGTCATGGGGCGTATGCTATATGCAGGGCTACGTTTTAGCGTAATGAGATAGTTGCTAACACTTTAATTAGCTAAAAAGATTACAAATAAAAAGTGGTAAGGCGAAACCTTACCACTTTTACTAAAAAATGAGTTTTTGGTTTAAGCATCTTTCCATTTGATGGTGCAACCTACGGCTTTGGTAGTACTTACAGGAACATTTTTGCCTTTCAAAAGAGCCTCTACGGCATTTTCTAGATATTTTTCTTTCACTTTGGAAGGATCTTTGGCACTATCGTCAATAGCTCCGATATATGCTACCACAAAATCATCGCCTTTCTTTTGCAATAAAAATACGTGAGGTGTGCGTGTTGCTCCGAAAGCCTTAGCTACCTCTTGAGTTTCATCTATTAAGTAAGGGAAAGGGAAGCCTTTTTCTTTGGCTCTTTCTTGCATTTTTTCAAACGAGTCGCTAGGTTCTTTTTTCACATCATTAGGATTAATAGCTAATACAGGATAGCCCTTGGGAGCATATTTATTATGCAGAGCAATAATACGGTCTTCATACGCAATAGCATAAGGACAATGGTTGCAGGTAAAAATTACCATATACCCCTTAGCATTAGGGTTGCTTTTCAAAGAAATCATTTTACCGTCAATATTTTTGAGGTTAAAGTCAGCTACTCTGTCCCCAATATTGTAGCCTTGAATATGGAAGGAAGCCGTAAGCATAGCTCCCAACCCTAGCAAAGTAAGTGCAAATAAAACTTTCGCTTTTCTCATGATTATAAATGGTTTTTGATAAAGATAATACAATGTTGATTTATCAAATTATTTGATAATGAATCACCAAATAAGTAGATTCTTAGTTTACAAAATTACACTTTTATGAGGAACTTTGTTGTTTGCTTTGATAAAATTTTTTTACATAGATACGAGGCTTTACTGAAGCCCCTAAAAGTTCATATTCTCGTGCTAAAAGTGGAACTGCCTCTAATATTTGAGGCATGATTTGCTTTTGGTCAATAATTACATCGGGTAAATCTGTACGAAAATTCTCGTAAACGGCAACGACGGTTTGATAATGGTCTAAATTTTCAAAATGTTCACGCGATAGGTTATAGTCTAAATAGGGAGTAGCTAAACTTGCTTTTTGGTAATAAGACAGGTCATCTCCTATAACAAGCACACGCTTATTTTGGGTAATAGCGGGATTAGTAAGTGATTTTACTAATAATTGATTAGCTTGAATAATAGGAGTATGCTGAAAATCTTGGCGCAGAGAATACAAAAAATCATAATGCAAAAAGAACGTACTACCTGCCCACATCAAGAAACCTAATTCTGTAAGGAGTTTACTTTTCGTATCCAAAAAATAATGACTAAGGAGAAATACCAAAGCAGGTATAGTAATCATAAAGCTACTCGGGCTTATATTATTTGCTAATAGTGGCACAGCTAAACTAACAAAAAGCCACAGAAACATAACATTACTACACCTATTTTGGTAATTATTGTAACGATTAAATTTATTAGGCGTGAACAACAAAAAGACACAAATAAATACACTCAATAGGTATAAAAGAAATACTTGCCACCACGAGACTAACCAACTAAACTCAAACATAAAAAGCGATTTGAAAAAACTATGATAAAGGTGATACTCAATGCCATTGACATAAAAAACGAGAAAAACGATAAAAAGTGTAAACAGCAACGAAAAAAACATAATTAGGTAATCGCGTAGAGGGGTAGAGGTTGCTATCAAAAACGCTAAAATGGGAACCGCCACAAGTAAGATAACAGGCAGGTAAAACAAAGAGGCTATGCCTAAATAAACTCCAATCTCAAAGACAGTGCTATTTTTTCTCTTTTCATTAAGTTGCAAAAAAATATATTTAATTGCCAAAAGCAAAAAAGTATTAGCTAACAGCGGTGCCGAAAGGCTGTAAAAGTCAATAAAAAGGTTCATCAATAAAATATAAAGCAAAGCAGGTATTAAAGTATTTTCTTGTAAAATTCGCCGATTAACTAATAGTTGATTAAAGGTGAGAGCTTGCCAAAGTACCAAAAGCGAAGCTATGATTTGATAGGCAGAGATGTTGTCTTCAAAAAATTGATACAAAAACCAATATACGACTGCTAAAGCAGGGCTAATACTAGCCCAAACTTCTTTGTACAAGATAGCACCTTCGTTTAATTTCTTGGCTACAATAATAGCACTAAGCTCGGCTTGAAGGGTAGGCATAAAATACCAGTGCACAGGAAGCCGTATTAAAAGAAATAATAAAAGTAAAAAAATATACTTGTAAGATGTACTAATGCGAAAGAAACTAACCATTACTGAAAAGGCATTTTTGAAGCACAAAATTACGTGATATTTACCATCAAAAATAAACTTTTTACAAAAAAGTAAAAGTATTGAAAAGATAAGAAAAATAAGCAAAGTAACTTCCAGATTTTTTGTAGCTTTACAAAAAATTATAGCAATCTAAAAAGGTTACATGCTTACTCGTTGGCTTAAAGAATGCTTTATTCTCTCTATTCGTTTCTATCAGTATGCTATTTCACCACTTTTGCCTCCTTCATGCCGTTACACGCCTACCTGTTCACATTACGCAGTAGAAGCAATCCAAAAGCATGGGGTGAGCAAAGGGCTTTATTTAGCTATTAAACGCATTTTGCGTTGCCATCCTTGGGGAGGGAGCGGATACGACCCCGTACCTTAAATATTTATGGTAAAAATAAAAGATAAAACATTGAAAATCAAAACTTTAATATAAATTATAAAAAAATGTAATTGTAATTTTTTATTGCAAAAAGTCTCAATTTATTACCTTTGCACCGATTGTCAATTTTAATTCATTTTCAATTTTATGCAAAAAATCATTCGTTTGTTAGTAGTAGGGCTAATACTTTCGCTTAATGCCTGCGAAGTAGCTCAACAAATTGCAAGTACAGGGCTACTTTCTCAACCTACCGAAGCTGAAAATGCCATGGGCTTAAAGGAAGCCTTGAACGTAGGGATTCGCAAAGGTGTAGAAAGTTTGACTAAAACTGATGGCTACTTTGGCAATCCTCTGCTAAAAATTTTACTTCCTCCTGAGGCACAAAAAGTAGAACGGATTATTACCCAATATATTCCCGATGGACAAGCACTGATTGATGCTGCTGTGTTAAAAATGAACCGTGCTGCTGAAGAAGCTGCCAAAGAAGCTCTACCTATTTTTGCCAATGCTATTGCAAATATGACTATTCGCGATGCTACTGGGATTCTTTTTGGAGCAGATAGTGCAGCTACTACTTTTTTGAAACAAAACACGTATAACCAGTTAGTAGCTGCATACTCACCCAAAATCAATAATTCACTTAGTTCGGTAGGGGCTACGCAAGCATGGGAAGCATTAGTGAAACCTTACAATAAATTTGCTACCTCTCCTGCTGCACTTTTAGTAAAAGATGCCCGCCCTATCAATCCTGATTTGGGAGCATATGTTACGCAACGTGCTTTAGATGGTCTCTTCCTAAAGGTACGCGAAGAGGAACAGAATATCCGCAAAAACCCATTAGCACGGGTAAGTGATATTTTGAAACGTGTATTTGGGCAACTAGATAATCGTAAGTAGGGTGTAAGTCAAATTAAACAGGGTTGTTCCTGTAACTGATTAACTTATTAACTTATTAACTTAATTAACCTAATTTTCAATTGTTTGATTTTGCTTGAATGTAAAGCCAATTTGTTTTTTTACTACCACTACCAGACTTGCCAATACATACCTGCTCCTACCCAAATGGTGCGGTTTCGCTCAAAAAGGCTATATGGCAGATGCCCCTGATACATTTCTAATAAGAGATAAGCGAACTGCCCACGGGGTTGCTTGAGGGCAAGCCCTACCCCAAATTTGGTATTAGGATAAAAATCAGTTTCCTGCATACTCTTTAAGTCAAGTCCTATGAACCAGTACCAGGCACTAAGTTGGTTTTGGCTCAAAGGGGTATGGTAATATGTACCTACTTGAAAACTTAATCGCTTGCGGCGGCTGTAGGGTGTGATTACTAGCCCTGCACCATAGTAATACCTAATTGATTGTTCTTGATAGCTGTGTGTAAAATCTAATTGCTCAAAATTCATAGGATTAGGTAAATACCAGGTAACTTGGCGGGTGAACAAAAAATCATCTCCTAAGTGCGAAGAGTTATGAAAAATCCGCAAGCGGTATTGATTTTTACCTTTGCTAATTATGTAAGGAACAGAAGCGCGATAATCTGTATTGATAAGATTACCTAATACTCGGCGTTTATTTTCTACCTCAAATTGCATAAAGGCTGCTGCTTCAAAACGGAGTTCTTGGGTAGTATTTTTTGCTTTCCAACGTATAATGCCCTTACTAAAACCTATTGAGGCATTAATGTATAAGCCATCAAAAAATTGATTGTTTTGTGAACTTATTGCTAATAAGCCATGGGTTTGGCATTCAGTAGGATCAAGAACCAAAGGCAAAAATAACTGCCCTTGTGGAAAGAACTCTCTTTTTTTAGATGCTAATGTGTCGCTTTGAGCAAAAGTTTTTGGCCAAGAAAAGAGAAGAAAAAGAGAAAAAGAAGCAAAAACCTTAAAGTAGTACAAGTAAATCATTTATTTAATAAACGTAAATTTTATCAATTTTATGTTTTCAATTTTTAGAATATCCATTTTTGCCCTATATTAGTGGCTTGAGTCCTTAACAGAAGGGGTGGTCTATGGTTTTTGGTAAAGTTTCACAAAAATGATTACTTTTGTTAGTTTTTTAGTAGGTTGTCATTCGCTGCAAAATAGTTTTACTTTTACCTTATCTTTTAATAAATTGTGAGGTCAAGTTATACGAAAAAGGTTCAAGTTTTATCTTTCATCATTTATTTGTTATTTATTGGTTAATAGGCAATTCCAACGCGTTTTTGTATAAATTCGTTACGGTGAAGTTCTTTAAGGATAAAGCTTGCAACGTCATCTACTGAGATGTGCGTCCCGCCTTTGGGAAGGTAGTCGGCTTGGATACGGTATTTATTGGTATGCTCGTCATTAGGCATGATAGGTGGGCAAACCATAGTCCATTTTAGCCCTGAATTGAGAAGAGTTTGATAACTTTCGTAATGTTGTTGCGAAATTTCTTGTAAGAAAGTAGGGAAGTTAGGACTATCTCTACGTAGTGAGGTTTCTGTTTCTTGTAAGATACCTGCCCCTCCTATGGCAATAATTCGCTCAATAGCAAGCACTTGCATAGCTTTGACAATGTTTTGCATGCCTTCCGAAAGGATGGTAAGCGGTTTGCCTGTACTACGCGCTCCTAATACTGAAATGACGGCTTCTTGTCCTATTAAGGCCTCTTTTACTTGTTCGTACATTAACACATCTCCCTGAATGAGTTTTAATTGTGGGTGCTTGAAGTGAAGCATTGCTGCATTTCTTGAAAACCCTGTAACAAAGTGTCCCTCTGCTAAAGCGAGTTTGGTTACAATTTGCCCGAGTCTGCCTGTAACTCCTAAAACCGCTATTTTCATAGTTACTCTACGTAAAATACTATCTAAAAATATTTACTTGGCTTTGCAAATTACCACTCTTTTTCCTGAAAATTCAAAAATTTGTAGGTTAATTCTCAAACTGAGGAGCTCGTTTTTGCATTACAGCCATTACGGATTCCTGTAAGTCTTGCGAAAGCAATACAGCGGCATTCCAAGTAGCCACATAATTGAGTCCCTCTTCTATGGTGTGGTTTCGTGAATAATTTAATATGTGCTTAATTCCACGTATAGTTATTGGAGATTTTTGGGCAATCATTTGGGCGAATTGTATAACTTGGGTAAGCATCGTTTCTTTATTTACAAATACTTGATTTACCAAGCCTATGCTTTTAGCTTCGTGGGCTGAAACAGTACGTGCCGTAAATGCTAACTCTCGGAGCAGTCCCTCGCTCACAACTCCTCTGAGTCGTTGAAAAGTGCCAACATCAGCTACGATTGCTAAATCTGTCTCTTTTATACAAAAAAAAGCCTCTTCGGTAGCATAGCGCATATCACAAGCGGCAATAAAATCTACTCCTGCTCCTACACAGGCCCCGTGAATAGCCGCGAGTACAGGCTTTCGGCACTGTTCTATGGCAGAGAAGCTATTTTGTAAGCCACGTATCCAGTAATAAAGATGTTCACGTTTGCGTGCTTCGCAATTTATTTTAGCTAACTCTTGTTGCATTTGAGCAAGCATTATTAAATCAATGCCTGCGGAGAAATTTTTACCTTCAGCACTCACCACTACAACACGTACTTGGGGTTGAGTATCTAATTCTTGAAAAACTTGCTTAATTTCAGTCCAAAAGATCTGCCCCATGGCGTTAGATTTTTGGGGATTATTGAATTTTACGTGAGCCACGTGCTCTTGGAGTTCTACTAGAAGAGTTTGATAGGTAGTATTCATAAGGCTTATTTTTTAGGTTTTTTAGGTCTTACTCTAATACTTTGTGTGGTTTGTTTAGCAATAGTTGAGCTATTTTTTGGGGCTTTGAGCTTTGGGTTAGGTTGTTTTTCAGGTTGATTATTAGGTTGGTTCATTACCTTTCGGATTTGAAAGAGCAATAAACACAAGAGCGAAAGCATAAAAATCCAGTAACTTTGGCTAAAACTATTTTTGGTAGTGCGTACAAAAGTCTCGTTTAGCCCAATGATAAAAAACCCGATGGAAGCCGAAAGAAGCAGTGAGTCTAGTAGTTTCATAGGTAGTTATTCAAGATTTTTGGTCTGTTTTCTTATTTTGAATGTTCCTGTGGGTCGTAGTATTTTGTAAAAACTAAAATCTTGTTGTGCTTCTAGTCCTTCTCCTTTCAAAATCTCATCAGGGGTGGTAATAGTAACAAATTTTTGGGTAAATATTTTTTGATTAGCAGGCGTCCAGTGTAGTTCTTCGGTATTTAATTTTTTATTTTCTTTAAGATTTTGTACAATTACATTTCCTATGGCAGTGTACTGATTTTTTGCTTTATCAAATTTACCGTAGTTAGCCGTGAGGCGTGCATAATTTTGGTGATATTGGTCGTAAAAGTTAAGCACTACTCCTTTCCTAAACACTTGATTACCGTCTGCAAATTCCTCTTGCAAAGGAGCCTCCATCCTGATTTTCACTTTTCCTGAGTCGCTGAAAGCGGTTTTTAGGTTTTGGGTGGTTATGATAGCTCCCTCGTATTTGGGCATGTCTTTAAGTTGTTTATTGTTTTGCATTTGACAGCTTCCCCATATATAAGCACATAATAAGGCTAAAATGAGCTTATTTTTACCTATAATTTCCTCCACAATGGTCATTGAGAAATTGGTTTACGGTATAGTCGCCGAGGTCTTTAGCCTTTCGCCAGTCGGCACAAGCGGCATCTACTTGTTTCATGTTGAGGCGAGCTAAACCTCGCCAATAGTAGGCTTCTTTAAGCCTTCGGTCTATTTGGATGGCAAAGGTAAAATATTCTTCCGCTTCCTTGTAAAGCTTAGATTTGAATTTACTTTTTCCCCCTTCTAGGTATTGTTCAGCGGTCAATCCTGTTTGCGGCTTAACGGGTAGTCTTTCTATTTTTTGGCAATACTGTTTTAGCTGGTCATATGCTTTAAGATTTCCTTTGTAAGCTGCATTTTCCCATTCGGCACAGGCTTCTTCTTGTAGCCCTTGTTTCCAATAAATCTTGCCTCTTAGGATATGTACGGTTGAAAAGTTAGGTTTAAGTTCCAGTGCCTTTTCCAAATCTGCCAAAGCTTTGTTATCTTGTTGAAGTAGCCAATAGACTAGGCCTCGGCTGTAATAATTGTCCGCCTCTTGGGGGGCAAATTGGATAGCTTTTTCAAAATATTCAAGAACTTCAAGATAATTTTGCTCACCAATTTCTTGGTAATAGGTCAATTTGGTAGAGCCTAAATTATGATAGGCTTTTGCCAATAAGCTGGCTTCAGGAAGCGGTTGGGTTTTGATTATTTTTTCATAATAGACTATTGCCTCTGTAAACTTTCTCTCGTGATACATTTTAGCAGCTAATTTGAGCCACTGTTCGGCTGCCGATTGAGCTTGTAGGTTTGAATAATAAATTAAACTGAAAATTATCCCTAGTATCAAATATCTTTTTATATGCTTTTGGTGCATAATTTGTGCATATCTATTGTTGCGTGTTTTTTCTAATACAAGATTTAACAGATAAAACGACTAATTTGACGACAAAGTTGTAAAAAGTAAAGCAAAAATTTGGAAGAACAAAATAAAAAACTATTTTTGTGCATTATACCACTTTCGAGTTCTGTTTTCTAAAAAAATATGCCAAACCCTGAAGATGAGCTTTTCTTTACAGATGATGACGATCAACCCTCATCAGCACAGGGAGGTTTGTCAGGCAATAAAAATATACAGGATATGAATATAGACGCAGACGTAGGCAAAGCTAATGTTTTTAACAACCCTAACCCCTTTGAAAATCCTGATATGTACGTTAAGAGTGGGGTGTACATTGATGGTAAATTTGTACCTGACGAGCATATTCTCTCTATCAAGGAGGTAGAGCGACCTTACGAGGATACTACCACTTATAGTTTTGTATATCACCAGCCTAAAGAGCCTGTTATTGATTATGAAGATGTTGTGGAAAGTGAAACGGAAATGCAGGAACTTGCTCGGAACTTATTTGAAAATGCAAATTACAAAGAGCGAGTTACTGACGAGTACAAGAAAGAGATTATTCACAAACGTCTCAAACTTATTAAAGAAAAAGTAGAGGAAGACATCAAAGACTTACGAAGAAAGGAGAGACGTACAGGAAGCTCAGCAGGGGCATTTAAGGTTTTGACTACGTTATTAGCCGCTATTGTAACAGTGCTTTTAGGGTTGAACATCTCAGGAGTTTTAGAAGAACCTCTTTGGTATTACAAAACACGTGTTTTGGTAGAAGTACAAGTCAAAGAACCAGGAAAGGAAATACCCGTAGTAAAACAGGCTTTCAAAGAAGTGGATAGGGAAGGGTTACGCCTCTCGTGGTTTATCAATACCGCCGCTTTGATTATTACCGCTTTTCTTACCTTATTGAGTGATTTACAAGCCTTTTACGACTCCAAAGAATATTGGCTTAAATACACCGATACTGCCAACAAATTAGAAATGCTTTTAGAGAATATTGAATATTTAGAACTCGGTGGGGACTATGTAAGCATGGAAGACGTCAATGAAATCAAATTTGCATATGATAAAATTAAAGAGAACTTAAATAACTACATTATTTATGTCCGTGCTGACGAAGACACCAGACTCATAAGTGCAGTAATGAGCGGCGAAGTATATCAAGTTTCGCAGGAAGTACGCCAAGAAAAACGTGAGCGAGAGGCTTATATCAATAGTAGTAGAAGAGGGAGGTAGTTATTTATTCAGAAAGAATAGAAAAACAAACGATCATATTTTCAAGTATAATTTTTTGTGAGAATCTTTTGCTACTAAACAAAGTAGCTTAGCTGTTATTCGCAGGATATCTCTTTTACATTTTTGCTCTTAGCTCAAAGGGCAAAAGTACAATTTTACAACATTTCGCTAATTACTTCAGTATTTTATACTGAGCGTTTTTTGAGCTTGTCTTTTCAATATTTTACGAATTTCAATTTTAATAACCTCTCTCAGTCTAGTAAGCTACCAATTTCTATAATTTTATTCCAATTTTTTTAAGTTGTGCCTTGGTGAAGTTTTTTAGAGTTTCTTTCACGTTAGTTCCTACTTTTTTGAACATGCTATCCTCAGGCTTAGGCTTAAATACAGTGTCGTGATAGCCTACAGCATCTTGGCGTGAGGTAGTGTAAAAATAGGAGTAAATAGATTTACGGGTTACTCCCTCAGGAACGTGAATTTTGGAATAGCCGTGATAAGAAATTTCGTTAGTTTCAAAAAGTACCATTCTATTAAATATGGGGGCTACTTTCTTTTCGCATTTGGTCATATCTGCATTCCACATTTCCAAATCTCCACCATATTCGGGCTTCCAATCTTTGTTTAAGTAAATAAGCATGTTTGCTCTACGATGCACATTTTTTTCTATATGGATATTAAAATCAATGTGAATGTCTAAAAAGCTACCATTTGCCCCTTGGTGCAGTCCTGTGCCTAGCTTATCATCAGTAATGAAAAGGTCATCTATGCTTATGATTTGTGAAATATATTGCCAAAATTCTTTTTGCATGAGTAAATTTTGACGAAGCTCCGTAAAAACAGGGTGGAAATCTTGGAAATTAGAGCCTTCCGATTTCTGTTCGTTTAGCCCTTTATAGTGCTTATTTAGTTTATCTATGGAAGGAAAGTTATCATGCAGAAGATTAGCAAAATCTTCTCTTAAGAAGTTATCTAGAACAATATGCTTGTAGGGTTTGGCTAATTGAAATTGCGTTTTGAGTTCAGCAATTTTTTTAGAAGTGAGGTATTCTGGATTGATGTATTGCATAGAAAATAAGAAAACAATATACCTTCAAATGTCTAAAATACTTTGCAAATTTAGGCATTTTTTTACAAATAAGCAGAATTTGTAAGTAAGAAGATTTTTGTTTTGTAACTCATTGATTTTCAAGGCTAATCTTTTACATTTGTAAAATAGTTTCTTTTACATTTGTAAAATAGTTACTATCTTTTCTTTACCCAAATTAGATTATTCAGGCAATTTATCTATGGCTTTACCTGAATTTTGTATTTTTTTGAACCATTGAAAACACTGCACCGCATATACGCTATCACCTCTGAGCATAAGCCCACAGCCTAGGGCGTTGGCACTTGTAGATAAAATATTTTCTCTATGCCCCTTTGAACTCATCCACTGCTCTAAAAAACTTTCGGCTAACTTCAAGTAAGTATCCTCCCCAAAGCCGCCTTTCATAGCAATATTTTCGGCAATAGCGGGGTTGGCTATGCCTGCAAGTTTGGCTCTGTCGGAAGTAGTGCGGCGGTTAGAAGTTTTAGGGTTTTGGTGAGAAAAGAAGCCTTGTTCTAACATAGCCTTAGCATGGTGAAAAGCCATAATTTCTAACTCAGGGGCATATTCCAAAGGCGTAAGATTATTTTTAGAGCGTATTTCATTGGTTACATAAAAAATAGCCGCATTGATAAGTGGGAAATCCATATTTTCTGTATCAATGGATTTATTGAATACAGTTTGGTTACGGAAGTTTTTATGGGTAATGGTTTGGTAATTTTTTCTATCCCATGCTGATTTGGCTTGCTTTGTACCATTGTTGCGGTTATTTTGCGTTGTGTTTTGCCTACGAACCATACCGTTAGACGTATTTTGTGCCAAAATAAATGTACTATTGATTAAAAAAATTATCAAAATAATGATTTGAGCAAAACGCAATTGTTTCATTGAATTTTGAGTTTAGTAAATAAGTAATTTAACCCGAATTACTCTTTGCTTACGTAGCTTTTTGCCAAAAGTTTGCTCTTTTTACCAAGATTTTACCAAAATATAATACCACTGAATAGGTATTTTTACTTTGTCTTTTTGTTTAACGTCAGTAAGTTTTTGCCATTCAGTGGTAGGTGTGATGCGTACATAGTTCTTGTCACCCAAATCTACATGAAAAGGCATTTGAAAGTCAGCCTCTACGCCTTGCCAACGGTAAAGCATATTCGTTTTTTCACCCTCTTGCTCAAATTTATACTCAAAAGTAGGCGGTTTGGGCTTATAGAGGTATTGCTTGAAAAAATAGGTATAATCCGTTCCTGTCTTTTGGTTAATGTACCGAATAATATCTTGCGTATCTACATTTTTCATTTTGAAATCGGTAGCCAATCCTTTAATAATCTTGAACCAAAGGTCGTCATTATCAATCACATGGCGAAGGGTATGCAACATCCAACTTCCTTTGAAATAAATATCTTGCGGGGCTTCGGCATTTACACCCAGCGGGGCTATCATTGGCTCATTGTTTTGGATACGGCGGCGTTGGTACATCAAATACTCTTCGGCTTTGGCTTTACTTCCGTGGATACACTCTACATAGAGGGCTTCAGCATAGGTGCAAAACGATTCGTGTATCCACATTTCGGCATAGTCTTTACAACTTACACTGTTGCCCCAATATTCGTGCCCTGTTTCGTGAATGATAATATAGTCAAAAGGAAAAGCGGGAACGATTAAGTTGCGTTCATAATTATTACCGTAAGCGATTGCCCCTTGGTGTTCCATGCCCCAGTAAGGTGTTTCTACCAAGGCGTACCCATCTTTCCAAAACGGATATTTGCCAAAATATTTTTCGTAGCAAGCAAGCATAGGTTTTACTTGCTCAAAATGCTTGCGGGCTTTTTCTAAATTGTAGGGCAAAACGTAATAATCCAAAGCTAAGGTATCTCCGTCAAAGCTAATGTATTTATCTGAAAAGTGGGCATATTTGGCAATGTTGAGCGTTACGTTATAGTTATTGATAGGGTAATGCACAAACCACGTAAACCGTTGAAAATTGTCAGGTAGAGGTTCGGTTTTGCGAAGTGTACCGTTGGAAACGCACATCAAATCTTGGGGGACTTCGCAAGCAATTTGCATGCTGTCAGGCTCGTCTGAAAGGTGGTCCTTATTTGCCCACCAGAGGCTTGCTCCAATTCCCTCACAAGAAACACCAATCCAAGTGTTGCCTTCTAAATCTTTTTTCCAAGAGAAGCCTCCGTCCCAAGGTGGATTAACCGCTTTGCGTGGATTACCGCTAAAAAATACTTGAATACTATCTATTTTACCCACTTTTTGCAAATCTTTGAATTGTACAAAAGTTGCATTACCCTCTCGCCTAAATTTGAGCTTTTTGTTGCGGTGCATAATTTTTTCTATTGCCATGTTCGCAAACAAATCAATTTGGATTTCCTTAAAATCGGCAACCACTTTATAGACTATCGTAGTACTTCCGCTAATAAACTCTTTTTCAGGCACTACACGCACTGACAACTTGTAAAAACCTACGTCATAACAACTTCGCACCGTACTCAGCGTACCGCGTAGGCTATCTTGACGTGTGAAAACGGTTTTTTTTTGGGCAAAAAGGCTAAAATTGAATAAGAAAAATAGAAAAAAGCAAACAAAGCGTATCATTGTGTTTGGGAGGGATTATTGTAGAGTGTAAATATACGAAAAGTTAAGGCAAATAAGGCAAAGTCTTATTGGCAATACAGCCCTATGGCTTCTTGGGCAGAGGTGTAGCCTAGTTTTTCAGCTTGCCGCAGGTGAATGCAAGCGTTCTCTCGCTCTTGCAAAGCCAGTTCTACCAAAGCCAAAGCATAAAAGGCTTTGGCTAATTTACTATCTATACGAACAACTGCCTGAAAATCAGACAAAGCCTTATCATATTTTTTCTGTTCGTAGTAAATACTTCCTCTGTTAAAAAGTGCCTCTTTATCTTTGGGATATAGCGAAAGGGCTTTATCAAAATCTTGTAAAGCCTTATCGTAATTTTTGAGTTGAAAATGCAAGTAGCCTCTGTTGGTATAAAGTTCATTCGTATCGGCTTTGAGGCGAATGGCTTGGTCATAATCCGCAAGGGCGGCTTGTGGATTATTCATAGCTGCTTTCAGAATTGCTCTATTATTATACGATTTGTAATTATTTTTATCTAACTCTATGGCACGATTATAATCTAATAAAGCATTTTGGTACTCTTTCAAAGAAAAATATGCCACACCACGCGCATTAAAGGCTTCAGCATTTTGCGTATTTTTCTCTATGGCTTGGTTCAAGAAAGGCAAGGCTTCTTCAAATTTGCCCGCCTTCATCAGTTCTCTACCTTTTTGCAAAAAGGCTTCCGAACTATTGCTACAAGCCCACAAGCCTAACAAAACAATTGGCAAAAGTCTATGAAAAATCATTTTACTTATATTTAGGAACAATCCCCATGTTGTAAAACATAAAGGACCACACATCTGTCTGCTCTTCTATGATTTTGGTAATTGATTTACCCGCTCCATGCCCTGCTTTGGTTTCTATGCGAATAAGTACAGGATTTTTACCTCGGTGCTTTTCTTGCAAGGTAGCAATAAATTTATAGGAATGAGCAGGTACTACGCGGTCGTCGTGGTCTGCCGTAGTTACCAAAGTAGCAGGATAACTTACTCCTTCCTTTATGTTGTGTAGAGGTGAGTAACGATACAAATTTTCAAATTCCTCTTTACTTCTTTCACTTGAACCATACTCTACTACCCAGCCCCAGCCTACGGTAAACTTATGAAACCGAAGCATATCTAACACTCCTACGGCAGGAAAACATACCTTAAATAAATCGGGGCGCTGCGTCATGCATGCACCTACAAGTAAGCCACCATTAGAGCTACCTGCAATGGCTAAATAATCTCTGGAAGTATATTTTTCTTTTATCAAATATTCGGCTGCGGCAATAAAATCATCAAATACATTTTGCTTTTTGAAGAGCATACCTGCTTTATGCCACTCTTCGCCGTATTCGCCCCCTCCTCGAAGGTTTACCATAGCAAACACACCATTATTTTCCAAAAGCACTATTCGCAAAGCACTAAACGAAGGAGTTAGATTGACATTAAAACCTCCATACCCATACATATAGGTAGGATTTTTGCCTTTGAGTGCTAAGCCTTTTTTATGCACAATAAACATGGGTACTTTCGTGCCGTCTTTGCTTGTGAAAAATACTTGCTTGGTTACATAGTCTTCAGGATTAAATTTGACTTCTGTTTTACGAAAAACTTCCGATTTGCCTGTGGCAATATCATATTTGTAAATAGTGGGCGGATAGGTAAATGAGGTGAAGGTGTAGAAAATAAATTTATCATCTTTTTCTCCTTCAAAGCCTGAAGCCGTGCCTAAGGTAGGTAGCTGAATTTCACGTTCTAATTTACCATTCAAATCATATTGGTATATACGTGTGGTTACATCTTTAAGGTATTGAGCAAAAATTTTCCCACCTGCTGTGGTTACTCTGTCAAGCAATTCTTTGCGTTGCGGTATGATTTCTTTCCAGTTTGCCTCGTCAGGGTTTTGCGTATCTACTAAAATGAGCCGATAGTTTGGGGCTTTGTAGTTAGTGTAAACTAATAATTTGTCCTCAATGTTATCAACAATGCTATAATTAAAATTAAAACCTTTGAATAAAGTTTTGAAGTCTTTGTCTCCATTTCTTAGGTTTTTATAGCGTACTTCTGTTCCGTCTGTTCCTTCAGAGATGTAAAGAATTAAAAAACGCTCATCTTCGGTTACAGTAACTGTGTGATAACGTAGAGGATTTTGCTTATCTTCGTACACGAGTTGGTCATTGCTCTGTAAATCCCCTAATTTATGGTAATAAACTTTGTGAAATTCATTTTTTCCTGAATATACATTTCCTTCCAAAGGAGCATCATAGGCACTATAAAAGAAGCCGTCTTGATACCAAGCCGCCTTTGAAAATTTTACCCAATGAATGACATCTAGGAGTGGGGTTTTAGTTTCTACTTCCATTACTCTGATTTCAGCCCAATCAGAGCCAGATTGAGAAACGTTATAGCTTACATACTTTTTGTTCTTAGAAAAACCAGATAGACTTACTGCCACTGTACCGTCTTCAGACATTAGGTTAGGGTTAAGAAACTCTTGTGGGGTACCATCTAATCCCTTTTGATAATAATATACACTTTGGTTTTGCAAGCCATCGTTTTTAGCAAAAAAGTAGTATTCGCCTGCTCTAACAGGTGAACTGTATTTAGGATAATTTGCCAATTCAGTCAAGCGGGCTTTTATTTTCTCACGGTAAGGAATTTGATTAAGGTAACTAAAAGTGAGTTTATTTTGCTCTTGAATCCAACTTTTTACAAATTCTGAGGTGTCTACTTCCAGCCAACGGTATGGATCTGGAACTTTTACACCAAAGTACGTATCATAGGCACGGCCTTTAATTGTAGCGGGATATCGTAGGGTATCTTGTGCTAGGGTCTTTAGCATAGCTATTGAAGCAGGAAAAACACAAAAAATAAAACGAACCCAATTTTTCATATAGCAATTGATTTTGAAACGAGTGGATTACTAGTTTAATGCAAAATTACAAAAAAGTTGAAAACCATTAATTTTTCAGTATTGTTAATTTTGTATAGATTTTTTATTTTTGCAAAAAAATTACTAAAACCCCGAAACTATGGAACGATGTCCAAAATGCAAGTCAACAAAATTTTGTAAAGATGGTATAGTTAAAGGCAAACAACGGTTCAAATGTAAAGACTGCAGTTTTCGTTTTAGAGTAGAACACATAGGAAAACCTGAAAAACTAAAACGTGATGCATTAATATTATATCTTGAAGGTCTAGGATTTCGCTCCATTGGCCGCTTCTTAAAAGTTAGCCACGTTACAGTCTTTAAATGGATTAAGGCATACGGAAAAAAACTTGATGAAATTCGGAGCAATGAGGCTATTGAAGTTGTTGAAATAGATGAGATGCACACATATATTGGTTCAAAAAAAACTATTGTTGGATATGGATTGCTGTTGATAGAGATGGACGTAAATTCATCAATTGCGAAGTTGGTACAAGGGGAACTGAAACTGGTGAAAAACTTTGGAAAAAGATTGAACCGAAGATAAAGGGAAAGGTTTGTACAGATTATTGGAAGGCATACGAAGCATTTGTGCCAGATGATATACATATACAATCCAAAGCGGACACCTTTACGGTTGAAGGATATAATAGTCTTTTGCGTCATTTTTTAGCACGATTAAGAAGGAAAACTAAATGTTACTCTAAAGTTGTTTATATGCTAGTCTATTCAGTTAAACTTTTAATGTTTAAGTGGAATAATGGTTTATCTATACTATTTTAACAACGCCAGTTGGATATTGACCGCATGAAAGGACACCACCTGTGGGCGCATTTTAGGGAGATACAACACCTCTCCTTCCAGCAAAGTCAAGAGAGTATAAACCAATGGAATGAATACGTAAAATTAGCATACGAAGCTCAAAAAAATACTTAAAACCTAATGGCAAAAAAGTGATTTTAGAAAATATTATTCCTTTACAACTCCAAGAAACTACACAAGTTCCTGAAAATTACGATTGCCTTTTCCTTAACCGAGAACTTTGGATCTCTGCCGTAGGTAAAATTTCGCTTTGTTGTGCCCCTGACGAACTGCGTGATACCTTAGTAGGTTTCGGAAATATCCAGACATATACCTTACAAGAGGTACTTTTGAGTGAAAATTACCAAAATTTAGTAAAAAACTACAAACAAATTTCTTTATGTCAAACTTGCAATATGCGAAAATGAAAGAAATTTTTACTACCTATTGGCATTTTCTAGCTTTGCGAAATGCTTGTCAATATCATCTTTTTGATTTGATCGAACAGCACCAACCTACTCATAAAGAATTACATTGTGTGCTAACTTGAAACTTGTAAGTGGAAACTTTTTTAAGCCACTACCCTTCCAAACGGAAGCTATTATTTTGAGCCGTATCTTACATGATTGGAATGATGAGAGATGCACACAGATTTTACAGAATTGCCACAAGGCACTGCTCCCTAATAGGAAAATTTACATTATAGAAAACTTACAAGATAAAAAAGAGACGCCTTTGCTTTCGCTTAATATGTTGCTTATATGTCAAAATTATGAGCGCAATTTATCTGAATATCAATCACTTTTAGATAAAATAAATTTTCAAATTCAGACGATTGTACCTCTAAACGAACTTCAATCGGTCTTGATATGCCAAACGCAATAATTTTGCCTGAACCTTCTCAGGATAATACACACTTTGTATTAAACGGGAAAGCAGTTTTCCAGCGTACTTTTCTCTCGGCGTTGCCTTTTCATGCTGAAGTAGATCTTGCAGCAGTACAAGCTTATTTCAAACTCTTCATTCTAACTAATTATTCCAAAAATATTACTATCTTTCCAACGTTTTATTAGCTTATTTACGTAATGTAAGTAAGCTAATTTCATTGTCTCACCTAACCCTTCTCTACAAGACTATGTTACGTTTTTATCTCCTTTTATGCTTTTTTTACCTGCTTTTAGCTCAAAAAACACTTTGCCAAACCTGGGCAGAACTACTAGCTCAACCCGAGAAATATTACCAAACAGGCAACTATCTGAAAGCCCGTGCAAAAAAATCGGCTTACGAAAGAATGCTTAGAAAGAAATTCAAAAACCAAGATGTAGAAATATATCGTATTTGGTTCACCATCCTTGAAGCCCGTTGTAATGAAGCCCTCGGCTTATACGACCGCATGGAAGCCCAACTCCAAGAGGTACAAAAACAACTACAAAATTGGAAACAAAAAGACTTCAAAAATTTTGCCTTCGCTCAATGCCAAATTGCCGAAGTATATCTACAATTTGGGTATTATACCCAAGCTGAAAGAATTTTGTTAGAAAACTACCAAGAAATTACTCAAAAATTACCCCAAGAAAAGCTACTTCAAGCCGAATATGCTCAACGCTTAGCCTACGTTTTAGGGCAAAAAGAACTTGTCAAAGAAGCTCAAACATATACCCAAGAATTAGAAAAAATATGGCAAGAGGCAATAAATAGTAAACAAATTGACAACCGAAAAGCTACCAAAAATGAACTCGCTTACCTAAAAAGCCGACTAGCTGATTTCTATACCTTGCAAGCCTTTCTGCTTTCGCAAAGCGGCGATTACAAGCAAGCTGACAAGATTTTTGAGGCTAACGAACAGAAGATACGCAGTTTAGTGGGCTCAAAATCAATGGCTTACATCAATCACTTACTTCTGCGAGGCATCAATTCTATTCAGGGAGAAGCCCGCGATATGGACGAGGAGATGGAAACTGCTTTCAAAAAAGCAGGAAAAGCTCTTAAAAAAACGAGCAAAGTGTATTTAGCCACCTTGTATAACCTAATACGCCTCAGTGCTAATACTTTGCAACTGGAACGTGCTAATAAGTTGCTAAAGCAGTGGACTTCAGCTACTGCTTCATTTCCTAAAAATGGTATCTATGACCTCACTCTCGCTACCCTGAAAGCAGAGATGCAACTCCTAATAGGCAAAAAAGAAGCCCTTAATATTTTGAAAAATTTACTTAAAGACACAAAAAGCCTACCTCTAACCCACCCACTAAGACTAGATATTTTAGATATTTTATATGAATTTAATACTAAAAATGATTATGACCTATTAGCCGCTGAAATGAATGTCAAAGAACGTTTGGCTTTTGTGAGAGAAGTTTTAGGAGAAAATGCTATTCCATTCTTTGTAAATCGTATTCTTTTAGCAGAATATTTAATAGAAAATTCAGAAAATTTAGCCGAGGCAAAAAAAATTTATGAAGAAAGCCCACAAAAAATGGTATTTGATGCTCTAAATCCACAACACCGTGATTATTTGCAAGTATTACAATACGTAAGCAATTTTGCCGAAATTACTGATGACTATACCCAAGCCCTACAACTCAGCAAACAAAAACTAGCTATCTTGAAAGATAAGTACGGAGAACAAAGCCTGAACTATGGAGAACATCTACTTAACATTGCTAATCTACAACTAAAAAAAGGAGAGTATCGGCAGGCAGAGGAAAATATAAACCAAGCCATGAAAACTATCCGCAAAGAAACAAGCAAAAAATCAGTAGAATATGCCAAAGCCCTCAGTACTGCTGCACACCTATACGGTATTATCGGCTTGTATGATGAAGCCGAAGAGGCCTTAGAAAAAGTGAGTGATATTATCGAGAAAACCAACGATGTTACCCTCAAAATGCAAACCATTGAGGAGTTGGCATTTTTGTATCTACGCATGGGCAAATATAATGAAACCGAAGAAATGCTCGTGTTAGATATTACAGAAAAGGAGAAAAAATATGGCAAGTTTAGCCGAAAACTTATCTCTCCACTTAACCAAATGAGCCAACTCCAACTGCTCAAAGGTGATTACAAGTTAGCTGAAAAAACTGCTCAACGTGCCGTAAATATTGCCGAAAAAGTATTTGGTAAAAGCAGCATCCCCTATGCAGAAGCCACTTTCAACCTAAGTAAGTTTTATGCAGAAATCGGGGATTATCAACGTGCTGAAAAGCAAATACAAGACGTGATACAACTTCAAAGAAAACTCCTCGGCGACAAGCACGTAGAGCTGGCTAACTCACTCACCGAACTAGCACTCATCAAATTCTATAAAGAAAAACCTGAAAAAGACCAAGCCGCTGAACTATTAGAGGAAAGTAAAAGTATTATCTCGTATAACTTTGATAAAAAACATCCGCTTTATGCTGAAGCCTTGAAAAATTTAGCCCTTTTAGCTATTGAGCAGGGAAATACTGAAATAGCTTTCAACTACTTGAAAGAGGCAGACAAAATCCTAGAAAATAAACTCGGTAGCAGAAATAAAGGCTCTGCAGAAGTCGCTCTCCTATTAGGCGATCTTTATTTGAAACGAAATGACCTTGTTACCTCAGAAAAGAAATATGCCCAAGCAGAAAGGATATTTGCTAAAATTTTTAGCCCCGAGCATCCTAAATACGTAAAAACACAAAGCAAACTCGCCCAAGTAAATTACATCAAAAATGATTTCGCCGATGCTAACAAAAAAATGGACGTAGCAATTAGTGCCTACCTTAAATACATCAAAAATTATTTTCCTGCTTTGAGCGAAAACGAAAAAGCCAAATTTTGGGCTTTAATAAAGCCTGATTTTGAGTTCTTTAATTCGCTTGCTCTCAAACAAGCCGACCGCAACCCCGAAATGATAGAAAAAATGTACAACAACATTTTGGCTACCAAAGCCATTTTGCTCAGCTCTTCTATCAAAATGAAACAAAGAATTTTGAACTCTAAAGACCAAGAAATAAAAGACCTGTACAAAAAGTGGATTGAAAAAAAAGAATACTTAAATACCATTATTGCCCTCTCTCCTGAGCAATTAGCCGAACAGGGTATTAACAAAGAGCAACTAGAAAAAGAAGTAGAACAAATTGAAAAAGAATTAAGCGAAAAGTCTGATGCCTTTGCCCAAGGAGTGGATAACCTAACTTACCAATGGAACGAACTAAAAAAAGGATTAGCAAAACACGAAGCCGCAATTGAAATAGTGCGATTTCGCCTCTTTGACCGCGGCTTTACAGACTCCGTGCTATACGCCGCACTAATTGTTAGCCAAGAAACGAAAAAAGCACCTAAACTCGTCTTATTGAGCAACGGAAGAGAATTGGAGCAGAAGTATTTCAAGTATTACAGAAATTCTGTTCGCTTCCGAAGTATAGATAAATACTCTTATATCAATTTCTGGAAGCCAATTGAAAATAATTTGGGAGAAAAAATCACCGACATATATCTCTCTCCTGACGGCGTATATAACCAAGTAAACCTTGAGTCTATGCAAATTGATGAAAATACCTTTGTGATTGATAAATTCAACATACGCTTGGTAAGCAATACCAAAGACTTGATAATTAAGTATAAAGAACAGGAACTGGCAGCAACTAACAAAAAAAGCCGTAGGAAACGAAAAGAAAATACTACCACTACGGAAGCTCCCAAAGCTGTACTTATTGGCTCACCTGAATTTTACTTGCAAACCTCAGGAAATCTCCTTACTCCTCTTCCAGGCACATTAGAAGAGGTGAACAAAATTAGTCAGATTTTGCAAGCTAATAATTGGCAAAGCGAAGTCTTTACTCAAAGTCAAACTGATGAAGCACTTATCAAAAGTTTATCTAATCCTAAAATATTTCATATTGCTACGCACGGGCTTTTCAGAGAAGACAAAGAAACCGATATCGAAGGTAGTTCGCTTCAGGGAAATGCCTTACTTAATAATCCGATGTTTAAGGTAGGGCTTGCTGTGAGAGGAGGAGGGGATGTACTAGAAAAAAGTAGCACTAATTTTAACCTTGAAGACGGAATTTTGACTGCGGCAGAAGCCTCCTGCCTGAATTTTGATAATACAGACTTGGTAGTTTTGAGCGCCTGTGAAACAGGACGGGGCGACGTACAAGTAGGGGAAGGTGTATATGGCTTGCAAAGGGCTTTTCTCGTGGCAGGTGCTAAATGCGTGATAATGAGCCTCTTTAAGGTAAATGATGAAATTACGCAACAACTCATGACTACCCTCTACCAAAAAATGATACAACAAAAAGACATACGCAAAGCCTTTAATGAAGCCCAAAAAGAAATTAAAAGTCAGTATAAACACCCGATTTTTTGGGGGGCATTCAACATTATTGGCTTGGATTAAATAATTTCTACCCACCCTTTCCAAAAGTTTAGAACTTTTGGAAAGGTGGCTAATAGTTTAGTTAGTACAAGCAAAAAAAATCTTTTATCTTCTAGCCTTCCCTCACCTTTTCGCTTTGCTCGAAGAGCTTCGGGTAGAGCCTTGCAGAGCTTCGCTAACGCTTCGGTGCCATCACACTAAGCCCTTTGGAGGGCTTGCCTTTTCAATCCCTTATACAAATTAGCAAATTTTCAATTCAGCACCAAGTATAACTCTACTTCAAATTGAATAAAAATCTTTGCAGGTTGGTAGGTGCTTTATTCTACATTTATTTCAGATGTAAATGCGTAGTTTTGATATTTAGGAGCTTCTTGTTCAAACTTGAACCAGAAAATATATCTGCCTGCCTCTTGTGGAGCAATTAGATTAGATAAACGAATATTATCCTCATTTTTTTCAATATCAATGTTTTTCTCAATAACTCTCTCGCAATTTGCTGCGTTTATCCAAGCATATTGAGCTTGAGCTCTGCCTTGAAATTTCTTAACTTTTTCTAACCATAAATCAAAAGGTTGAGCAGCTCTGAGTTTACTTACAACTTCTTGAGCCTGCCTCCATTCTATTCGTTGAATTTCAATCTCACCTACATTTTTAGAAACTATGTCTTGTCCTAAAACACCAAAAGAGTACTTAATAAAATCACTGATACGAGTTGTTGGCTTTGTTACAAATGGCAAATTGATAGTAATTTCTGCATTGCTCTGTTTATCAAAAATACGTAACCATAGTTGGTAATCTTTATTTTCCTTCAAATCGTCCAAACTGATAGTAAATTTTAAGTATTTGAGCAGTTCAGCATTTATTCCCATGAATTTATTTTTGTAGGGGTCTTCCAATTTTTGAAGTAACTTATCTTCTTCACGTATTTCAAATTCTAATCCAAACAAAATATCATTTTCTTTATTCTTGCGAAATCCCTTAGGTTGAATAATTTTGAAAACAACATGGCTATTATTAGCAATTTTATTGTTTACTAAGAAATCACTTTCATTTTCACCTACATAGATTTCTAAGTTTTTATAGTTAATACCTTTCGAAATAATAACTGCTCCTGTAAAAGGTTCAATTTCTACTTTAGAAATTGGTATGAGGCTATCATCTTTTTCAATCATAGGTTTAGCAAAATTACGATTAAAAAATTCCCCTGCTTCTTTATAGCTTCTTAGATGCCACCTTCAAAGGCTTTTTCATAGTCTGTACAATGCAAACATTCGATTGATTTGAATAGATTGCGTATGAAGGTAATAGCTTCAAAGTATTTTTTCATTGAATTTGTTTAGAATTTTTCTTGTTTATTCTGCGTGGTAAAAACGAGTAAACACATAACTTATGAATACCTAGCTTTGCTTGGGATTTCCACAACAGGATTATTTTAGACTAGACCTCTAAAAAAACCTTGATTAGAAACTTTTACAATCTTAGATAACTTCATAATCAGCGTTGATACCCTAAATAGTTACTTATGCGTTGAGTATGAAATTATACGTTTCATATACTTTGAACCACTGCTTGTTTTTCTAACTCTCCTCTTCAAACTCTTCCTGCTCTTGAACGCTTGCATTAGCAGAGGCAGATTTATTCCCTAGGGCATCATTATTTTTTAGTGCCTCTTTGATACGTTGTTCTAGCTCTTCCATCAATTCAGGGTTGTCTTTTATCAAATTTTTCACTACTTCGCGTCCTTGCCCAAGTTTGACATTGTTGTAAGAGAACCAAGAACCAGATTTCTTGATTACATTCAATTCAGTAGCTAGGTCAATAATTTCTCCTGCTTTGGAGATACCCTCCCCATAAATAATATCAAACTCAACGGTTTTGAAAGGGGGTGCAACTTTGTTTTTCACTACTTTCACGCGTGTTCTATTACCCACAATATTATCTGCTCCTTCTTTAATTTGGCTTATTTTACGAATATCTAACCGAACTGAGGCGTAATATTTGAGGGCATTTCCACCTGTGGTAGTTTCAGGATTTCCGAACATAACCCCAATTTTATCACGAAGTTGGTTAATAAAAATACAGCAACAATTTGTCTTGTTGATAATAGCTGTTAGTTTACGCAAAGCCTGAGACATGAGTCTTGCTTGCAAGCCCATCTTGCTATCACCCATATCACCTTCTAATTCACTTTTAGGAACGAGCGCTGCTACAGAATCAATCACAATAATATCAATTGCGCCAGAACGAATAAGATGTTCGGTAATTTCTAAGGCTTGCTCGCCGCTGTCAGGTTGAGAGATGAGCAGGTTTTCAGTATCAATACCTAATTTTTCAGCATATTGGCGGTCAAAAGCATGTTCAGCGTCTATGAATGCGGCAATACCTCCTAGTTTTTGAGCTTCAGCTATACAATGTAGGGCTAGAGTAGTTTTTCCTGAGGACTCAGGTCCATAGATTTCTATTATTCTCCCGCGAGGTAATCCACCAACTCCAAGGGCAATATCTAACCCTAGCGAACCTGTAGAGATGGCTGACACGTCCTCTACTTTGTTATCACTCAATCTCATGACAACCCCCTTGCCATATTCTTTTTCTAACTTATCAATCGTATTTTTTAGGGATTTGAGTTTTTCTGCCTGGTTGGTTGTGCCGCTGTTTGCAAAAGATTGGTTGCCCATAGAATACATCAGACTTTAAGGTAGATAACATATAATTTCAACAAAGGTAGTTTATTTTCTTGACATTTGAAAATTTAAGCAAACTTTTCTGCCTTCTAGCTTCTTAGTTGTTTTAAGTGTTCTTTGGAAAAAAATAGCAATAATTTTCGTTTATCAACCGAAATTCTTACTTTTGAGAAATAGTTTCATTTTTAACCTAATTTTCCTAATACAATTATGAAAAGCCCTACATTTTATCTTGCATTCTTGGTTGTTTTAGCTCTGTTTACGGCTTGTGGTAGTAGCCGAAAGGCTATGGAAAGAGGTAATTTTGTGGCTGCTGCAGAGCGTTCTTCGCGAGAACTTTGCTCACGAACCAAAGACAAAGAAAGTTCTGCTAATGTATTGCGTCAGAGCTACCCGTTGGCAATGCAAGATTTGAACCTAAAAATTAAAGCGGCACTCTCCTCCAACAATCCGTTGCGTTGGGAAGAGGTAATTGGTTATTACACTATTGCCAACAATTTGGCAAATAACATCATGCGTTGCCCCGAAGCCACAGCCATTGTGGGTACACCGCAACGGTTTGATACAGAATTGCAAAATGCCACTACCCAAGCTGCCTTAGCACACTGTCAAATGGGACAGGAAAAATTAGCTACCCGTCGTCGCGACCTTGCCCCGCAAGCTATGCAACATTTTCAGAAGGCACAACAATATAATGCCTCTGCCTGCCCCGATGTTATCAACAAAATTGAAGAGGCACGCTTGTTAGGAATTATGAAAGTATTAGTACAACAAATGCCTGTACAAGGCGTTTACCAACCTTCTGACGAATTTTTTAGAAATCAAATCAATAGTTTTATTGTTACTCTTCGCAAACCTAATCGGTTAGATTTTTATTTTGATGCCCTTTCCATTCCAATGCGATTGATGCCTAATCAGACTATAAGATTTCAGTTTTATGACTTTACCATAGGGGAAACTACTAACCGCGAACGCATTGAAACTGTTACTGATTCGGTGCAACAACACGACCATACAGGAGGAGATTTACGCTTGCCTAAAATTCCTGTTCGTGCTGAACTGCGTACTTTTGAAAAGAGCGTTCGCTCTACGGCTATCCTTGAAATGAAAATTACTGATGATGAAAACCGCGTTTTGGTGCATGACCGTTTTCCTTCCGAGTATATCTGGCAAAGCACATGGGGGACTTACCAAGGCGATAACCGCGCCCTTAAACCTTATCATGTAGAGCTTTGTAATCGCAGAGAGCAAGCAGTTCCTGATAGGCAAACCCTTTTTACAGAAATGTGTAAACCTTTGGTAGAGCAAGTAAAACTCAAACTACAAGAGTTTTATAGGGATAAGTGATATTTTTCTCAATACAACTTATTGATTTTTCTTGAAACTTCAAGAAATATTACTTTTTTCTTTTTAGCGGTTTTACAATTACTTCATCAATAAAGTAATAAGCAGCGGGAAAATTATCAGCATTACTCAATTTATCGGTTTTGGTGGCCTCACGCGGGAAAAAATTGCCCAAAAGTAAATATTCATAATCAGCATCTGCTTTAATGACTTTGGAGATAGTTTTCCAGGTACTCTGTTCGCGAATGATCTCTTTTTCTAGCACGTGTGCTTTTTGTGCCTGCACGTCCTGCTCAGGGTTGTTGGTAAAAAGTATACCCAAATTATTAGCATAAAAAGAAGAGTACTTGCTTCCCAAGCAAACTTTGAATGATACTAAATATCGTTTTTTTCTTCTAAGAGGTTCTTTAAGTCTTACCCCAATAATATCAGGCTGGGCTGAAGCATGCCATACTGTTAGCCCAATATACCCATTGCCCTCAGCAGCAGGAAGAACCCCATAAAAATTTTCAGGTACTCCTGCATTTGTGCCAGCCGCACAAACGTTAAACAAGTCAGGAACGGCTTGGTAAGGTTGCCAAACGCTAAGTCTGTTGCCTTGGTTATAATCATTAGGGCAACGGCTAAACTCCTCAAAGCTATGGTTAGGTACTAAGTTTTGAGCAAAGGTAGCTATTGGAATAAAGTACAACCACAATATGAGCCAAAGACAAATAATTTGCAACTTTTTCATAGAGCAGACAAACTTGTATTTGGCAAAAAAAGATAAAGAAAGTTTGAAAATACACAAAAACTCCTAAAAATAGCATAAATGTAAATTATTAAGAGCATAAGCTATGATTTACATAACTTTCTATTCATCACCTTTTTCTAAGGGTGGTAGTTTCTCTTGGTCATCTCCTGTGGATTTAGCTTTTTTCTTCTTTACAGGTTTAGGTTTTTGCCGTTCAGGTACTCTAAAACCTTGGTCTTTAAGGCTTCCGCCTGTACGCCAAAATTCTGCTTCACGCGCATCATAACTTATTTTCTTAGGTGGATTTTTTTGGTAATTAGGCAACTCCGATTTTTTTAGTTTAGCTCCTGCTTTGAGTTTACTACGATTATAGTTAGCAGGTGTACGGTTTCGCAAAGGGCTTGAATAATTGATAGTTTTGTATTTATCACGGGCAGGTTTTTGCTTGATAAGTACTTCCCCTTTGAAGGAGGATATTTTTTTAGCACGTTTACGCATAACAGCAGGGGTATTCAACACCACTATATCCCCTGAAAAGGTACTCATCTGTTTGCGAACTTGCTCACTTCTGCGTTGCTTTTTGCGAATAGTCGCTATGGATAAATTACCTGTATAACGCGCCCTATCGTCTTCTATTCTTTGAATTTTACGTTCTTTTTTCTTTAGTTCTCTTATTGCAATTGTACCGCTATATCGGCTTTGTGGATTGGTCTTAGCTTTGGGAGCTACATAATCACCCTCGTAGCTTGCTCCTTCAAAGGGTTTCTTTTGAGATGCCAAGACAGGCGTAGTAATTTCCTTAGCAAGAGGCTTTTTAGTTATTGCACGTACAGGTTTTACCAATGATTTAGCGGCTTTATTTTTGGGCAATTTCTTAGCAATAATGCCTTCGGCGTAGGTTTGGCGAAGTTTGCGGTCTGTACTACTTTCTTTTTGAACAGGAACGTTAAGCAGTGCTTTTTGCCTCTCGCGGCTGTTTTTAGGAGGTGTAGTTCGGTGAATAGGCTTAGCTTCTTGGGCAAACAACTTCTCTGAGAGTATCAACACGAGAACGCCTATCAATAATATACGAAAAATAATAGCAACTAAATAGGTAAAATAGCTATTTAGAAGCGAATTCAAAAATTGAGACATATTTTACTCACAAATTCACTTACAAATTGAATTGAAGTATGCTGTCAAATTAAAAATTTACCTCCAAGAGTCCACACCTTTCAAAGTGCGCGGATCGTACTGAAATCCCTTATGAGTATTTGTGTTGTTCTTGCCTTTTTTTATTTTTTTCTTTGATTTCACCAAGCCTGTTTTTTTGTCTCTTACTACTGAAATATAAAAATCTTGGGACTCTAAAAGTCGTTTACTTTCTTTTTGAATTTCCTCTGGAGTTTTATTGGCCTCCTCTTGTACGCTGATGGTTCCCTCTCCCATACGAGCATATGCAGGGCATTGCGCGCGAGGAGCAGTGCAGGATTGTATTTGTAGAAAAGCAATTCCAAAAAATAAACATGCAAAAATACTTTGGCAAAGGGTAAGACATTTTTTCATATCTATTCAGATTAAAACTTTATTAGCATATACTTATGATTACAAAAAAAAGTTGAATTTAGTGCCGTATTTTTCTCTTTTTTTGCTAATTTTCGCCAAAAAAAACGAAAAAAAATTTTTCATTACTTACTTTTCCGTTTTTTTTTACGAAAATAATTTATATTTGTGCTAATACGGCTGCCGTCTAACTGTTTAAAATTGAAAATATGCAACCAACTATCAAGCCCACTCCTACTCAAACCCAAACAATACCAGAACCAATTTTTACCTCTCGTTGGATTGTAAGCCCAACCTATGACCTATTTTTTTTCATAGGTAGTTGCATGTTTACTTTGGTATTCTTTGGCTTGTACCAAATTGCACACCAGTTCAAATTTTTTTTACATGGTGATTCTATTCTAATTACTTACTTCATTTTTACAGCCATCTTTGACCAACCACATATTTTTCAAACCTTTTCACGAACACACCTTGATAAAGACGAATTTGCAAAACGAAAACACACGCACACGTGGGGCCTATTGATTTTTATCTTGACTGGTTTTGTAGCAATAGTATCAGGCTATGAGAGTGAATTGATAGTATTTGCTGCTATTTTTGGAAGCTACCACATTATCCGCCAACATTATGGCTTTTTGCGTGCCTACAAAGGCATTAATCACGATACACAAACCATAGATAACTGGATCGACTACGGGCTTTTTTACACAGGTATGTTCGCCTGCTTTTTTAATGATTACACCGATATAAAAGGCCCCATCGTAATCTACAAGGATTTGAAAAGTTTTTTTCCAAGTTTACCTCCTCAAATTACAGAGTTAGTTTGGTTCATTTTTATTGTTTTTCTTGTAGTATTTGTTATCCAACAACTTTGGAAATTAGCCAACGGAAAAGCTATCAACTTACCCAAAATATTACTGCTTATTGCCACTATTTCTACACATTACTTCATATTTTTTGCCACTGCTACACCTTTTTTGGTTGCCGAAGCCTTAGAAACGGTATACCATGATATACAATACCAAGGTTGGATAATGCACTATCAGCGTAGGAAATATCCCCATATCCGTAATGTAGTAGCCAAATGGCTGGGGCTTGCCTTGGCATATGGCTTAGTGGTGGGAGTGATAGAAATTTGCGGCTTAATGTATCGTGGGTGGGCAATGTGGTTGTTTGTGCCATTCACTATGGTTGTAATTTATCATTACTACGTAGATGGGCTAATTTGGCGATTTAGCAAAGAACCAGAATTAAGAAAATTACTTTTTGAACAGAAAAACTGTTAAGTTTATGGAAAAAAAACTGATACTTTCTCTAGTACTTTTTACTTGGGTAGTGCTCACTATTGCTCAAATCCCACAAGTGAGTAAAGGCAAAATAGAAAGAATTGATAGTTTTCCCTCACAATTTGTAACACCTCGCAATATTGATGTTTGGCTTCCCGAAGGCTACTCTGCTAAAAAAAAATATGCCGTTCTCTATATGCATGATGGGCAAATGCTTTTTGATGCCAATACCACTTGGAACAAACAAGAATGGGGCGTAGACGAAACCATGAGCCAACTTCTAGAAAGTGGGAAAATCAAAAATACAATTGTAGTGGGAATATGGAATACAGGCAAGCTCCGTAGAAGCGAGTACTTTCCACAAAAAGCCTTTGATTTATTGACTGAAAACCAAAAAGATACCATACTTAATCCTCCAAGTGGCAAGCTCTTTTTTGAGGCTAACATTCAATCTGACAATTACCTCAAATTTTTAGTACAAGAACTTAAACCCTACATTGACAAAAAATATGCTACCTTAAAAAACAAAAACAACACCTTTATAGCAGGTTCAAGCATGGGCGGTTTGATTTCTTTGTATGCCCTGTGTGAATACCCTGACGTCTTCGGAGGAGCAGCTTGCCTCTCTACGCACTGGATAGGAGGATTTACTGATAAAAATAACCCCATTCCACAAGCTATTATGCAATACTTAGAAAAAAAATTACCTAATCCTAAAAATAATAAAATTTATTTTGACACGGGAACTGCTACAATTGATGCTTTCTACCCACCTTATCAAAAGCAAGTAGATGAAATCATGCGAAAAAAAGGTTTTCAATCAAATGTCAATTGGATAACGCAAGTATTTGAAGGGGAACCTCATAACGAGAACGCTTGGAAAAAACGCTTACATATTCCACTCACTTTTTTACTAAAAAAATAGGTAGCATTCTAAAAACGCATGTATGAAATAGCTACCCTTACTGGAAATAAATACTTCTGCTGAAAAACTAATCCTACCAACGTCTGAAAACAACCTTTTTCAATATTGTTAAATTTTGCTCACGTGTATACATAATGCAAAATTTTGTGAAACGAGGCGCGCATCTAATCAAAAAAAGTAGCATATTTGCACCCGATTTGAGCCTTCGGAGTAGGATTTTAGGAGTATCTATTCAACCATACTTTTTTGAAGATGTCAAAGAATTTAGTCATAGTAGAGTCGCCTGCCAAAGCCAAAACTATTGAGAGCTATTTAGGAAAAGATTTTATCGTGAAATCTAGTTTTGGACATGTAAGAGATTTACCCAAAAACGACAAAGCTATTGATATTCAGAATGGTTTTAAGCCTACTTATGAAATCTCAGAGGACAAAAAAGAAATAGTAAACGACTTGAAGAAATTAGCTAATCAAGCGGAAGTAATATGGCTTGCTAGTGATGATGATCGTGAGGGAGAAGCTATTTCATGGCATTTGAAAGAGGCACTTAATCTAGAAGATGCTAAAACGCGTAGAATTGTGTTTAGAGAAATTACCAAAAATGCTATCTTAAACGCTATCCAAAACCCAAGAAGTATCAACGAGAATTTAGTAAATGCTCAACAAGCACGACGCATTTTAGACCGTTTAGTTGGTTTTGAAATTTCTCCTATTCTTTGGGCAAAGATAAAAACAGGACTTTCCGCAGGACGCGTGCAATCAGTAGCTGTGCGGCTGATTGTAGAGCGTGAGCGTGAGATTAGTAATTTCAAACCACAATCTTCTTACAAAGTAGTTGCATTATTTCAATTGGATAAAGATAAGATACTTAAAGCAGAATTAGCTCAAAAAATTCCCACACAAGAGCAAGCTCAAACTTTCTTGGAAAAATGTATTGGAGCAGAGTTCTATATCCAAAACTTGGAAGTGAAACCTGCTAAAAAAAGCCCTGCCCCCCCTTTTACTACCTCTACTTTGCAACAAGAAGCCAGCCGAAAACTCCGTTTTTCAGTAGCACAAACGATGATTTTAGCCCAAAAACTTTACGAAGCAGGTAAAATTAGCTACATGCGTACTGATTCCACCAACCTCTCAGAAGAGGCCATTAGCAATGCCGCTCACGAAATTAAAAGACAATTTGGGCAAGCCTTCGTGCAAACCCGCCAATATAAGACCAAAAACGAGACCGCCCAAGAAGCTCACGAAGCCATACGCCCTACTGACTTCAGCTCCCTCCAAGTAAGCAACGATAGGAACGAACAACGCCTCTACGAACTAATCTGGAAACGTGCTATCGCCTCGCAAATGGCTGATGCTCAATTAGAAAGAACAATCGTTACCATAGCTATCAATCCTGTGGCTTACAACCAAAAAAATAATACTAATGAAACCATGCCCACCCTTACTGCCACTGGAGAAATAATTAAATTTGAAGGCTTTTTGAAAGTTTATTTAGAATCTACCGACGATGAAGAGGACGAGAAGAAAGAGCAGGAAAACATGCTCCCTCCCCTACAAATTAACCAAAAACTACCTCTCAAAGAAATGTTAGCTACAGAAACGTTTACTCGCCACCCACCACGTTATACCGAAGCCAGCCTTGTGAAACAACTAGAAGAAATGGGTATCGGTAGACCTTCTACCTATGCCCCTATCATTTCTACCATTCAACAACGTGGCTATGTAGTAAAAGAAGACCGTGAAGGCAAGGAACGAATTTATCAAGAAATTGTACTAAAAGATAACACCATTACCCAAACACAAAAAAAAGAAATCACAGGAGCAGAAAAAGCTAAGCTCTTTCCAACAGATATGGCAGGATTAGTTAATGATTTTTTGCTCGAACACTTTAAGGATATTGTCGATTATTCCTTCACGGCACAAATAGAAAAAGAATTTGATGAAATTGCCCAAGGCAAAAAGGAATGGGTAAAGATGTTAGAAAATTTCTACAAGCATTTTCACCAAAAAGTAGAAGAGAGTAAGCAGGTTGAAAAGTCAAGTATAGGTAATTCACGAATATTAGGCATACACCCTACTCAAGGAAAAGAAGTTCAAGTAATTATCGGCAGATACGGTGCCTTTGTGCAAATTGGCAATGCAGAGGATAACAAAGAAAATCCCCAACGTGCCAGTTTGCAAAAAGGACAACGCTTCGAAACTATTACTCTAGAAGAAGCCTTAGCACTTTTTCAACTACCACGTATTGTAGGTAGTTACGAGGGCAAGGATATGAAAGTAGCCATCGGTAAATTCGGACCCTACATACAACACGATAATAAATTCTATTCTCTCGGTAAAGAGGATAATCCCTACAGCATTACCGAGGAGCGTGCTATTGAAATTATAGAGCAAAAGCGAAAGCAGGATGCTGAAAAGGTAATCAAAACTTTTCCCGAGCGCCCAGATATTAGCATCCTAAACGGAAGATATGGAGCTTATATCAAAGTAGGAAACGCAAACGTGAAAATACCCAAAGAAAAATTAGCTAATCCACAAACGCTTTCTTTGCAGGACTGTCTAGAAATTATTGAACAGAAAATTACTACCTCACCCAAAAGTAAAGCTACTGCAAAAACAAAAACTACTCAAAATAAAGAAAAGAGAACTACTAAAAAGAAAAAATCTTAGTATTATGCAATATTGGTTAGTTAAATCCGAACCTTTTAAGTACTCTTGGGAAACATTCGTAAAAGAAGGACGGACTTTTTGGGACGGAGTGCGTAACTTTCAAGCACGTAACAATTTGAAAGCGATGAAAGTCAATGATTTAGTCCTATTTTATCATAGCAACGAAGGCAAAGCCGTAGTAGGAATTGCCAAAGTAATAAAAGAATATTACCCAGACCCTACCACCACAGACCCTCAATGGGTAGCAGTAGATTTAGCCCCCGTTCAGCCTTTGGCTCAACCTGTTAGTTTAGAAATGATAAAGCGAGATAGCCGTTTAGCAAACATCCCTTTGCTTAAACAACCACGCCTTTCAGTAATGCCTCTTACCCAAGAAGAGTTCGATACGATTGTAGCCTTGGGAAATGCTTAAAATTACCCGTCAAATGTTAATTGTTCAATATATTTTTTTCGTAAATCATCAATCAATACAAGTTGATTATCACGCATGACATGCCAAAACTTCCAGCCGTTATTACTGGGTTTGCCAAGTAACATGGCACTTATTTTATGAATAGAACCCACCTTCTGATTACAAACTAGGCTACCATCTGCCAAAACTTGGGCTTGGTGAGTTCGTGTATAGTCAAAAAGCATTTCTCCAACTTGTACTATGCCTTGACTTACAAGTTGGCCAAAAAGCACTCTAGGGGAAGGAATTTCTACTTTGTAGGCTAATAGTTCTTGGGGTAAAGGTTGTATTTGTTTCAATCGTTCTTGGATAATTTGCACATAAGTAGGTTCTTTTTCAATACAAACAAAATTTCTACCTAATTTTTTAGCTACGGCAGCAGTAGTACCACTCCCACTAAATAAGTCTAGAATAGTATCACCTACGTTAGAAGTAGCTATGATAACACGGTACAAAAGAGCTTCGGGCTTTTGGGCAGAGTGCGCCTTTTGATTACTGATTTTAATACGCTCTTTACCCGTACAAAGAGGCAAGTACCAATCGCTACGCATTTGTAAGTCTTCGTTCATAGTTTTAAGGCTATGGTAATGAAAAGTATATTTCGCTTTTGGGTGAGTGGTAGCCCAAATTAAGGTTTCGTGAGCATTAGCAAAGCGAGTGCCGTTGAAATTAGGCATAGGATTACTCTTTATCCAAACGATATCGTTTAAGAACCAAAAGCCTAAGTTTTGCATTATAGCCCCTACTCTGAAAATATTATGATAACTGCCTATTACCCAGATACTTCCGTTAGGTTTAAGTAATCTTTTGCATTCACTTAACCACGCTTTTGTAAACTGGTCATATTGTTCAAAACTTTCAAACCTATCCCACTCATCAAATACTCCTTCCACTTTGCTTTGGTCAGGGCGATAGAGCTGATTTTTAAGTTGCAGATTATAGGGCGGGTCTGCAAAAATTAGATCTACGCTTTGGTCAGGAAGGGTTTGCATTATTTCTATGCAATCTCCTTGCAGTACAGAATTGAGGTAAGCATTCAGATTTTGCATCAATTAGTATAAGAAAAAGAAGCTAATTTTTAGAGATTTACTCCCTTATTTAAGACATAAAATTGTGTCATTGACAAATTTATTTCTCCTTTTGCATATTACCAATTTTTTTATATGACGTTACAATACCTTTAATAAGTGAAGAGCTAAACCCACGATGCTCCATTTCATTAAGTCCTACAATTGTACAGCCTTGGGGTGTAGTTACTTTATCTATCTCAATTTCAGGGTGTTGGGTATCTTGTAAGAGCAATTGTGCGGCTCCTTTCACAGTTTGCGTAGCAATTAAAGCAGCAGTTTTGGAGTCAAAACCTATTTCAATTCCTCCTTGCATAGCAGCACGAATAAAACGAAGGGCAAAAGCAATCCCACAGGCCCCTAGCACGGTAGAAGCATCCATAAGCGACTCTTCAATAAAAATAGCTTTGCCTAATTGCTCAAATAGGGTAAGAGCTACTTGTTTTTGCCTCTCATGGGCTGTATGGCTTGCTAAGCACGTCATAGACTCTCGCAAAGCAATTGCAGTATTAGGCATTGCCCGAATGATACACAGGTCAGGAATTCGTAAATAATTTTCTAATTGTTTGATAGACAAGCCCGTAACCACAGAAATAAAAATGCAATCCTTCCGTAAAACGGAACGAACTTCCGCACATACGGCTTCAGCTTGCTTGGGCTTTACAGCTAAAATCACAATATCAGCTTCAGGCAAAAATTGCTTATTATCGGCAGTAAGGCGAATACCCAAAGTTTCTAAATGCTGAATATGAGATATATTCCTACGTGAAACAGAGATTTGATAACTTTGTTGTGCCGCATTTAATCCGCGTGCCATTGATGTTCCTAGATTCCCCCCACCGATGATGTGTATTTTCATAACATTTTAGTTTAGTAAAAAAGCAAAAACAGTTAGCAAAAAAAGCAAACAAAGGTAGATAAAAAAAGTTAGAAGTGCAAAAATGCTTTTTATGCAACAAACTGTAATCTTTATGCTCAAAATTGCTTGGCATGCTTGTTATGCACACCCGCTCCCTGAGGGGCATCGTTTTCCGATGGAAAAATATACACTCATTCCAGAACAACTTTTGTATGAAGGCATTGCCAAAGAAGAAAATTTTTTTGTGCCTACCGCTATTAAGGAAGACTTAATCACCACCACCCACGAAGTAAGCTATTGGCACAAACTTAAAAATTTATCACTTACACATAGCGAAATTAGAGCCACAGGCTTTCCTTTGAGCCAAGCACTTATTGACCGAGAGAGAATAATCGCTCAAGGAACCGTGCAAGGAGCTTTGTTCGCTTTGCAATATGGTATTGCTATGAACATTGCAGGAGGCACGCACCATGCTTTTACATACAAAGGGGAAGGTTTTTGCTTGCTAAATGATATTGCCCTTGCGGCTAATTACTTACTTTCGCATACACCCGTTCAACGAATTTTGATAGTAGATTTAGACGTACACCAAGGTAATGGTACGGCTCAAATCTTTCAGCATAATTCACAAGTGTTTACATTCAGCATGCACGGAGAAAAGAATTATCCTTTCAGAAAAGAGATTTCTGATATAGACATTCCACTTCCTGACGGAATTACCGATAAACCTTATTTAGATTTGTTAGAAAAACACCTTTGGCAAGCCCTAGAAACTCACCAACCTGACTTCCTTTTCTACCAAGCAGGGGTAGATATTTTAGAAACCGATAAATTAGGAAGACTCGCCATTAGCCGACAAGGTTGCCTTGCTCGTGATAAACTTGTTTTAGGGCTATGTGCTAAATTGCGTATTCCCGTGCAGGTAAGCATGGGTGGGGGATACTCCCCTAAAATAAACGATATTGTGCAGGCTCACGTCAATACATTTAGAGTTGCTCAGGAGGTATTTTTTTGACAATTTGCTGTTGAAGCAAGAAAAGTTCGAGGTTAATGTTTCAATATCTTTGTAGTACAGCGGATTCGTAATAACAATAACTTAGGCATTCCTTTTGCCTTTTTCGCTTCCGTTCACGCTTCGACGCTTCTCATACCAAGCCCTTTAGGTTTTCTTTTTCAGGCTCTTGCGAATTTTAGAGATGTTTTACTCCCTATTAAACATTGAGGTGAACATCCGCTTACCTTGTCAGAATAAAAAAAAATAAGAGTAAGAGTAACTACCCAGTAAGGTAGTTCTCGTTTTTTTCAGAATATTTTTATTAACTTAAACTCCTATGGCTTTCAAGATTTCACTTCCCATAGGATTTACACTTGAATTGAAAAACTTTACCAGCTCTCCTTTTTCATTCACCAAATACTTACAAAAGTTCCATGTAGGGGCTTGATCATTCCAACCGTTGAGTTCTTTCTTAGAAAGCCATTGGTAAAGGGGGTGCTGGTCTGGTCCTTTAACAGATATTTTTTCAAACATTTGGAACGAAACACCGTAGTTCTTTCTGCAAAAGGTAGCAATCTCCTCGGCAGTACCTGGCTCTTGCCCACCAAAATTATTAGCAGGAAAGCCTAATACGGTTACTTTATCTCCATACTTTTCGTGTAAGGTCTGTAGCTGTTCGTATTGTGGGGTAAAACCACATTTAGAGGCTACATTAACCAACAATACCTTTTTACCTCTGTAACGCTCAAAGCTGATTTCCTCTTTACCATCAAGACTTTTGAGTTTGAAGTCATAAAACGATTTCTTAGAAGTGTTTTCCATGTTTTCAGGTCGGGTTTTGGTAGTTGCTCCACAAGAAGTAAAAAATACAAACAATGATGCAATGAAATAACGCAGCTTCATAGCTCTAGCTCAAAAAAATAGGTGAATGATAAATTAGTTTACACTACAATTAAAATCTAATTTTTAAGCAAAATGTTTGGGCAAGGTAAGTAAAATTTTATCCTATCATTATTTCGAGTTTATTTCATTTAGCTGTTAGTGCATAAACAAGTATTTTCTTCACCTATACTTGTTCTCTGAAATGAACACCTCAGATATATATCATTAAACTACCCTTTTTGATGCTTAAACACTTGATAATTCAAATATCCACTTTTGATTTCAATAACTGCTACACGTAACACAGTATAAATAGGTACTGCTACCAACATTCCCCAACCACCTGCAATAGTAGCTCCTGCAAAAATACTAATAAAAATTTCCATAGGGTGAGCCTTTACACTTTTAGAAAAAACGAGTGGCTGAATAAAAAAATCATCAATCAATTTAGTAATGCTAAATACAGCAACAATTTTAACTACAATTATTAGCAAACTTTCATCATATAATCCTACTTTAAGCGAAGTAACACCTACCACGATGCCAAACAAAGAAGCAATAAGCGGACCTAAATAAGGTATAAGGTTTACCACTGCGGCAAATGCTGCAATTGTAAGAGCATACTTAATACCTACGATAGTGAGCCCTAAGGATACGAGGCTAAAAATAGCTAAAATTTGAATAAAAAGTGCTACTAAATAATTAGAGAGCAAAGTATCTATTTTGTGTAAGGCAGTAGCAAAAATTTCAAAGTATGCATTAGGCACAAGCGCCAAAATATTCCTTCGGATAAGCCCTTGCTCATACAAAAGAAAAAAAGTAATAAAGCTAAGGGCAATAAAATAGATAATAAACGTTTCGGCAAAAGAAAGTACATAACTTAGTAAAGACCTCACGTTAAGTTGATTAATTAACAAAAATACATTTTCCACTACTTGCTTTTTCAAAAAACCTTTTTCTAAATTAGCCGCACTAAAACTATCCAACAAAAAATCCTCTAAATGATTGATAGGAGTATTCATTTGCTTTATCAAACTACCATAGTCTAGCATTTGTAAGCGAATAACTTGCTCATAAATCAAAGGCAAAAAGAGTAACAAAAATGAACTAAAAAAGCTTAGTAAAAGAAAATAGGAAATAAAAATAGCCAAAATTCGTAGTTTATGAACTCCTGCAAACACCTTGTAATGAAGATAATCAGTAATTGGACGTAAAATTCCTGCTAATACCATAGATACAAAAAGATACACCACGATATTAGAAAAAAACCAACTCAAAACTATCACGCCTAACAAGATAGCTAAAAAGGTAAGCGTAGAGCGATGTAATAAAAAAGACATACGCATTTTTTGTTAGGTTAAATAATTAGGTTCAAGACAAAAAACACACCAAGCACACAAATGTATGCCAATATTACAAACAAGTGAAATCCTAATTTGTAAAACTTTGATTTTCAAAGTTATTCCCTACAAACATACTTTGTAAAAGTTATATATCTTTGCTTACTACTATTTTTTTTCTACTTTTGTTGCCTAGTTTAGTAGGTTTTTATTTGCTTATTTTTTCCTTTATAGAACATCTATGGACTATCCAACAAACTTAAAGTACACAAAAGAACACGAATGGTTTGACATTGAGACAGGCTTGGTAGGAATTACTGATTATGCCCAAAAAGAATTAGGGGATATTGTATATGCCGAAGTGAAAACCGTAGGTGAAATACTGAAACAAAATGAAGTATTTGGCTCAATTGAGGCTGTAAAAACAGTTTCCGATCTATATTTACCCGTTACTGCCAAAATTATTGAACTAAATGCCGACCTAGAGTCGCACCCTGAGTTAGTAAACCAAGAACCTTACGGTAAAGGCTGGATTATACGTATAGAACCACAAAACCCTGAAGAGTTTGCTACTCTTATGGACTCAGAAGCATACCAAAATTACTTAGCTTCGTTATAGTGTAAGGCTACTCCTAAATTTGTAGCGAAATTTTTGAAAACAATCTTTTTGCGAATTAGCTCTGAAAATCAATAAGTTACAAATCAAAGTTTTTATATTTGTAAACTTTAACGTAAGTATTTGAGCAGACAAGAGAAAAGTAACGTAGCGGTTTTCTTTGCTTATTGTAAAAAGATATTTCAAGTGTAAAAAAGATATTTCATTAAGGTCGCCCTAAATAGGGTGGCTTTTTTATTAAATTACCTTATCAAAGTTTTAAGTATTCCTGTTAAGTAGTGCTCGTTATTAAGCTATGTTTAGCCCTTGAAAGAGTATAAAATTTTAGCAGAGAATAAGTTAATCAATCTCGCTTAATCTTTGCTTTGTTAAGCTCTTTTCTTGAAACTCAATTCCATGCTTTGCCAGTAAAGGGAGTATATTTTCATATATTTCCGCAAAGCAAGGAATTTTTACTCCCCTTGTTTGAATTTTATTTTCTAAAAGTAACTCGGCGGCAAGAGCTAGAGGTAGCCCTACGGTTTTTGCCATGGCTGTAAATACTTGATTTTCGCCTTTTAGCATAAGTTCAGCTATCACTTGGTGTTGCTTATTTTCTTGTTTATATGTAATTTGATGTTGCATCAAGATTAGGTCTTTGTCTTGGGGTTGGAGTTGCCACTTTTGCTCTAAACGGGTTTGTAAAATCTGGGCGGGTGTACCCTGCGTTAGGGGAATAGGCTCGTCTTCGTGCAAACCTAACCACAAGATTTTTTGTATGGTAGGGTGATTAAGCGGTAAATCTAAATACTTGGCTAGCCGTTCCTGCCAAGGAAGTGTTGAAGGGGGGAAAAATGATTCTAAAAATTGCCTATATGTGAGTTGATTAACATTTTCTATGAGCAAAGTGTGGTCAGTTAATCCGATTTGAATAAGTGCGTGCCATGCTTCACAAAAACCCTTCATGCGGATAGTTCCTCTAATAATAGTAGAGCAATTCTGCAACCCATAAGCCTTAGTATAAAGCAAAGAATTACGGTTATAGTAGGCTTCGTACTCGCCTAAATTTTCAAAGTAGATAGGTTGTATGCGTTTAAAAAGTTGTTGATAAGGTACATATCGTACTTTATTTTGCTCTTTGTATTGAGCTATCCCCCCTTGCCCTGCCAACACTACATTTTGTGGATTCCATGTAAACTTATAGCCCCATGGGTTGCCAGCTATATATTCAGGAGCAATTAGCCCTCCACAAAAAGAAGCAAAAGAGAGAATCTCACCGCTTTGTTTTTTTATTTTATCAATCATTTGCATAGCAGAGAGGTGATCTATGCCTGGGTCTAAACCCATTTCATACAAAAAGAGCAATCCCTTCTCTTGCACTTTTGAGTCTAAGTGTTGAATTTCAGCAGGTAAGTACGAAGCCGTAAGAAGGTGCCTTTGAGCTTCTAAACACATGTGAGCAATACTGCTATGCAAAGAAGGTGGAAGCAGCGAAACAACCACATCAGTTTGCTTTATCCAAGCAAAGGTTTGTTCGGTATCTGAAGTATTAAGCTGCACTACCTCTAAATGCGGATATTGCATAGCCTTTTGATACACAATAGACGCGTTATTTTCAGCAATAATAAACCTCCAACCATTTTTTTGCACAACTTTTGCCAAATAATCTATAAAATAAGTAGCAGACCTGCCTGCCCCTAATAGTAGAATAGTAGGTGTAGTTTTCATGTATTCTTGAAAATGGTGAGCAAAATTAGAAAAAAACAAAAAAAGAAAAATGAGCGAATTTATTGGATTTACTAGAATAAAAGTTATCTTTGCAGTAAGATATAAGCAATAAAAATATGACTTTTTGAAGTGCTTATTTAACAAGAAGTACTATGTCAGAAAAAAAAGTAAGTAACTGGTCTATTCAGACAAGTATTGCAGTCTTCTTTGCAATATTTGCTGTTACTATTACTACCAGCTATCTACTTACAGGCATTTACTTCAACAATATTGAAAAGAACCAAATAATCTTACGTAAAACAGAAGAAAATATTTATCTCCTACAACAAATTATTGTATATGCTAACCAAGTAGTCAAAAAACAAGAAACCTCCAAAGTCTTTTTAGCTGAAAATATTAGCCGCTACCAAGTCAATTTAGACCTTATACACCATGGTGGCACAGTGGTTATTGACAATGAACCTATAGAACTCCCTCCCTGTAGCGAAGATGCTATGATTCTTTTGCAAGAATTAGAAAAAGCCTGGCTAGATTACAAAACACAAGCTAATATTATCGTAGGAAAACAAACTTTAATAGATGACCCAACTGCTGAAGACAAAGAGAACAAAAGCAACACCCTTGTACTTAACCCCGAAGTGAAAGCAGCATTGAATTACTTAGAGGACAATATTGATACCCTTACCATGCTTAATAACCAACTTATAGACCGCTTCTTTGCTATTACCAAACAACAAAAAGCCACTTCTAATTACCTGCTCGGTGTACTATTAGTAGTGAATGTATTATTGATAATCACAGGCTTTCTACTTATTCGGCAATTATTATTCAAACCTATTAACAAGATTAGTAAAATCGTAAAATTAGTGGCCACAGGCGATCTATCGCAAAAAGTAGATATTTCACAACAGAATGAAGTAGGATTAGTAGGACGCACTATTAACGATTTGATCGAACGGATAAGAAATGCCACAGATTTTATCAAAGGTATTGAACAAGGGAACTTATACATGAAATATCCCCACATCCAAGAGCAAAGCGAACAAAAAGATAGCCTAGCTAATGCCTTAATCAACATGCAAAAACGCCTCATCAAAGTTGCACAGGAAGAGGCAGAACGCAAATGGGCTACTGAAGGGCAAGCCCTCTTTGCCGAAATCTTACAAACTACCTATGAAGACATTGAAACTTTGGCTTATCAAATTATCTCTAACCTGGTACAGTACATTGAAGCCAACCAAGGAGCCCTATTTATGGTACAAGATAGCACCGAAGAGCCTGAATTGAGCCTCGTGGCTTGTTATGCCTTCGGAAGACGCAAATACATCTACCAAAAAATACGCCCTAACGAGGGCCTAGTAGGACAGGTATTCAAAGATGCTAGCCCAGTTTATATTACAGACGTTCCTGACAATTACATATCCATTGCCTCTGGTTTAGGTGGAGCAAAACCAAAGTCTATTTTTATCGTTCCACTTAAACTCGGTGAACAGGTGCTAGGAGTAATGGAAATAGCTTCCTTTGAAGTTCTACCTCAATACAAAATTGATTTCATAGAAAAAATAAGTGAAAATTTAGCCTCTAACCTTTATGCCGCAAAAGCTAATCAACAAACTAAAAAACTCCTGCAAGAGGCTAAATCTACCGAAGAGCGAATGCTCATGCAAGAGCGTATCATGATGCAAAATCTAGAATATCTACAGGCTTCGCAAGAGCAAATGCAACGCGAAAGAGACGAAATAGAAACTCTGCGGAACGCCATCAATCATGCCATGCTTACTGCAGAGTATGACACCAACCGCAAAATTATTACCATGAACCCGCCTTTCCTACAACTACTAGGCTATGAAATTGAAGACGTGCTAGGGAAAGAACATCGCATGTTTGTCTCAAGAAAACAACAAGATACACGCAGTTTTATTAAATTGTGGGAAGCCTTACGAGCAGGAGAGCAAGTAGTGAATGAATACAAACGGATTACTAAAAATAACAAAGAAATATGGATTAGAGCAATCTACACTCCTGTAATTAACAAAGATAAAAAAGTAGAGAAAATCCTAGAATTTGCTTTTGATATTACCCAAGAAAAGGAACGTCTCTTAGAAATACAAGAAAAGATTGACTCCATTATGAAAACCAGCCTTGTATTAGAGATAGATATGCAGGGTAAAATCGTTAATGCCAGCGAACCATTCCTGAAACTCATGGAATACTCCTTAGCAGAACTACAAGGAGCAGATTATGATATATTAGTTACTGCTGAAGAGAAAAAAGTAGAAAGCTTTAAAGAAATTGCACGTAGTATCCTAAGTGGCATATACGCCCCCAAAGAAATATGCAGAGTAAGCAAAAGCGGAAAAGAATATTGGTTTAAGCCTAACTTTACCCCTATCTTTGACCTACAAGGCAAACCTTACAAAATTTTCGAACTCCTTACCGATATCAGCGAAATAAGAAATATAGAACGAAAGGCAATGAAAGCCCAACGTGATGCCGAAGTAAAAGAAGCCAACCTAACAGCTTTGCTTAACAATACCGAAAACATAATCTATAGCACAGACTTTAACTACAAAATTAACCTCTTTAATAGTGCTACACAGGCATTCTATGAGCAATTAGGCTACAAGATTTATTATGGATTTAATATCTTGGATATTACCGATGAGGACAACTTTTACAACCGTAAAACCTTGTATGACAGAGCCTTAAACGGTGAAAAATTTACCACAGAAGAGGAAATCGTGAGCCAAAAAAATCAAGTCAGACGTTTACTCCGTTCTGCTTACAGCCCTATTCGTGATGACCACAATCAAGTTATTGGAGTGGTAGTCTTCTCACAAGATATTACTGAAAAAGTACAAAAAGACTATGAAGAAGAACTTAATCAAAAATTAGTATTACAATATAAATCTCAAAACCAAGAACTAACACAACTACTTTTACAATTGGAAAAAGAAAAAGCTACCCTACAACAACAACTACTTGATCTCAAAAAGCAATTCGAAAACAAAACCGTGCACGAGTTGTATCAACTCTTAGCACAAACCGAAGAAATTATCTTCACAATAAACGAACAATACCAAATCAAACACTATAATTACGCCACACAAGCAGCCTTCAAGGAATGGCGCCTCTCCTTACAACCTGATTATGTTCTATTGGATATTTTTCCTATCCAACGATTTTATCTTTGGAAATCTACTATCCGTCAAGTCTTTCAAACCCAAACACCCGCCCACGTGCAAGAGCGATTCCTTGACCGTAAACGTGGCATCATTCAAACTTATCTACTCTCCATCTACCCTGTGAAAACAGAAAATAAAACACGACTCCTGCTTATCTCAGCCACTAACATCACTAACCTAAAAATCTTAAAACAACCCCAAATCAAATCTGCTAAAACTCTACTCCCTTTATCGCCTGAGGCGAAAAAAGAAACTCCTTCTAAAAAAGAAATTGATTGGCAAAATGACTACGATCTCGTTGTACTGAATATCAATAACGAATATCGTATAACTAGCTACAATAATAATGCTCAGCGTGTCTTCAGAATGTGGAACTTTTACCTCCAGCCACAATACGATATTCGGGATACCTTCCCTATGAAACGTTTTTATGACCGCGAGAGCCTCATTACACGAGCTTTGCAAGGAGAGCACATTCAAGTAGAAGAAATTTTTGTCAATCGCCGACAAAAAACTATACACGTCTTTGCTATTAGAATGGAAGCTCAACGCAATGCCCAAAATGAAGTTACCGAAGTGATTCTCAAAGCCAAAGATATTACCGAATGGCGTTGGCCTGAAATAAAAGCCGAAAAGCGAAAGCAACTAAGCTATCATTAAAAAATGGGCTACTATCGCTTGAAGTCAATAATTAGTTAGTATGACACACAACTGAAATGATGAACTTGAAAAAGAGTTCAAAGATACCCTCAAAATGTATTTTGACGATAAAATTACTGACGTTGTTAAAATAGTATAGATAATCATTATTCCACTTAAACATTAAAAGTTTAACTGAATATAGACTAGCATATAAACAACTTTAGAATAACATTTAGTTTTCCTTCTTAATCGTGCTAAAAAATGACGAAAAAGACTATTCTATCCTTCAACCATAAACGTTTCCGCTTTGGATTATATATGTATACTCTGGCACAAATGCTTCGTATGCTTTCCAATAAGCCGTACAAACCCTCTCCCTTTATCTCCAGTTCAATCTTCTTCCAAAGTTTTTCACCAGTTTCAGTTCCCCTGGTACCAACTCCGCAATTGATGAATTTACACCCATCTCTATCAACAGCAATCCATATCCAACAATAGTTTTTTTTGAACCAATATATGTATGCATCTCATCTATTTCAATTCAATAGCATCACTGCTCCGAATTTCATCAAGTTTTTTTCCATATGCCTTAATCCAATTAAAGGCTGTAACGTGGCTCACTTTTAAGAAGCGAGCAATGGAGCGAAATCCCAGCCCTTCAAGATATAGTATTAATGCATCACATTTTAATTTTTCAGGTTTTCCTATATGTTCTACTGTAAAACGAAAACCGCAGTCTTTATTTAAATCGTTGTTTACCTTTACTTTACAAAATTTTGTTGATTTGCATTTGGGACATCGTTCCATAGTTTCAGGGTTGTAGTATTTTTTTTTGCAAAAGAATCTATACAAAATTAACAATAACTATTACATTAATTGATGAAATTGTAAGTATATTCTTGTATCTTTGCATTTTTTTGAAACTGCTATCTCTTTAATAACCACATGGAATTAGTAGAAAATCGTTATCAAATCCAAGGACTTGACGTCTTGACCATTTGCCAAGAATTCGGCACTCCTCTGTACTTGTATGATGGCAATAAAATAGAACAAAAAATACACTACCTCAAACAATGTTTTGCTCATACTGATATGCAAATTAAATATGCATGCAAAGCCTTGACTAGCCTCGCTATTCTGCAACTTATGAAAAAAAATGGTGTCGGTTTGGATACGGTTTCTATCCAAGAAGTACAACTAGGCTTAATGGCAGGCTTTGAACCTCACGAAATCCTATTTACCCCTAACTGTGTAGATTTTGCCGAAATTCAAGAAGCCGTACAATTAGGAGTAACTATTAACATAGATAACATTAGCATTTTAGAACAATTTGGAGCAACTTATGGCAATACTGTACCTTGTTGCATTCGCCTTAATCCCCACCTAACGGCAGGTGGCAATACTAAAATTCAAGTAGGACATATTGACTCCAAATTTGGTATCTCCATCCTTCAACTACGGCACGTGCATAGGATTGTGCAGGCTAATCATATTCTTGTAAAAGGGCTTCATGTACATACAGGGTCTGATATTTTAGAGTCGGAAATCTTTTTGCGAAGCGCTGAAATTATTTTTGAAGCTGCTTACGAGTTCAAAGATTTAACTTTTATTGACTTTGGCAGTGGTTTCAAAGTACCTTACAAAGAAACAGACATACAAACCGATATTGCCGACTTAGGACTAAAATTAGGAGAAGCCTTTGAAAGTTTTTGCCAACAATATGGCAGAAAATTAGCTATTTGGTTTGAACCAGGCAAATATTTAGTAAGTGAAGCGGGTTATCTGTTAGTAAAGGCAAATACTATTAAGCAAACACCCTCTACAGTGTTCGTAGGAGTCAATTCAGGTATGAATCACCTCATACGTCCTGCTTTATATAATGCTTATCACCAAATTCAAAATATTTCTAACCCTACGGGAGTAAAGCGTTTATACTCTGTAGTAGGTTACATTTGCGAAACTGACACTTTGGGCTGGGACAGAAAACTAAACGAAGTACGCGAAGGAGATATTTTAGCTATCAAAAATGCAGGAGCATATGGTTATGTTATGAGTTCTAATTACAATTCGCGCCTTCGCCCTGCAGAGGTATTAATATACCAAAATAAGGTATATCTTATTCGCAAACGTGAAACTTTAGAAGACCTCATACGCAATCAAATTCCCCTATTCAGTTAAGAGCTGTTAAAAGTTCTAAAAATCTCAGGAAATTAGCTAAAAAAATACCTTAGCAAATACTTGTAGGTAATAGAAAAAGAGCTAAAATTATGAAAAAATATAATTCTAAATTGTTTTTATCTCTTTTTCACGAAAAAATAGCTTTTCGTTTGATGATATAGATTTTATTTATTTACTTTGCACCGAAAATCTAAAAAACACTCTGCTAAACATTCTCCTTGTTTTGTTTATTTCACTAATTTTTCGTAGAACATGAAAAAGATAGGCATTTTATTCGGGCAAGAAAATACTTTTCCAGCGGCATTCGTAGAGAGGGTGAACCAAATTACTAAAGGCAAGGACATAGTAGCTGAATACGTAATTATAGATAAAGTATTGCAAGGCGAACCAACAGAATATGCTGTAATCATTGACCGTATTTCGCAAGATGTGCCTTTCTATCGTGCTTATCTTAAAAATGCAGCACTTAATGGCACAGCTGTTATCAATAATCCGTTTTGGTGGACTGCCGATGAGAAATTTTTCAATAATTGCTTAGCAACTAAAATAGGAGTTCCCGTCCCTAAAACTGTACTTTTACCCTCTAAAGAACATCCTACCGATACGAACCATAACTCCTTCCGTAACCTTAAATATCCATTAGACTGGGATAGTATTTTCAAATACGTTGGCTTCCCTGCTTATATGAAACCTCACGCTGGCGGCGGTTGGAAAAGCGTCTATAAAGTAACTGACGTACAAGACCTCTGGACTAAACATGCTGAAACAGGACAACTCGTGATGCTCTTGCAAGAAGAAATTGTATTTGAGGAGTACTTCCGTTGTTATTGCATTGGGCAGAAATATGTACGCATTATGCCTTATGAACCTCGTAACCCACACCACTTGCGTTATGATGCTCAAATGAAAGCCCAAGGCGAAGCCGCTAAAAAACTATTAGCTACTATGGAAGACTACGTACTGCGCTTGAATAAAGCCTTAGGCTATGACTTCAACACCGTAGAATTTGCAGTACGAGAGGGTGTACCTTATGCAATTGATTTCTGCAATCCAGCTCCCGATGCCGATTTACACTCCGTAGGAGAGGCTAATTTTGAATGGGTAGTAGAAACTGCCGCTCAATACGCTATTGAGCGTGCCAAAGCCCATAAAGACGGGCAAAACAATCTCTCTTGGGGAACATTTGTAACCTACTCTGCAGGTTATACACCTATTATCCCTGAAGCTACCTCTTCGGGAAAGAAGGCATCCAAAAAAGCTTCTACTAAAAAAGCAACAGAATCTACCGCCGAAGCAGTAACCGAAGCCTCTGAAGACTCTAAAAAAACTACCACTCGTAGCACAAAAAGTAAAAATAAATAATCTTGTTACTACCTTTCCAAGTTGCTAAACCTTGGAAAGGTTTTGAACTTAATTTGAACTATGCTTTATATTAAAGCACTGCATATCATTTTTATCGTAACATGGTTTGCAGGACTATTTTACATAGTACGCTTATTTGTCTATTTTGCAGAAACTCAAGAGAAATCCTCTCCTGAACGCGAAATCTTACAAAAATACCTCAAAGACTGGCAAAAACGTTTGTGGTATGGTATTACTTTCCCCTCCGCCATCTTGACAGCAATCCTCGGGTTTAGTATGCTCTATTGGTACCCCCTCAACAACTGGCTTACCATTAAAATTGGATTTGTTATTGGGTTGTTTGTCTACCATTTCAGTTGCCATATTATTTTTTTGCAACAACAAAAAGGTATTATTAAATATACAGGTTACCAACTACGAATTTGGAACGAAGTAGCTACTATTTTCCTTGTGGCTATTGTCTTCTTAGTAGTATTAAAAAACTTTTTAAGCCTCATTTGGGGATTATTTGGATTACTACTGCTTATGGCAGTACTTTTCACAGCAATCAATATCTACAAAAATATCCGAAAGAAAGGCAATCAATAAGAGAACAAGGAATGGGAAAACGACAATTGCGTATTAAAAAAGCAGAAATCCCCCAAAAAATCGCTACCTACTTGGGCACAGAAATCAATCTTATTCAAGAAAATGGTATAACTTTGCACGGAAGAATAGTGCAAATAATGGGTGAAAATGTATTGTTTCAAGACAGCAGACGCCAAAAGCATCATATTGCTATTGCTAATATTCAGGAAATACAAATAGATTATTCCGCTCCTCACTAAAAACTATGCCCTAAACTATGATAAAAATCCATGCCACTACTGTATTAGCTGTAATTCATAACGGACATACGGCAATTGGTGCCGATGGGCAAGCCACCATGGGTAATACCATTGCCAAAACTCACGTACGCAAAATTCGTAAACTCTCTGACGGCAAAATTATTGTAGGATTTGCAGGCTCTACTGCCGATGCTTTTACACTTTTAGAACGATTTGAGGAAAAACTTAACTCCTTTGGTAATAATATGAAACGCGGCGCCATAGAATTAGCAAAAGATTGGCGTACAGACCGCTTTCTCCGTAGGCTAGAAGCTATGCTTATTGCAGCTAACAAAGAGGAGATTTTAATTATTTCAGGTACGGGTGACGTGCTTGAACCAGAACATCAAGTGGCAGCTATTGGTTCGGGAGGTATGTTTGCCCAATCAGCGGCGTTGGCACTTAAAAAGCACGCTCCACACCTCTCTGCTGTTGAGATTGTGCGTGAAAGTCTTGCCATTGCTGCAGATATTTGCATTTATACAAACCACAACTTTATCATAGAAGAGCTATGAAACAACTCTTGGCAGGCATTTGCTTCTTCGGAGAAGTCCAAGTATAAGGTGGTAAGAGTAAGCCAACCCATCACTTTATTTTTATTGTTAAGTATATCACTAATATATCAAGATTGCATTTCAATGTCATTTGTTCGTATCGTACTTAGTGCAGTGCAGTGTCTTTGCCGCAGTTCTTTGGTATATCAGGTTTATATTTCACGTTTACCCAGTCAGGTATTTGTCTAAACCATTCAGTGTTCATTGAGAAAGTAGGGTAGGTAAAAAGAGTCACATTTCAATCGTGAAACACTACAAAAATAAAAATTAGGTATAACTCAAATAATAAAACCTTACCGAAGGATTGGCAAGGTTCTAACTCTTTTTTGCGGAATGGACGGGACTCGAACCCGCGGCCTCCTGCGTGACAGGCAGGCGTTCTCACCAGCTGAACTACCACTCCTTTTCGCTTTTTTTATTAGATTTATTTCTTACCTCAGAAAAATTTATTTTACTTTGCCTTTTTGCGTTCGCAAAATTACTTACTTTTTTTTACATCACAAATAACTGATTAGTTTTTTTCATAGCTTTAACATAAGGCATTGATTTTCAGGCAAATATTTTTTCAGATACGTATATTAAGGTAACTACCTAAATCTAATTCTTGAATAATGCGACGTACTTTAGCTTCTTCAATTTTATCATCTCCTGTGTTATTGTAGATAACGCCACTCAAATTTTCTAAAATCCTTTTAGCAATAGAACCTTCTATATTTTGCATCTGTGAAAGGTGTTTATCCACAGCAAGTAACTTTTTTAAGGCTTTAATGAAAATAGGTTCGTACTGGCGCATACTTAGGCACATATACTGCATTTCATTGTAAATTATTTTCTTAAATTCAGAGTCAGAGAGTACTTTTTCAGGTTGAGAAAATTGATTAAACAAAGGTGAAAGTTCATTGCGTTCAAAAAAACTAGCAATTTCTATCAAGATGTTTGTTTCAGCAAAATCCAAGCTATCGTCAGTAGCCATAGCCATAGTGATGGGAGCAATCATTAAAATAGCAAACAACTGACTATTAGAAAAGATTATTTTACGCTCCGAAGTGTAAGGCTCTAACAAGGTACGTACTTCCTGAAAAAACTGCTCAAGAATCTGCTTCTCTTCCTCTGAAGATAAAGGCTTCTCGTAGTGAATAGGCATTTTTAGCACTGGTTTAGAAGTTAGTTGTCTATTTTATCATAATTTGGGTACAGTTCTCCGTATATAAATCATTTTGTAAAATAGTAGAAATTACCTCAATTTCAGTCATAGCTTTGCCAAGTAATTTGTGTTCTTGCTTTCGCTCATCTAACGTGTAAATAGTTTGATCCTTTTTCCATTTGTATACTTGGTCTTGAACGTAAACCATATTTTCATTATTCTTTTCAGTAAAATGTACTTGCAGAAGTTCGGTTTTCTTTTCTCCTCCATGAGGGTGAATAAAGCGAATGATATAAATTTGTTTCAAAACATCATTCTTAAACACTTGGCAACTGCACAAGCCCTTAAACAATTTCTCTTCTACCCACGTAATATTTGCCTTTACGAATTTCCATTCATTTTCAAACTTTCGTAGGGTAAATAAGCAATTTACCTTTCCTATGGACATGGGTTCTTTATCTTGTTTTGTTTCATAGTTTACAGTATAGCTAAAAATAGCAGAATTACCACTTATGGTTGTAGTATGAAACTCGGCAATTTTGAAGGTAGTTACAATTTTGTGTGCCTCTGCTTCATGGATAAGTTGGTCTAAATAACTAGAAAAAGCCTTATAATCCTGTTGTTTGGTTTGCATCGTGCCATCAATGAGCATATAATTGATGTTTCGTGAACAGCTAGTATGCCAGTATTTAAGCACCGTATTGCGGTCTTTGGTTTGGTCTAACGTAGAAAATGCCACATAAAAATCTTGAAACATCTTTTTTATCTCTTCTACCTCTTTGTTATTAGTAGTATTTTGGGCAGGTAAGTTAGACAGGCAAATGAACAGCAGCAAGAAAGCAGAGAAAAAGGTTGTGGTTTTCATACAAATTAGATTAGAGGTTTTTTACTTGATGAAGCCGAACAACTTACAAATATGGTGAAAATATAACAAAATTGGCGTAAATGTAAGTAAAAAAATTGATGAGTTGTAAGAACAAAGCCTAAAAAAATGGTTATACTTTTACTTTCTGAAAAGTAGACTTTATACTCAAAAAACATTTCTTGGAGCATATGCAAGGCAAAAATATTTTTATTACAGGCATCGCTAATGGTATCGGGAAGGCAACTGCTTTACTTTTCGCACAAAAAGGTTGGCTCGTAAGTGGCGTAGATTTAGATGAGCAAGCTCTGCAAAAATTACGTACTGAATTAGCAAGTAAAGCCCTCTTTATACAAAAAGCAGATATTTGTAATGAAACTGAAATGCAAGCAGTTTTTAATAGTCTTGCACAGCAGACTTCCCATCAGCTAAATGTTTTAGTAAATAATGCAGGCATCTTACGCATGGGCTTTTTTGAGAACATTCCGCTTGCTGAACAGAAACGAATGATAGAAGTAAATTTTTGGGGCATGGTTAATACTACATACTGGGCCCTGCCTTTACTAAAAAATACCCCCCATGCTCAAATTATCAATCTTTCTTCGGCTTCAGCAATCTATGGTGTACCCGAGTTTTGTGTATATGCCGCTACCAAACACGCAGTCAGAGGGTTTACTGAAGGGTTGGAAATAGAATTTTCACGCTTGAACATTCAGGTTTCGGATATTATGCCTCCTTTTGTAAATACGGATATGCTCAACAAAGCCCCATACAAGGCTTGGGCAGTAGAAAAAATGGGCATACATATACAACCCCATGAAATTGCCCAAAAAATTTGGCATGCCGTGCAAAAACATAAAACCCACCATATTGTAACCCTTAAACTGAAAATGCTCAACTTTTTAGGCAATCTTTTCCCTTTTATCCGAAAACCATTAATGACAAGACTCACCATGCCCAAATGAAAAATAAATTTCAAAATAATTCGTAAAATGTATTTATTTAACTACGTTGTGTGCTAAATTTACCTTCAGCTATTCAAGAATATTCCTTTTGCCTTTGAGCGAAGCGAAAAAAGGAATACCCCAAATGCTAAAAAATTTACTTAGTGGTATTGTTTAGTTACTTCTACTCTTGGGTAGATAGTAAAAGCAAAGCACAGCAGAGGTATAATTTTTCATTTGTGTTTGGTAATATTTTCATAACCTTTCGGTAATGCGCACCTAACTTTCCCAAACTTTGTAACCCCCAGGAAATGGAGCTATAAATTTGCTCAATCCTATAACAAAGCTAAATAGTTACGAACTTTTTTAAGTTTTTTTTTGCTTATTTACTTACATAAGCATCTTTTTGATAACTATGCCCAAACAAGCTGTACCTACACACAAGCCTCAAGAAACAGCTATCTTGGTAGCCGTTGCCCCAAAGCAACAGAATGAATTAGTTACTCAAGCTTACCTAGAAGAATTAGCTTTTTTGGCTGAAACCTTAGGTTTGAAAACCGTAGGGGTTTTTACTCAAAAACTAGAAAAACCTGATAGCCGTACCTTCGTAGGAAAGGGCAAATTGCAGGAAATTATGGCCTTTTTACAACAAAATGAAGTGGATACTATTATCTTTGACGACGATCTTTCACCAAGTCAAGTACGTAATTTAGAAGCCGAACTCAAACGCAAAATTATCGACCGAAGTCTGCTCATTTTGAATATTTTTGCCCTACGTGCCAAAACCGCACAAGCCAAAACCCAAGTAGAATTAGCTCAATATCAGTATCTTTTACCACGCCTTACGCATATGTGGACGCACCTTTCAAGGCAAAAAGGAGGAATTGGCATGCGCGGACCCGGAGAAAAAGAACTAGAAACAGACCGTCAAATTATTAATGATAGAATTAGCCTACTCAAAGAAAAATTAGCTGAAATTGATAGGCAAAGCACTGTAAGGCGAAAAGCACGTAAAAACATGGTACGTGTGGCTCTAGTGGGCTATACCAACGTAGGCAAGTCCTCGCTTATGAATTTGTTGGCAAAGGAAACCTTATTAGCCGAAAACAAACTTTTTGCTACTTTAGATGCCACAGTACGAAAAGTGGTATTGCAGGGTATTCCATTTTTGCTTACGGATACAGTCGGCTTTATTCGTAAGCTCCCCACTACACTCATAGAGTGTTTCAAATCTACTCTAGATGAAGTACGCGAAGCAGATATCCTTTTACACGTAGCCGATATTTCTAGCCCACACTGTAGCGAACAAATAGAGGTAGTAAACCGCACTTTGGTGGAAATTCAAGCCGCAGACAAACCTACTATAATGGTTTTCAACAAAATAGATCTTATGAATGATGATAGCTATTATTTACTTTCACAACCCTTTCTCAATTCCAACTCACAATCTTATACTATTGGTATCTCCGCTACGCAACAAATTAACATTGATAAACTCAAAGAAATGCTCTTTAATTTGGTTTCAAAACGATATTATCAAATCTTTCCTAATTACTTGAACCTTAAACAAGAAGAAAGCACCTAACACTTAACTTGTAGGTGCTTCATCTTTAGCAATTGCTAATAACGAAATAATAAAATTGAAACGAATTAGCGCTTTAAGGCTTCTTGTACCTCCTCCAAAGGAACTATCTCTTCTTTGAAAGTGTAAGCTCCTGTCTTTGGTGATTTTACAGCTTTAATCACTTTTGCGTATGCACGCGTAGCACCTTCTTTCTTTAAGGTCGCAACTACTTTCTTTGCCATAGTACTTCAGGAATTATTTGATTTCTTTGTGGATAGTATGTTTCTTGAGAATAGGGTTGTATTTTCTCAACTCCAACCGTTGTGTAGTATTTTTACGATTTTTAGTCGTAACATAACGAGAGATCCCAGGCAGCCCTGTCGCTTTATGTTCAGTGCATTCTAAAATTACTTGAATACGATTACCTTTCTTAGCCATTGTCTTAATATTGATTTAGAACTTTGGACTGCAAAGTTAGCTTTTTTTTTCTTAAGCTAAGCTAAAAACTAAAATTTCTTACTCTTTTTTTATATCACCTAATAAGTAATTGATAATGAGACAAGATTACGCAAAACCATACTTCATATGATTGAAATACTTTTTTTTACTACTTTTGCCATGTCATGTTATCAAATCAAATCATAATCATAGCATCAAGTTCAGATAGTCAATCAGCCAAATCAATTGTAAAATAAACTTTTTACCTTCTGTTAAATAAATAACACTAATCCACTATCACGTATGCCAATTTTTACACGTATTGCTTATATTATTTCAGGGCTATTTCACCCACTCCTTTTGCCAAGTATTTGTTTCGCTATTTTGTTTTATTCTGTCCCCAATATAGTAGGGCATATTAAATCGGAAGCAAAATTTAATTTGTTAATGCTCATTTTTCTGCTAACTTTTCTACTTCCGATTTTTTCCATCCTCTTGATATATGTTCTAGGACGTATTTCCTCTTTAACGTTGGAAAGCCAGCAAGAGCGGAACTTACCCTATATCATTGCCAGTGCTTTTTACGCATTTAGTACCTACTTTTTTTATACTAAGTTAGGTAGCCTTGCGGTAGTATATGTTATTTTAGGGCTTACTACCATCTCTATTATTTTAGTAACAATCATCAATTTTTTTTGGAAAATTAGCGCCCACAGCGTAGGCATAGCAGGAGTTTGGGGCTTTATTTTAGGTTTGCACTACCGATTTCCCACACAGGAATTACTTTATCCGCTTATAGTTGTTTCAGTGGTAGCAGGCCTACTTATGACGGTACGCCTCTACCTTGATGCTCATACTCCTACCCAAGTTTGGATAGGAGCGTTGCTCGGGCTTTGTATTTGTTTGGGAGGGACAGTTGCTTTTTTGTGAATTACTCATAAATTTCCGCTATTTGAAAAGTGTAAGACACTTTTCAAAGTGATGCTAACTAAGGAAAGTACAACTCAAAACCTTGCAGAAAATTTAGTTAAGGCATAAAGACATATTACTAAAATTTTACTCTTGGGCAAAGTTCGCAAGTTTTTTGTATTTTTGTAAACTTTTTTATCAAAACTACCTATGAATATGCAAAAACCTACATTACCCAAAGGCACACGCGATTTTGCCCCTGAAGTAATGGTAAAACGTAATTTCATTATCCAGACCATTAAGCAAACTTTTGAAAATTTTGGATTCTTACCCTTGGAAACTCCTGCCCTTGAAAATTTGAACACACTTATGGGTAAATATGGCGAGGAGGGTGATAGGTTGATTTTCAAAATTCTCAATTCAGGAGATTTTTTGAAAGACATACAACCCGAGCACCTCGCCGAGGGATATAAGAAAATGACCTGGCGTATTTCAGAAAAAGCCCTCAAATATGACCTCACTGTACCGCTTGCCCGCTTTGTGGTAATGAATCAAGGAAAAATCACTTTCCCTTTTCGGAGGTATCAAATCCAACCCGTATGGCGTGGTGATAGCCCACAGGCAGGTAGATACCGAGAATTTTATCAGTGTGATGCCGATGTAGTCGGTACAGACTCGCTTATTTGCGAAGCAGAAATTATTTTAATGATAAACGAAGTATTGCAAAATTTAGGGCTAACAGAATACAGCGTAAAAATTAATAATCGTAAAATTTTAGCAGGCATAGCTCAAACCATAGGTATGCCCCAAGCTGAAACTGAACTCTGCACAGCTATTGATAAAATAGACAAAATTGGCAAACAAAAAGTAGAAGCTGAGCTTGCAGAGCGAGGCTTTCCAGCAGAAGCCATTGCTCAAATGCAACCATTTTTTGCTATTCAGGGAGATATTTTTGAAAAAATACAACAACTTAAACCACTTTTGCAAAACTCCGAAATTGGCACGAAAGGTATTACCGAATTAGAGCAAACCCTGGAATTAGTAAAGCATTTTTGTCAATCTGACAATTTTATTAGTCAAAATCACCTTGATTTTGATATCACTCTTGCCCGTGGACTAAACTATTATACAGGAGCAATTTTTGAGGTAAAAGTGCATAACCTAGCTATTGGGAGTATTAGCGGTGGGGGGCGTTATGATAACCTGACAGGTGCCTTCGGGCTACCTAACGTATCAGGAGTAGGCTTTTCATTTGGATTAGATCGTATTTTTGACGTATTAGAAAAATTAAACCTTTTTCCTGCACACACGCACACCACTACGCAAGTTATGTTTACTAACTTTGACCAAACAGCACAAAATTACGCCCTCTCTTGGCTACAAAAAACGCGAAAAGCAGGTATTAAAGCAGAAATTTATCCGCAACCTGTTAAACTCAAAAAACAACTAGACTATGCTAACCAAAAAAATATTCCTTTTGTAGTCCTTATTGGTTCAGAAGAAATGGAAAAGCAAATGTTTTCGCTCAAAGATATGCAAATAGGCACTCAACAACAATTCCACTTTGAGGAAATGATAGCTTACATCAAAAAAAATAGCAATAACCTTGTTTAATAAAAGTTCTCTCTTTGAGTTTTTTTAAGATATATCTATAAAAATACCGATGAGAAGCTAATTTTGAAAAAGTAAATAAAAAAGCCATAAATCTGCATAGATTTATGGCTCGTAGTAAGTATCATTAAGCAAATTATTTGACTCTCTCTACATACTCACCCGTTTCAGTGTTGATACGTATTTTTTCTCCATTATCTACAAAAAGTGGCACTTGGATAGTTGCTCCTGTTTCTAAGGTGGCAGGTTTAAGAGCTTTTGTAGCTGTATCCCCTTTTACGCCGGGTTCAGTATAGGTAACTTCTAATTCTACATTTTGGGGCATTTGTGCCATTACTGCTTCACCCTCATCGGTGAATGAAATTTTGAGGTTTGTTCCCTCTTTTAAGAAGCGAATAGCATCTCCCAACACTACCTTAGGGATAACTACCTGCTCAAAAGTTTCATTATCTATGCATACCAAATTCTCACCCTCGCGGTAAGAGTACATGTAGTCACGTGTTTCTACGCGCACAAATTCAAGCGTTTCACCTGCACGGAAGCGATGTTCGGCTAATTTGCCTGTGCGTACATTTCGCATTTTTACTTGGTAGAAAGCACGCAAGTTACCTGGGGTACGATGTTCATATTCCAAAACTTGTACTAATTCGTTATTAAATCTTAGAAAAGCTCCTTTATAGAGGTCGCCTGTTGTAGCCATATTGCTGTATTTTTTTGAATTAAAATGAAACATAAAAATTTAATTCCTTAAAACCGCAAAGTTAGGTATTTGTGTTTATTTGCCAAAAAATATCAACCCTTTTCAATCAAATGCTAAATAGCAGTGGTACAATTATTTTCTTATCATAGGCAAACTTTTTTATCTTTTTTTTGTTAATTAGTTGTAGATACAACTAAAAAACTATGCGAATATCCGCATTGAAACTAATTATCACTTCATTAAATGGTGAGTGTTCTTTTAGAAAAAGCCAAAACATAACATGATAGATGTAAGTCAAAAATACTATACTTTGCCAAGAGCAGTTAGCATAAATGAAGCAAATTTTACTACAGACTTTTTAACTTTTGTTTTTTATATATTTTTCACTATCTAACTTTTATTTGTTCTATGGCACTTACAAAATGGGTAATAGATCCCGCACATTCAGAAGTATTATTCAAAGTAAAACATTTGGTTATTTCTACCGTAACAGGGAGTTTCAGTAAGTTTGATGCCCAGCTAGAAACTGAAAATGAGGACTTTACCGATGCCTCTATTTTCTTCTCTGCTGAGGTTAATAGTATCAATACGAACAATGCCCAAAGAGATGCTCACTTAAAGTCTGATGATTTTTTTGCCGCAGATAAGTTTCCCCAACTTACTTTCAAGAGTACTTCCTTTAAGAAAGTAGGTGAGAGTCAATACGAATTGAAAGGTGATTTAACTATAAGAGATGTAACCAAAAATATTACCCTAAATGTAATTTTTGGTGGCATTATGGTAGATTTTTATGGCAATACCAAGGCAGGCTTTGAGTTAGAGGGCAAGATTAATCGTAAAGATTTTGGGCTGAATTGGAGTGCTGTAACCGAAGCAGGGGGAGTTGTGGTTTCTGACGAGGTACGCTTGTCGCTCAATATTCAAATGGTAAAACAAAGCTAATTTGTGAGGTTGGTAATTCAAAAGCTCGCTTTACTAATTAGTAAGCGAGTTTTTTATTTGAGGAGAAAAGTACTAATAATCAGTAAAAATAGCAAACAAAAGAATAGATGAACTTACAAAGCTCCTTTGGTACTCGGTAAGTCATTATTAATTATTTGGATAGCCATACGAATTGCCTTGGCAAATGCCTTAAAAATAGCTTCTATTTGGTGATGGTCATTTTTGCCGTAAAAGTTTACGTGTAAGCTACAAAGGGCATTTTGCACAAAAGATTGAAAAAAATGCTCTACCATTTCAGTGGGGAAGTAGCCTACTTTTTCTCGGTGAAATGTACCCTTCCATACCAAAAAGCTACGTCCTGAAAAGTCAATAGCAACTTGGGCTTGGGCTTCATCCATAGGTAGGGTAAAGTGCCCATAACGGGCAATACCGTGTTTGCTTCCGAGTGCTTGTGCGAAGGCTTGTCCTAAGGTAAGTGCGGTATCCTCTATGGTATGATGCTCATCAATAATGAAGTCTCCTTCTACTTCTACCTGCAAACTAATTTGTGCATGCTTGGCAATTTGTGCAAGCATATGGTCAAAAAAGCCGATACCTGTATTAATTTTTTGAGGTTCGTATTTGTCCAAATTCAAGGCTACAAATACTTCAGTTTCAAGGGTTTTGCGGTGAATTTGTGCGACACGTCCTTGTTGATATTTCAAGAAGGTATAAATTTCGTCCCAATCAGTAGTAATTTTAGCAATAGCAGGGAGGAGTACAGGGGCTTTCGTATTAGCTGCAATCCAAATTCCTCGCAAGCCTAAATTTTCAGCTAATTGCATATCGGTTAATCTATCACCGATTACAAAACATTTTTTCCATTCTAATTCATCTTTTTGTTGCAGGTAATTAGTGAGCATACCTACATTAGGTTTGCGCGTAGGTGAATTTTGATGCTCAAAGGAGGTGTCTATACAAATATCTGTAAATGTAATACCTTCATTTTCGAGGATTTGTAGCATTTTATTATGTACCTGCCAAAACTTTTCTGCAGGGAAGGCGTCAGTTCCCATGCCGTCTTGGTTAGTTACCATGACAAGTTGGTAATCTAATTCGTAGATAATTCGGCGGAGGTTATAGATAACTTTGGGTAAAAAGGCTAATTTTTCTAAACTATCTACTTGAAAATTGTCTGAGGGTTCAACGATAATTGTTCCGTCTCGGTCGATAAATAAAATTTTTTTCTTCTGCATTGTATTGTAGAGCTGTTTTGAGGTGAAAAGTAAATAATTTAACTTGATACTTCAATCTCACCTCTTGCCACAATTCAGATTTGACAAATACTGTAAAATCTTGTTGCCTTTTGTTTTTATTGCAAATATGTTTCTCCCTTGATAAAATCTTTTGAGTAGAAAGGAGCCTATTTGTAGGATAAAAATTAAGCTGTATGGCTCAATATTCAAGGGAACTTTTGGACAAAAGTAATGAATTATTAACAACTTTGCAAAATTATTCTACAGGATAGCACCAAGCATGTCAAAAATTTGTAGAATTATCTCTACAAGCCGTACCCAAAGTTAAGAATAAGAGCTTTCTGAAAAGAACGGTTGCATTAACATAAAAAAACAGCTATGTACAAAGGCAAGAATATAGGAAGACTCTTTCTTTTGTTTTTTTTATTCTAGGGGCTAAGGGGTAGAAAATAAATCTCAACCACAATGTGGTTGAGATTTACAAAACCTAACTAATCAAAAACTTACAATTATGAAAACCTATTCATAAAACACAATAAGCGTGAGATTGTTTGGCTTTTTGAAAAAAAAGCGGATACGTAATTTTATCAAAGACCTTTCTTTAATGTAAGGATATGCATCATTTTTTAGGGCTTCTGTTCTATTTTTTTGGGAGTTTTTGCACCTTTTTTATTTCTAACTCACTTCAAAATACGTAATATTTTTGCATTAAACGCAGAATTTTACTTTTGAAAGCTACCAAGGTACAATTCGGTGCCTCGAGTTGAAGAATTTTGCTTACTTGTTTTTATTTATTTCCTCTTCTGACAAGAAGTTGCCCACGTCTTCGCAATGCCAATGGCGTTTTTTAGG
>JANWZA010000024.1 GCA_025054775.1 Microscillaceae bacterium
CCGTCCCAAGCCAATGGTTGAAATTGGAGGCAAGCCTATGCTTTGGCATATTATGAAAATTTACAGCTACTACGGCTTTAACGATTTCATTATTTGCCTTGGATATAAGGGGTATATGATAAAAGAATATTTTTTTAATTACTTTTTACACAATTCTGACCTTACCATAGAACTGAAAAATAATAATGTAAAAGTTCATAAAACCGACTCCGAAGCATTTACAATTACATTGGTAGATACAGGACTCAACACCAAAACCGCAGGCAGATTAAAACGGGTTGAGAAATATATTCAAGAAGAGAATTTTATGCTTACGTATGGCGATGGTGTTTCGGATATCAATATTATTGAACTTGTAGAATTTCATAAAAAACATGATAAAATTGCTACCGTAACAGCTATACAACCTGAAGCCCGCTTTGGTGGAATGGAATTAGACGAGATGGGCAACGTAAAAATATTCAAGGAAAAACCTAAAGGCGATGGAAGATGGATAAATGGTGGCTTTTTTGTTCTGAAGTCAAAAGTTTTTGACTATCTCAATCATCCTGATATTGATAATATTATGTGGGAAGATATGCCTCTAGAACGCCTTTCGCAAGATGGACAGTTAGTAGCCTATAAACATCATGGCTTCTGGAAATGTATGGATGCTCTACGAGATAAAATTGAATTGGAAAATCTGTGGAACACTAAGCAAGCCAAGTGGAAATTATGGAAATAACGCAGTTTGAGAATATTTATCGAGGAAAAAAAATATTTGTTACAGGACATACAGGTTTCAAAGGAACTTGGCTTTGCCTTTGGTTACAAGAACTTGGGGCTGAAATTACAGGTTATTCTTTGCCACTCAATGAAAGAAATCAGCATTTCAAAAATCTTAATCTATCTGTAAAAAATTATTACAATGACCTTAACGATTATGATATTTTACAGCAGGCTCTGCAAGAAAGCCAACCTGATATAGTATTCCATTTAGCGGCTCAGTCATTAGTACGTGAGTCTTACAAAAACCCTATTCCTACCTTTCAGACTAACCTCATTGGCTCGCTAAATTTATATCAAGCCTGTTTGCAAACAAGTTCGGTAAAGGCGATTGTTTCTATCACTACAGATAAAGTATATCAGAACAACGAATGGTATTGGGGCTACAGAGAAATTGACCGACTTGGTGGAAATGATCCCTATAGTGCTTCTAAGGCTTGTGTGGAAATCATGACCGAATCGTTTAGAAAATCTTTTTTGAGCCATAACCAAATACTTTTAGCAAGTGTAAGAGCGGGAAACGTGATTGGTGGTGGCGATTGGGCAGAAGATAGGCTCATTCCTGATTTAATGCGTGCCTATCAAAACAAGCAAGTTCTTCAAATTCGGAATCCTAAGGCGATTAGACCTTGGCAACATGTTTTAGAACCTCTTGCAGGATATTTGCTTTTGGGACAAAGATTATTGGAAAAAAATGTTCATTTTGCTACTGCTTGGAATTTCGGTCCCGAAGAAACTGATGCCATTGCGGTAGAAAATGTTCTAGAAAAGTTTGAAAAGCATCTGCCACAAATACCCATACGATACGAACAGTCTTCTTTACATGAGGCTCAAATTTTAAAACTCGATTGTAGTAAAGCAAAAACTGAATTAAGATGGAAACCTGTCTGGAATGTAGAAAAGGCTATACAACAAACAGCTTTTTGGTACAGAGAATTTATTGAAAAAAAACATATCATCTCTCGACAACAATTAAAAGAATACATTACCGACGCACAACAATATCAAGTAAGTTGGATAAAAAATGCTATTTGATTTTGAACATACACCTTTACGTAGTCTATGGCTTATTACGCCTAAACCCTTTCAAGATGAAAGAGGTGCTTTTTTTAGGTTCTTTTGCAAGAAAGAATTTCAAGCGATTGGATTTGAAAAAGAGTTTGTACAACTAAATCATTCTATCAACAAGTTCAAAGGTACAATTAGGGGTATGCATTATCAGGAGCCACCTTTTGCTGAAACCAAGTTAGTAAGGTGTATCAGAGGAAAAATGCTCGATGTAGTAGTAGATATTCGGCAGAACTCTTCTACATTTCTGCAACATTTTACTGTGGAACTTTCTGCTGAAAATAAAAAAATGTTACTCATACCTGAAGGTTTCGCTCATGGCTTTCAAACATTAGAAGATGATACTGAAATTTTATATCACCACACTAATTTTTACACGCCAAGTGCAGAACGAGGGTTGCGATATAATGACAAGCTCCTCAATATTTTGTGGCCTATGCCACTTACTCAAATTTCAGAAAGAGATAAAAATTTTCCTTTACTTTCTAGTGATTTCAAAGGTATTTTAATTGAAAACTAAACTATGAATTGCAGATTTGACAACTTACCCCTCACACATGTTTTTATAGATTTGGACTTTAGTCCACCTTCTAATTCATTTCTTACTGCCGAACAACTCAACGAACCAGAAGTATATTATCCATTGAAGTTGTACGTGAGCGAAAGAACTTTCTTAGTACAAATTGATGAATACAAAAAAGCAGATGAGATTTTTAGTCAAGATTATGTGTATTTTTCTTCTTATTCTACCTCTTGGTTAGCTCATTGCAAGCAATATGTAGAAATGATAACCACTCGGTTAGAATTAAACGAAACCTCGCACGTAGTAGAAATTGCTTCTAACGATGGGTATTTGTTGCAGTATTTCAAAGAAAAAGATATACCTGTTTTGGGTATTGAGCCTACGCTAGGAACAGCCCAAGTGGCACAATCAAAAGGTATTTCTACATGGGTAGCGTTTTTTGGCACAGAATTAGCTGAAAAGTTAGTTCAGCAAGGGAAGCAAGCCGACTTGCTTATCGGAAATAACGTATTGGCTCATGTACCTAATTTAAATGATTTTGTGGCAGGTTTAAAAATTGCTCTTAAACCTACGGGGGTTATCACAATGGAGTTTCCACATCTGATGCAACTAATAGAAAACAATCAATTTGATACTATTTATCACGAACATTTTTCATATTTCTCTTTTCTGACCGTAAAACAAATTTTTGAAAAACACGGGCTTACGCTCTTTGACGTAGAAGAAATACCAACGCACGGGGGTTCTTTACGAATTTACGCCAAGCATACTGAAAATGATGCCTTGTCTATATCCAAAAGTGTTTATGTTCTCTTAGAAAAAGAAATTTCAAAAGGGATGAATACGTTGGTTTATTATCAAGGTTTTCAAGAAAAAGCAGACAAAATTAAATACGATTTTTTGTCTTTTCTATTAGAGCAAAAAAAATTGGGAAAGAAAATTGCTGCATATGGTGCCGCTGCTAAAGGAAACACTTTACTGAATTATTGTGGTATTCGAAAAGATTTGATTACTTTTGTTGTAGATAAATCGCCTTACAAGCAAGGAAAGTATTTGCCAGGTAGTCATATCCCTGTAGTAAGCGAAGAAGTGTTAAAACTAGAAAAACCTGATTTTGTGATTATATTTCCCTGGAATATTAAAGAGGAAATAGAAAAACAATTAAGTTATATTCGCAACTGGAATGGAAAATTTGTAGTAGCTATTCCTGAATTGAAAGTATTTTGACCTGATTATGAAAAAAATACCTATAAACAAACCATCTATTACCAAATTGGAGATAAGCTATGTACATGATGCAATAGCTAACGGTTGGGGAGAGAAATGTTATGATTATATTTATAAATTTGAAAATAAATTTGCGTCTTATCAACAAACCAAGTATGCACATGCTACTTCTTCCTGTACAGGAGCTATCCATTTAGCACTGATGGCAATGGGAGTAAAAGCAGGAGACGAGGTGATTGTGCCCGAAATTACTTGGATTGCTACTGCTGAACCTATACTTTACATAGGTGCTAAGCCTATTTTCGTAGATGTTTTACCTGATACGTGGTGTATAGACCCTCAAAAAATAGAGCAGGCTATCACCAAGAAAACAAGAGCTATTATTGTAGTACATGTGTACGGAAATGTATGCGAAATGGATGAAATAATGGCGATTGCTCAAAAGCATGGCTTGGTAGTATTAGAAGATGCCGCCGAAGGGTTAGGTTCTGAATACAAAGGTAAAAAGTGTGGAAGTATAGGAGATGTAGGAGTTTTTTCCTTCCACGGCACAAAAACAATGACCACTGGTGAAGGAGGAATGCTTGTAACGAATAATGAAGTTATTTATGAAAAGGCAAAAGTTCTTAACGACCACGGCAGAAAC
>JANWZA010000010.1 GCA_025054775.1 Microscillaceae bacterium
AATTAAAAATCGTTCTAATTTGCTCTCTTGCGGGTTGAGCAAAATAAATGATAACTCAAATTTTTCTTTGTCAAGGGCTTCGGCAGTCCATTCAAAGCCAAGCGATTTATCAATAAACGAAACAATATACGTGAGGCGAATTTTGGGCATTTTGGGAGAAAATTATTAAGCTAACTATCTGATGTTTAGAAGTTCTACATCAAAAATCAAAATACTGTTGGGAGGTATGTTCCCTGTACCTCTATTTCCGTATGCTAATGTAGAAGGAATAATGAGTTTTGCTTTCGTACCTACGTTTAATAGGGCAATTCCTTCGTCCCAACCTTTGATGACACGCCCTAAGCCGAGAGGGAATTCAAAAGGTTGTCCTCTGTCTACCGAACTGTCAAATTTCGTTCCGTTTAAGAGCATTCCCGTGTAATGCACCACTACGGTTTGCCCTTTGGCAGGTTTAGCACCGTTGCCTTGTTGCAAAATTACATAATGTAATCCTGTGGGCGTGCTTTGGGCTTTAAGTTGATTGTCAGCAATATATTTCTTAATCGTTTGCAGTTCTTGGGCTGTTTGCAGACTATCTTTTTGGCGTTGCTCGCGCTCCAAGTCTGCCATAGACCTGATTTTCAGGATTTTGAGGTAATATTTCAAATGCGTTCCTTGCGTAAGGGCAGGAGTGAGATAAGCAGCTTGTGCCGAATTACGAAGACTATCTATGCTAATTAGCACTTCCAAACTATCCTGTTCGGCTACCACACTAAACACTTCCACAGGTGAACTTTTGGCATCTTCTTTTGGGTAAGAGGCACTCACTTTGAACTGCAAAGCCGCACCCGCAGGGCGTATAAGCGAATCTTTGCCATTGCGAATTGCCATCGTAAAATCTACTATATCTCCTACAACGGCTTTGCGTTGTTTAGGTACTTGTTTAATGAAACGATACAAAACTCCTCCTGCCGTTTTTTGGTAATTACTAAAATTAGTTTGAGCATAACTTGCTGCTGCATTACCCAAACTGAAAATAAAACCAAGTAAAAATAAGCGAAAAAGTAAAACAAAAGGCTGGCTCATGATTTTGTAAATAAGATTTTTTGACAATAAACGCCTCAAAGCTATCAATTTTATTTTAATTTTAATATATCTGTTTAAGCTGTTAAAGCAACACATTTGCCGAAAATAATTTTTTGGGCGTTTCCTTCGCCCTTTTAGGGCTTCGGGGCGGGCTTTGCAGGGCTTCGCTAACGCTTCGGTGCTTCGCACCAAACCCTTCGCGGGTTTGCCCTTTCAATCCCTAACGCAATTTTTTGTAATTTTTTCAAAAACTACCATTTTTAGAAAGTTTAATTACAAACTCACCCACACACCCAAAAAATATCATAAAATTGGCTACATTTTAGCAATATTCGCAACCAACATATTTACAAATACACAAATCGCATGGATTTTGATTTTTTGACTTCTGAAAAAGTACAAAATTTTATTTTGGATAATTTACACCAAGAGCCTACCCAACTTTTGCTCACCAAGCAACCATTTAGCACCCAAGAAATGCAAATGATTGTGCCTCAAATTGTTGCAAGGCAGAAACTCAAATCCAAATGTCCCACTTGGTTTCAACAGCCTTATCTCCTTTTCTCACCGCTTGCCGCAGAGCAATCCTCCTCTGAACTAACGGCACAATACAAAGCCCAACTTCTAAAAAACTGCTCAACAATAGCCGACCTTACAGGTGGGCTAGGAGTAGATACGTTTGCCTTTGCCCAAACAGCCCAAAACGTTTGGCACATAGAACCTAACGAAATTTTACAAAATATGGTAAAACACAATTTTAACCTATTAGCCCAAACTAATATTCAATTTGCTAACCAAACCGCACAAGAATTTTTGAGCCAAACGAATATCCGTTTAGGTGCTATTTTCTTGGATCCATCCCGCAGAGATGAGGCCAAAAAACAAGTTTACAATTTAGCAGATTATCAGCCAAATATCATAGAATTATTGCCCCAAATTTGGCAAAAAACTGATATCGTTTTGCTCAAAGTCTCTCCTATGGCAGATATTGAACATACAGCCCGACAATTAGCACAAGTAAGCCAAGTACACATTTTGGCAATTAGAAATGAAGTAAAAGAAGTACTTTTTTTGCTTGAAAAAAATAGCAACCCACTGAATTACGCTATTTTCACAACTAATTTCAAGGATAACCAAACTACTGAAAAATTTAACTTTCAAATAACAGACGAACAGCAAGCCAAAATAAAATTAGCCTTTCCACAAGAAAATAACTATCTCTTTGAACCAAATACGGCTATTTTGAAAGCAGGTGCATTCAAAACGTTTGCCCAACGATTTCAACTTGCTAAATTACACCCACATACACACCTTTACACCTCAACAAATTTGCCCAACGACCGCACTCAAATTCCTGCACGTATTTTTCAAATAAAGCATATAGTTAATTATCAGCCTAAAAATGTAAAGGCTGTTTTGCCTTATTTGCAAGCTAATTTGACAGTACGTAATTTTCCTGAAACGGTAGCCCAAATTCGCAAAAAATTAGCCCTCAAAGAAGGTGGCAAAACGTATATTTTTGCTTGCACTTTGCTCAATGAGCAGAAAGTTTTGCTCGTGTGCGAAAAAGTATAGGTCAATTTTGTAGTTATACCTGATATTGAAATAGTTATTCCTAATATTGAAAAACTACTGACTCCACGCCTAACTCTTTGCGTAAACGCAATACCTCGTCTGAAGCATCCTCTCTGCGAGTGAAATCTACGTAAGATACTCGGTATTTACCATTAGCTTCTATCACGCGGGCGCTGGTATAGCCTCTTTCCATGAGCGTATTATACAAGATGTAGGCATTATTAGCATTACTAAATGTCCCTAATACTACATAAAATCTACCTTTTGCCTCTTTTACTGTAAAAACCTCACTAGGAGGTGTAGTGTTATTACTAAGTCGTTTTAGCCAGCTACGTAGTCCTGCATTAGTTCTTACAGGTACGGCAGGCATAGTAGGGGCTTCGGTAGAAGGTGTGGTAGGTGGTGGCGTTGGGGTTTCCACGCGAGCAGGCGGTTCGGCTTTTTTAGTCATTTCAGGTTGTTTTTTCTCCTCTTTTTTCTCTTCTGCTTTGGTTATGTTTTTATTTTCAGATTTTTCCGTATTTTCTACTGTACTCTCTTCTTTTTTCTCTTCTGTATTTTCAGTTTCCTCTTTATCAGGTTGTACTGACATATTTGCTTTGGGCTTATTTTTAGCGAACCAATTAGTAGGATTGATAGATTCTATGCCTGAAAAGATAGCAAAAATAAAAAAAGCGGTAACTACAAACAAGGCAGCTAACACACTAATAAAGAGAGCATTGTTAGTTTTTTCTTCTTCAGGTTGCGCCTCTACCTCTTCTAAAAGTGGGGTTTCTTTTTCAATTTCTTCACCCAAGTCTAGTATATCTGTTTTTTTAGTTTCTTTGGTTTCTGTAATTTCAGTAATAGGGCCGGCAGTTGCCGCTTTATCTGTAGTAATAGCGGAAGGTAATGGTTTGTAAAATAAATTAGGCAAGCCGTAGCCTTGGGCGTAGAAGTTGGTATTTTCGCTTTGCTTGAATTTTAGTTCATGGTCAGGAGTAAGATAAAATACTCCTACGCCCTCTACTTGATATTTCCTTTGGGGGCTTGTCCCTGCTTCTATTTTAAGGGTGGTTACGAATTGTTTGATAGCATTTTCTATGTCTGCAATGCTTCTATTTTCTTTCTCGGCAATGTATTCTGCAAAGGCACTGCTAGTTTCTTTATTTTGTGCCGAAAAGTAAACTTCGCAGTTAGGAGGTGAAATATGGTTTATGTTAGGATTGATAGCTGCTCCTATGTATTTCACCTCAAATTTACCTAAGTCATTGATAATTAGAGTATTATGATGTATTAAGTATTCTTGTAAGTATTTCTCAATCAGTTCATTGTCCGAACGCATACTGTAAGCGAATTAAAAAGTGAAAAGCTTGTGTAGGGTAATGGTAAAATCTTTGATACGTTCTATTGAGTAAGTTATTCAACAACAAAGATGTATAAAAATTTTCAAAAATTAAGTAATTAGCTGTTAAATTTATATCAAAAATAGGGCTGATTTTTTGTGTACTTATATTTTGAGGTAAATTTGTATTAGAAATTAAATAAGATTGGCTTCGTTCTATGCCCATCCAACTAAAACTGTGCGACTGAAAACTAAGCCTTTGGCTCGGTGCATAATGAATTTTTAGGTCTGCGGTAAAGGTCGGATAATGTAGGTTAAAGTGCTTAAAATCAGCATATTGCACTTTAAATTCTGCTTTCAAATCATACCTAAATTTGTGTTGTATTTGGCTAAAGTATTGCAATACGTTAGTTTTAGCATAAAAAACGCCGATTTGTGCGGTATCGCTTTGTAAGTTAGCAAAAAAAGGTAAATTATCTACGTTCAATGCTTTGATACCAACTTGTAAATGCGTGTCTTTTCCCCAACTTTTTTGTAAATTGAAATGAATTTTTCGCTCATAGTTTGTGCGAAGTAATTGGTTTTGTGCTAAAAAAGGATTTTCTTGGCTGATGCTTTGCAAGGTATGATTTTGAGTTTGGGCATCAAGTTCTACGAACAAAGCCCATTGCTTGGGTAAAAAAAACTGACTTTGGCTAAATAAAAATACACGCCACTGGGAAGTGTGAGGCAAGCCATCATTCAAGTAAAAAATGGGGAGTCCTATTTTGGCGCTAATACGCACTTTGGAGCTAAAATTCCATAGTTGTTGCTCTGCAAAAGGGCGAATATTCAATACCCAACGGCTTTGATTGAGTGTTCTTTCGGCATGGCGGCTGAAATTATGCCAAACTTGCCCTTCTATTTTAAGTTTTGGAGGATTGAGCAAATTTTCACGACTTGGTAGGGTTGCTAAATAAGTATTAAGATTTAGTTCGTTAGTGATTTCTTGTGAGGTAGTTCTATTTCTTTGATAAAATTGCCTTATTTGATAATCTATTTTTGTGCTTGCTGTGCTGAGCGATTGGTAGTTCGTTTTGAAATAAAATTGCTCAAAAATTTGCCTCAAAAAATATTTATCCAAGTTTTGGATATTTTGGTTTCCATACCAAAAGCTATAGTTTTGGGCATATCCCACTTGACTTTTGAGTGTATTATTAGTAAGCCAATAGGTATTAGCCAAATAGATTTCATTCTGCCCAAACCCTGAATAATCGTTTGCTAGGGCACCGCGTTGCCAATTTTGGTGTTTAGCATACAATTTCCATTGGTTGTTAGTAGGTAAATTAGTTAAAGAAAGTAGTGCTTCGCCGAAGGTAGCCTCATAATTGCCCACTCCTGCTTTCAATAAAAAGCTAAATTTAGATATTTCTGGCATATAAGTGAGTTCGGGAGAAGATGAGTGGTCATCTTCCAAACTTATTTTTTGAGTTTCTTTTGGTTGATTTTCGTAAATGCTGAGGTCTAGAAAGCGTAAAGGCAAGGAGATAGTTGTATCTTGGGAACGCGTAGTGAGCATAGCTTTTTCTACGATTTTTTGCCCGAGATGTAACTTTATAGGAGCGATAGTAGTAGGCTTGTTTTCATTGGTTTGGGCTGTAAGTTCTGCTATAAGAGCAAACTGCAACCAACCAATAACTTGACAAGCAACATAGAGGCGAAACATATTCTATAATTTTGGGTCATTTTATAGGACAAAGGTACAAATTATTTGAGAAAGCTATAACAAAAGTGAGTTACTTTGTAATTTTGAGCAGACTAATTTGTCTTTTTTAGCTATTAGCTGTATTGCACTATGAGTTTAAGTTTGTAATAAATTTATGTAACCTTTTAGTAGTTTTGAGAGATTTAACAGAAAATGTGTTAGGAAAATTGAAAAAGCAAGCTCAAGAAACCTTTGCCCTAACCCAAATTAAATAATTAGCATTTTTTTAACTAAAACTCTCTCAAATTCTTTTACCTTTGCAGTAAAAATGATTCCAAAACGTTTAATCATTTCTATAATCTATCCATCTCACTCAATAGCCCATTTGTTTTCATGAAAAATGCATGTTCCTTCTTCGCTTTGAGTAGTTTATTGGCATTGTTTTGTGCCAATCAATTGCCCTCTTTTGCTCAAAAGCGCACTTACGATACAACTTTTTACAATAATTTGCAATATCGTTTAATCGGTCCCTTTCGTGGGGGAAGAAGTGCGGCAGTAACAGGGGTGGCAAACAAACCAATGCTCTACTACTTTGGATCCACAGGTGGCGGAGTATGGAAAACCACTGATGCAGGAGCTACTTGGACAAATATCTCCGATGGCTTTTTTGGTGGTTCTATTGGTGCAATCGCTGTAAGCGAGTATGATAATAACGTGATATACGTAGGTGGTGGTGAAAAAACCTGGCGCGGCAATGTTTCGCATGGGTATGGTATGTGGAAATCAGTAAATGCGGGCAAAACATGGCAAAATATTGGTTTAAACGATAGCAGGCATATTAGCCGTATTCGTATTCACCCTAAAAATCCTGACCTCGTGTATGTTGCTGTTATGGGACATGCTTTCGGACAGAATACAGAACGAGGCGTGTATAGAACCAAGGATGGAGGTAATACATGGGAAAGAATTTTGTTTGTTAATTCACAAACAGCTGCCGTGGATTTGGCAATGGATCCAAGCAATCCACGTATTTTATATGCTACTATGTGGCGGGCTATCCGCACACCATACAGTTTTGAGAGTGGTGGCGAAGGTTCAAGTATATGGAAAAGTACCGACGGTGGTGATACGTGGGTAGAAATTACACGTAAGCCAGGTTTGCCTAAAGGCACTATCGGCATTGCAGGTATCGCGGTTTCTCCTGTACAACCTGACCGTGTATGGGCTATTATTGAAGCCGAAGACGGCGGCGTATTCCGTTCTGACAATGGTGGCGAAAATTGGCAAAAATTAAATGACGAGCGTAAACTACGACAAAGGGCTTGGTATTACACACGCATCTATGCTGATACGCAAAACCCGGACGTGGTATATGTAGTGAATGTAGAATTTCACAAAAGTAAAGATGGAGGCAAAACTTTTCAAGCTATTCCTACCCCACACGGCGACCACCATGACCTCTGGATTGCCCCTGAAAATCCTGAACGTATGATTATTGCTGACGATGGTGGCGCGCAAGTTAGTCTTGATGGAGGTAATACTTGGAGTACATACATGAATCAGCCCACAGCACAAATTTATCGTATTAGCACAGATAACCACTTCCCTTACCGTATTTATGGTTCACAGCAAGATAATACTGCTTTTCGTATCTTGAGTCGAACTGACGAAGGAGCTATCACAAATCGCCATTGGCAAGAAACCGCAGGAGGAGAAAGCGGCTATATCGTGCCTGACCCACGCAACCCTGATATTGTCTATGGTGGATCCTACGGAGGCTACCTCACACGCCTTGACCACCAAAGCAATGAAGAACGCCAAATTGATGTGTATCCTGACAACCCTATGGGCTGGGGAGCAGAACATCTGAAATATCGTTTTCAGTGGAACTTTCCTATTATGTTCTCACCTAATTCTCCCAATACGCTCTACGCAGCTGCAAATGTATTATTCAAATCTACTAACGAAGGGCAAACTTGGAAAGCTATTAGCCCTGACCTCACACGAAATGACAAAACGAAAATGAAAGCCTCAGGCGGACCTATTACCAAAGATAACACAGGCGTAGAGTATTACGGAACAATATTCGCTCTTGCAGAATCAGCTCAAGAAAAAAATTTAATTTGGGTAGGTTCAGACGATGGCTTGGTTCACCTCACCAAAGACGGTGGCAAGACATGGGAAAATGTAACCCCTAAAAAAGACTGCCCTGAATGGATAATGTGGAACAGCATTGACGTCAATCCTTTTGTAAAAGGGGGAGCTTACCTTGCAGGCACACGCTACAAACTAGATGACTTTCAGCCATATCTCTATAAAACTACTGACTATGGCAAAACATGGAAAAAAATTACCGCAGGTATTCCTAATAGACATTTCACACGTGTATTAAGAGCAGACCCCGTAAGACAAGGACTGCTCTATGCAGGCACAGAAAGTGGAATATACGTTTCGTTTGATGATGGCGAAAGCTGGCAAACACTTCAACTCAATTTGCCTATTGTACCTATTACAGATATTCAAATCAAAGGAACAGATTTGATTGTAGCCACACAAGGTAGAAGTATTTGGATTTTAGACGATTTGCACATTTTACGACAACTTAATGAGATTTCTACTAATGCCGAATTTTATTTGTTCAAACCTAAAAACGTTTACAATAAACAAGGCTATCAAGCCCACAACCCAAAATTAGAAGGTAAAAACCCTGTCTCAGGTGTCCCCGTGCATTTCTTTTTGAGCCAAAAGCCTGACACTACGCAAGTTATTACTCTGGAATTTCTTACCCTTGCTGATGAGCTAATTCGTAAGTTCTCTACCAAAGTAGAAAAAAGCGATAATCCCCTTAAACCTACCACTGTTGGTAAATTGGATGTAAAAAAAGGAGCTAATTTGTTTGTTTGGGACATGCGTACCGAAGATGCTCTCGGTTTTGAAGGGCTAATTCTTTGGGCAAGTGAATTGAAAGGACCTAAAGTAGTTCCTGATAAATATAAAGTAAAACTTACCGTCGGTAATCAAAGCCAAACTGCAGAGTTTGAAATTAAAAAAGATCCTCGTATAGAAAGTTCAATTAGTGATTTGCAAGCCCAATACGATTTCTTAATAAGTATTAGAAACAAGCTTACCCAAACTCACCAAGCTATATTACAAATTAGGCAACTAAGACAGGATTTACAAAACCTACAAAAACGATTTGCCACTTTGCCCGAGGCTAAACCTGTTCTTGACCAAGCCAAGGCAATAGAGCAAAAAATTACAGAAATAGAAAATAACCTTTACCAAACTAAAAACCGCAGTAGCCAAGACCCGTTAAATTTCCCAATTAAACTCAACAATAAGTTAAGTGCTTTGGGAAGCGCCGCCAGTGTAGGTTTCTATAAACCTACTGACCAAATGTACACGGTGCGAGATAGCCTAATGCGCGAAATTGATAAAGAATTATTTAAGTTAAATCAAATTGTTAAAGAGGAAGTTCCTCTCTTAAACGATTTAGTACAGAAACAACCGCAACCTGCTATTCAAGTCTTAAAAGTAGATTTTGAAGTTCCTAAGACTGAAGGTAACCAATCAATTCCACCTTCGCTCAAAGAAAAAGAAACAGAAAATTCATTCTCTAAAGAAGAAAAAACCTTTAACCTAAAACAAGCGAACCCTAAAATAACTGAAAACTCTAAGATTATTGAAAATAATAAAAAAGCAACTGAAAAACCGAAAAAACAAAAAAAACAAGTAGAAAACAAACCTAAAACTGAAAAACAACCTGAGAAAAATAAGGAAAAGAGCAAGAAAGAGAGCAAAAGTAAGGAGTAAGCAACATCATCCGCAAAAGTTTTGTAACTTTGCATCTGTTATTTAGCTCTGTTTGAATTGAAGCCTTACTATGCCAACCAACAACCATCGCAGTATCTTTGCAGATATAGATTTTATTGCGTGCGCGTTGTATTTGTGTTGTGTAAGTATTGGGTATTTTACTATCTATGCAGCTATTTACGACCCCCAATCTACTAAATCATTTTTTGATTTATCGCTCAATTCTACCAAACAACTCGTTTGGATAATTACTTCTTTTATTCTAATTATTATTGTTTTTGCTTTAGATTATCGCTTCTTTGACGTATTTGCGTACCTATTATATGTAACTGTGCTCTTTTTGTTAGTTATTGTACTGATTTTTGGTAGAAAAGTGTCAGAATCAACATCTTGGATAGAAATAGGTAACTTTCGTATGCAGCCTTCCGAATTTGCTAAGTTAGCTACCTCGTTAGCGTTAGCAAAATTTATGAGCACCTCTGGAATTAAAATAGAGCAAAGAAGCTCGCTTTTTATTATTTTAGCAATTATTAGCATACCTGCATTGCTTATCTTGTTACAAAACGATACAGGCTCTGCCTTAGTATTTAGCTCCTTTGTTTTAGTGCTTTATAGAGAGGGCTTATCGCCTTGGGTGCTTATTATTGGGGTGGTAGCTGTAGTACTTTTTTTAGCTACTTTGATTGTAGGACAACTCAACTTAATCATTTTTTTATCCAGTGTTTGCTTTTTAGTCATTATACTTTTTTATCGCAAGTTACGCCAGATTATACTTATTTGCTTCTTATTAGCGCTAGCTTGCTCATTTATAGTTAGTGTAGATTATACCGTAAATCATATTCTTAAAAAACATCAAAGAGATAGGATACGCGTTTTGATAGAACCTGACTTTGACCCACTGAAAACAGGTTGGAACGTTACTCAATCCAAAATTGCAATTGGTTCAGGAGGCTTTTGGGGTAAAGGCTATTTAGCAGGTACGCAAACTAAATTAGATTATGTACCCGAACAAAGCACTGATTTTATTTTTTGCACCATAGGCGAAGAATTTGGCTGGATAGGTAGTTTTGTCGTCATTTCATTACTGGTTGGGCTACTGGTGCGTATCGTCATTATTGCTGAAAGGCAACGCGACAATTTTGGGCGAATTTATGGCTATTGTGTTGCTTCGGTACTTTTTTTTCACTTTACCATCAATATTGGTATGACTATTGGGCTCCTGCCAGTGATTGGTATTCCGTTGCCTTTTATTAGCTATGGAGGCTCTTCGCTTTGGGCTTTTACCTTGCTTTTATTTATCTTACTTAAAATGGACTCACAACGGAAGTTAGTTTTAGCCCGAAAGTAGTCTCCAATCAAGTCTAAAAGCCAACGTTTTTGTTTGTCTTTACGTTTAAGCTTAAAGTACCCATGTTTTACTTCAATTTCTAATTATTCAATTTCTAATTAAATTTATGAAAAACTTACATTGCATACTATGGGGTATCGTATTTATTATGTTGGGAAGTTGCAAAAAAAGCGATACTCCTATCCCTGAAGAGGAAAAAATTTTAATGAGTACCACTTGGAAGGTAGAAGGTTTTTATATCAATAATACCAAACAACCTAACACTCCTGACCTGCGTTTACGCTTTTTAGGGGAGAGAGCAGGGGTTAGACCTCTTATAGCAAATGGAATACCCGGCAGTGCTTGGCGGCTCAATGGTACACAGCTAATTGTCTTTTATCCGTCGGCAGGTATCAAATTAGATCCTACCTCTGGTATAGCTCCCTCGGTAGGAAGCATTACTTTGAACGTAAGTAAACTTACTAACACAAATCTAAACCTAACGCAAAATACTAACGAAAACTTTTTTGGAATCTTTCAGTTCTCTGCTAATGCAGAACTGCGTATGATACCTGAATGAAGGTATACTAAAATAAAAAAGTGATTTATGATTTTTTCCAAAATTAGGTAGTTGATTTACAGAACTTTGTAATCTATAAAAACTCAAAACCTCCTTTAATCGTTTTGATTGACCATAATTTCACTTCAAAAGGTAAAGTAATATTTAATTTACAACAACTGATTAAAATTACTGAAACCTTTCTAAAAGTATAGTGTGTTTTTGAATCAAACATATTGTCAAAAGTATGGTGAAAATCTAATTTTAACTTCTTTTCATAAAGGATTTATTACCACCAAAAGTACCTAACCATGAAAAAATACCATTTCTTTCTTGTCGGAGTAAGTTTTTTTCTGATTAGTTTTGTAGTGAAAGCCAACTACATACTAATACCAATGGACCTGACGCAAAAAAACCACTTAAAAAGCTATGGAATTGCTTACTGGATACTAAAACAAGGTATGGAGTTGGATTGGCTGCTCAACTATCGTGGGGGGAGTTTTATGTGTAAGTATAGTGCTAAAATAGAAGAGGAAATGATTATTCGGGGGGTTTCTTATCAAGTAATTTCAACTTCACAGGCGGAACAAATTCTGGCAGAGGTGAAATCTGAAAGCAGTAACATGGACGCAATGCGGTTGGATAAAGCCCCCAAGATAGCCGTATATTCTCCCAAATCTAAACAACCTTGGGATGATGCCGTAACCTTAGTACTTACCTATGCCGAAATCCCATACGATGTTATTTTTGATGACGAGGTAATGGAAAATAAACTACCTAAATATGATTGGCTACATCTGCACCACGAAGATTTTACAGGGCAATACGGAAAATTTTATGCAAGCTATCGCAATACAGCCTGGTATATTCAGCAACAAAAGGAATTTGAAGCTACCGCTAAAAAGTATGGTTTTGCCAAAGTGTCGCAATTGAAGTTAGCTGTAGTTAAAAAAATTCGTGATTTCTGCATTAGTGGTGGTTTCTTGTTTGCTATGTGCTCTGCTGCTGATACCTACGATATCGCCCTTGCCGCCGAAGGTGTGGATATTTGCGAAAGTATGTACGATGGAGACCCTGCAGATCCACAAGCACAAAGCAAACTTAATTTCAAAAATTGCTTTGCTTTTGAGAACTTTACCCTCAGCCGAAATCCTTATGAATATGAATATTCTAATATTGATAATCAACAATTTGAACGTGGGCTAAAAGAAAGTAATGATTTTTTTACACTTTTTCAATTCTCTGCAAAGTGGGATCCTATACCTACTATGCTCACACAAAATCATACCCAAGTTATTAAAGGTTTTTTAGGACAGACCACGGGCTTCAAAAAAAGCCTCATCAAGCCTGAGGTAGTAATCATGGGCGAAACCAAACAAATTAACGAAGCTCGATATATTCACGGAGTAGCAGGCAAAGGATTTTGGACTTTTTACGGCGGACACGACCCCGAAGATTACCAACATTTTGTAGGTGAAGAACCTACCGACTTGAAACTACATCCTAATTCACCAGGTTATAGGCTTATCCTGAATAATGTTCTTTTCCCAGCAGCACGAAAAAAGAAACAAAAAACATAGTAAGCTCAAAAAGTTTTTTTTTGCAAGTATTTCTATTATCCTTTTTCTAAGACAATAATAAAACTTGCTTTTTTACTATATTTTGCACATAACACAAAGGTAAATAACCCTTCAGGAGATATATGGCAACAAAAAAGTACGTTGTAATGGTTGACTGTAACTATCATTACATGGATGAAAGTGAAAGATATCAAGCGGGTGAATTTGATACACCTGAGGAAGCAATTAATCTTTGTAAAGAAATTGTTGAGTCATCAATCCAATATGAAGAGGGAAAAACCCCCGAGGAACTTTTTAACATGTATTGCATGTTTGGCAAAGATCCTTATATAATTGGAGATGTGTCTTTCAGCGGAAGAGAGTATGCAAAAAAATACATTGAAAAGCTTTTTCAAAATAAATGATGTATATTACCGAAAGGCTTAAAAAAATGAATAGCTTTGCAACTCTGCTTGAAAAGTTTATTCTAGAATTTAACATACCAATAGATACTATACTCAACTAACAGAGATTTTGATTTTTTAGAAATCGGAACTGACTGAAAATCAAAATTTTATATTTGGAAAATTTACAAAATCACTTTTTGTTTAGTATAAAATTGAATTTATAGAAACAACTTTCACAGCCAGAAGTCAATTTCTGTGCCTAGACTTATTCTAAATTTTACTTAAAAGTTCATGCGAAATTTCTGTAACTATTATATCATACTTTTTTGGGGCTACTTTCTTATATTTTCTCCTCAAAGAATTATTGCCCAAGAGCCTTCCAACAAAGGAAATATGTATAAAACTCTACAACTCAGCTCCCTTGATTTGAGCCAAGAGGAAAAACTCTTTCGCAAAATTTTTGATGAGGCACTTACCACACCACAAGCATATATTTGGTTAGAGCATCTATGTAAAAAAATTGGAGGCAGATTGAGTGGCTCACAAAGCTTGGAAAAAGCCGTACAATTTACCAAAACTGTGTTAGATACTTTAGGTTTAGACCGCGTATTTTTGCAAGAGGTAAAAGTGCCACATTGGGTGCGCGGAGAGGAAGTGGCTTGGTTTGAACAAAAAGGCAAAAAAATAAAAGTAAATGTTTGTGCCTTAGGAGGTTCTGTACCTACCCAACCGCAGGGTATAAAAGCAAAAGTAATTGAAGTAAAAAGTTTTGAAGAACTTCGGCAATTAGGCGAAGCCCAAGTAAAAGGTAAAATCGTTTTCTATAATGTAAAAATGAAACCTACTCACATTAGCACGTTTCGTAGCTACGGTGAGGCAGGGTTTGCCCGAAAACAAGGGGCTTCCGAAGCAGCAAAGTACGGCGCTGTAGGAGTAATTGTTCGCTCTCTTACTACCCGCATTGATGACTACCCGCACACAGGAAGTCTAGGCTATCAACCCCATGTACCTAAAATTCCTGCAATTGCTATTAGCACCAAGGATGCCGAACTTTTGAGCCAAACACTCAAACAAAACCCCGAAACCGAATTTTATTTCAAAAGTTTATGCCAAAATTTGCCCGAGGCCACAAGCCATAACGTTATAGGTGAAATTAAAGGTTCTGAAAAACCTGACGAAATTATTGTCGTAGGTGGGCATTTAGACTCGTGGGACCTGGGCGAGGGCGCACACGACGACGGCACAGGTTGTGTGCAAAGTATGGAAGTTCTACGAATTTTCAAGAAATTGGGCATAAAGCCTAAACGCACTATTCGTTGTGTACTTTTTACTAATGAAGAGAATGGCGTACGTGGAGGGAGAACCTATGCCGATTTAGCTGCTCAAAATAACGAAAAACATATCTTTGCTCTTGAATCTGATGCAGGCGGATTTACACCTCTCGGCTTTACGATTGGCGATACTCCCGAAATTTTGGAAAAATTTATGCCTTTCAAACTCCTATTTGAACCTTACCAAATTTGTATCTTCAAAACTGGTGGTAACGGAGCAGACATTGCCCCCCTTCGTAACTTGGGAACACAACTCATCGGCTTTATGCCTGACTCGCAACGCTATTTTGACCACCACCACACCCAAATTGATACCTTTGAACACGTAAACCAACGTGAACTTCAGTTAGGAGCAGCAGCCATAACTTGTCTCATTTATCTACTTTCTGAATTCGATTTTTGACCATTTTTCCTTAATCAGGAAGGATCATGAAATTTGCTTTTTGGGTAGCGAAACGATATTTTTTAAGCAAAAAGAAAAAGAAATTTATTAGCATTATTGCTAATATTTCTATGGGGGGGGTTGCCGTTGGTACAATGGCTCTGATTATTGTTTTGTCCGTATTCAACGGATTAGAAGATGTTTTGCGAGATTTGCATAAAACTTTCAACCCTGAACTCAAAATTAGTCTCACTAAGGGTAAATCATTTGAAGTTTCTCCTGAATTTTTGCAAAAAATTCAGCAAGTAGAGGGTGTAAAAGCTGTTACCGAAGTAATAGAAGATAATGCCGTACTGAAATATGGTGATGCTCAGACTGTAGTTAAAGTGAAAGGAGTTTCAGCTAATTTTGTTACAGAAAGCGATCTCAAAAAGGCTCTCATAGAAGGTAAGTTTGAATTAGAAAATGCCCACGGTGAGCCACAAGCTATTGTAGGGCAAATGGTAAAATTTTTGCTCGCAATCCAAATTAATGATGCATTTAATGAATTAGAACTATGGTATCCGAAGCGTTTAGGCAAAGTAAAACTCAACCTAAATCCCGAAAAAAGTTTTAACACAGTACATTTAAGGGCAAAAGGTGTATTTAGTTTAGAGGCACAATATAATGACAAATATGTAATCGTACCTATTAAGGTAACAGAGAAACTATTAGATTATGCTAACCGCCGCACCGCCTTGGAAATTAAAACCACAGGTAACATTCTCCAAACACAAAACCGCTTAAAACAACTCTTAGGTGAGAAATTCACCGTTTTGAACCATGAAGAGCAACAAGCAAATTTACTTCGTGCCGTCAAGATTGAAAAATTTTTTACTTACATTACCTTATCTTTCATTATTTTAGTTGCCTCGTTTAATATTTTCTTTTCGCTTATGCTTTTGGTATTAGAAAAGCAGCGCGATATTAACCTTCTGCAAGCCATGGGGGCAGACTCCCGTACCATCTACCAAATTTTCTTTTCAGAAGGGGCAATTATTGCCTGTACAGGGGCAGTTTTAGGGCTAATTTTAGGAACAGTAATATGTTGGCTACAACAAACCTTCGGCTTTATCCAAATGGGAACTACCTCTACTCTCGTCCAAGCTTATCCTGTGCGTATGTTTTGGCTAGATTACGTGTGGGTAGCTTTTACTATTATCGCTATCACTTTAGCCACTAGCTTATATCCTGCCCACAAAGCCTCACTCTTGGAAATGAAGCTACGGTAAATAGCGATATTAGGGGACGTATCCAAAGTAATTTTTCAAATACACTTCAGATACGTTTTTCTAAAAAAGTATCCTTAAAATCTGAAATTTTTGAAAACAACTGGTTTGATTTCTTAATACGAATGCTCTATTGCTGAAAATCTGTAAAGTTTTATCTTAGTTCTTCTCCATACTTGCTGAACCGTTTTTTGGATACTTAGACTCTTGAATTTGTTCTAAAGTAAAGAAGGTTTACATATGTTTGTATGTACTTTGTGAGAATCTCAACAAAAATTTGTTACTTATTGAACTAAACTACGATATTTTTCGTATACTTAACTGGTAAGTGAATATTTAATCCTTATATCATTTTAGTTTTTAATACGAAACTTATCGTACTTTTGGTAATCTCGTTTAACTAAATCTTAAAAAAATTATGCATAAACCCACAGAAGCAGAATTAGAAATTTTGCAGGTCCTCTGGAAGCGGGGAGCTTGCACGGTACGCGAAGTACACGAACAACTTAGCCAACAAAAAGATACAGGCTATACCACTACGCTTAAGCTTATGCAAATGATGCACGAAAAAGGCATACTCAAGCGTAACGAGTCGCAACGAAGCCACGTGTATGAAGCCCTTTGGCAAGAAGAGGAGGTACAGAAAAGTCTTCTAGCTCGTTTTGTTGAAACTGCCTTCGGCGGCTCAGCTATGAAACTTGTAATGCAAGCCTTAGGCAATAGCAAAACTACAGAAAAAGAATTGAAACAAATTAAAGAAATGATAAACCAAATAGAACAAGAACAACAAAAACAAAAAGGAGGTGAATAATGGAACAGATATTTCAGTTTTTTAATACAAACATGGCAGAGGCTTTGGGTTGGGCAATTCTGCACTCTTTGTGGCAAGGAGGAGTAATAGCTTTTTTATTGTTTATCGTATTGCTTGTTCTACGTAAAAGCCCTTCGCAAGCTCGATATTTAATGGCATTAGTCGCTCTATTTAGTATATTTTTAATTTGGATTTTTACGTTTATCTATATATTTCATCAATTGCCTATGCAAAAACTGCCGACGATGGTTCAACCGGATAATTCTCCTGCTATCGTAATTATTAGTACTGAAACTCACCAAACGAAACTTCAAACAACTACTTTATTAGGATATTATGAGTGGGTTAAAAATTATTTTTACAAAAATTTTTATACATACTTTCCAATTTTGGTATTAGCATGGTTGTTAGGAGTTGTACTAATGTCAGTTCGGTTTTTAGGTAGTTTATGGTATTTACAACGTTTGCGATACTACAAAGTGCATACTGTAAGTGAGGCATGGCAACAAAAATTGAGAAAATTAGCCCAAAAAATTGGCATCCAACGTAGTGTGCAACTTGTAGAGTCAGCTATGGTAGAAGTGCCAATGGTATTAGGGCATTTCAAGCCGCTTATTTTACTGCCTTTGGGTGCACTCGTAGGGCTTTCAGCACAACAAATTGAGAGCATTCTAGCACACGAATTAGCCCACATCCGTAGGCATGATTATTTGGTCAATTTGTTACAATCTTTGATAGAAATTGTCCTATTTTTTAATCCATTTGTGTGGTGGGTAAACCAACTAATACGTACAGAACGCGAGAATTGCTGCGATGATATTGCCATAAAACTTACAGGCGATACGCTTACTTTTGCTAAAACTTTGGCTACCTTAGAAGAGATACGCCAAGTTCAGCCTCGGCACGTAATGGCTTTTTTAGGGCAGAGAAATAGGTTACCTCAACGCATCAAACGCATTTTGTATCAAACGCACCCTAAAACCACTTTTGGGGAAGGGTTTGTAGCAGCAGTTATAGCTTTGTGTTTTTTCCTATCGGCAAGCCTTTATGCTCAATATCAGCCTAAAAAAATAGAAAAAGAGCAAAAAGAAAGTGCAAAAATAGAAGAGAAGTACATCAAAGAAAAATCAGAGAAGGCTTTAGCAGTTTTACCTAAAAAGGTATCGGGAAATACCTTAAATCAACTAGAAAAAGAGAATGTTTTTGCTCAAAAATTAGAGGATACGCTTCGCATCGGTAAAAAGTATAAGGTGGTTCGTAAAGGAAATGACTATGAAATTTACCGAGAGGGAGTGCTTATTCCCAAACAAGAATACGAAAAATACAAAAATGATTTTGAGGTAAAAGATGGACAAATTTATTTCAGCCCGCAAACTACCGAAGGCGGTATTACCTTGTTGCCCACTCCCCAAGTAGAGCAGAAAGAAGGCAAAGAATTACACATTTATATGAACGATAAAGATAACCTTATTTTGCATTTGCCTACTCTACCTGCTCCTCCCACACCCTCTATTATCTTGAGAGGCTCACCTCAAGAGTTTCAGATTTTTATGGATAAAGATAGCCTATGGAGTGAGAAGTTAAAAAAAGGTTCAATTAAAATTTTTTCTAAAATAGATACTTTGCATAGTAAAACGAGCAAGATGCTCAAAGAAATGCAAATTATCTTCAAAATGGATAGTTTGAATATGCAACTAAGAGATTTTATACAAAAAAATTATGAAATACGTGAAAAAATATTAGAAGACTGGCGAAAAAAACGTGATAAGTATGATTTTTACCTAAAATACAAAAATTTTGATAAGCCTGAAATTATTATCAAAGGATGGAAAGAGAAACCCAAAAGCAAATACTACAAAGGAAAGCCCAAGAGTAAAAACAGGGCAGAGGATACATCCAAAACCAATAATAACCATCTCTTGAAAACTATCTTACAAGATTTAATTACCGATAAAGTACTCCCTGAGGGAAGTAAGAGCTTCACTTTGGAACTGAGAAACAACGAACTTTGGGTAAATAACAAAAAACAACCCAAAGAACTATACGAAAAGTATTACAAAAAAATAGTAAAACAATCTCTCCAATCAAGTAGGGGATTTGAAATTGAGAATGGTAAAGTAGACTTAATTATCTCTTATAGTGAGAAGTGAATTTTTAAGTAATCTGAACTCTTTTTTAATGCTACTTACCTTGTGGTTAAGTAGCATTTTTTCTAAGGTAAAAAACAATAAAGCTAATCAAGTGCAAAATTAGCAAAAAAGCGTACCTTTGCAGTTGCAAATTGCATTTTAGTTCTTTGATTAAAATTATGCTTACTTCTACTCAGATTCGCCAACAATTTTTAGATTTTTTTGCCCAAAAAGGGCATCTTATTGTGCCATCCGCCCCTATCGTTTCTAAAAATGATCCTACGCTTATGTTTAATAATTCAGGTATGGCACAATTTAAGGATTTTTTTTTAGGCAATGGTACGCCACCTGCCCCACGCATTGCTAATACGCAAAAATGCCTTCGCGTTACAGGCAAGCACAACGATCTAGAAGATGTAGGACACGACACCTACCACCACACCATGTTTGAAATGTTAGGCAACTGGTCTTTTGGAGATTACTTCAAAAAAGAAGCAATTGCCTGGTCGTGGGAATTGCTTACCGAAGTCTATAAATTGCCCAAAGATAGGTTATATGCTACCGTTTTTGAAGGTGATAGCAAAGAAAATCTGGAAAAAGATTTAGAAGCCTATGAAATTTGGCAACAATATTTGCCCAAAGAACATATACTCTTTGGTAATAAAAAAGATAATTTCTGGGAAATGGGCGAAACAGGACCTTGCGGCCCCTGTTCTGAAATTCATATTGATTTACGCTCTGACGAGGAACGCCAAAAAATACCAGGGCACCTATTAGTAAACAAAGATAACCCTTTGGTAATTGAAATCTGGAATAATGTTTTTATGCAATTTGAACGACGTGCAGATAAATCACTTGTACCTTTGCCTGCCAAACACGTGGATACAGGCATGGGCTTTGAACGCCTCTGCATGGCTATTCAAGGCAAAACCTCTAATTATGATACCGATATTTTTCAGCCACTTATCCAATTTATTGCCCAAAAAGTTAATGTAAAATATGGACAAGAACATAAAACTGATGTAGCTTTGCGCGTAGTAGCCGACCATATTCGTGCCGTGGCTTTTGCCATTGCCGATGGGCAAGTGCCTTCCAATAATAAAGCGGGCTACGTTATTCGCCGAATTTTGCGACGAGCAGTGCGGTATGGTTATTCCTATCTAGGCTTTCGTGAACCGTTTATGTGTACGCTTGTACCAGTATTGGCTCAACAATTTGAGCAAGTTTTTCCCGAGCTTGCTCAACAGCAAGGGTTTGTAGCTAATATCATTCGCGAAGAAGAAAATGCCTTCCTGCGTACCCTAGAAAATGGATTAAACTTGTTAGATAACCTCATTCAGCAAGCTAAAAATCAGCAACGGACACAAATTAGCGGTAGCGAAGTCTTCAAATTGTATGATACCTTCGGCTTCCCTGCGGATTTAACAGCGTTAATTGCCCGTGAACATCAACTTACCATAGATGAAAAAGGCTTTGAAACGGAAATGTTAGCTCAAAAAGAGCGCGCCCGTAATGCCCAAGCCAAAGAAACCGACGACTGGGTAGAACTACAACCTAGTGAACAAATACAATTCGTAGGATATGATATTTTTGCTTGCGAGGCAAATGTTATAAAGTACCGAAAGATTACACAAAAAGATAAAACTTTTTACCAAATTGTTTTAGACCGAACTCCTTTTTATGCCGAAAGTGGAGGGCAAGTAGGAGATGCAGGTACACTTACAATCGGCAACGCAACTATCAAAATTATTGATACTAAAAAAGAAAATGATTTGATTGTTCACCTTACCTCCGATAATTTGCCCACTATCTTACAAAGTGAACCAACCGCTACCGTTTTTGCTCAAATAGATCTTAACCGTAGAAAAGCTATCTCCGCCAACCATTCGGCAACGCACCTCATGCACGCAGCTCTGAGAGAGGTACTGGGCAAACACGTGGCTCAAAAAGGGCAATTAGTTAATGAACATTTACTCCGCTTTGATTTTTCACACTTCACTAAAATTAGTGAAAACGAGTTGCAAAAAATTGAAGCCTTAGTGAACCAAAAAATCCGACAAGCCATAGCCCTTGACGAACAGCGAAATGTACCTCTTAAGAAAGCTATTGAGGAAATGAAAGCCATTGCTCTGTTCGGAGAAAAATATGGTGAGTCTGTGCGCGTCATTACCTTTGATGAAAACTTTTCGCGTGAACTTTGCGGGGGAACACACGTGAGCAATACGGCTCAAATTGGCTTGTTCAAAATTATCTCCGAAAGCTCCTCTGCCGCAGGGGTGAGACGCATAGAAGCTATTACTGCCGAAAAAGCGGAGAGTTATATCAATACCAAACTTCAACTCATTGAGGAGTTAAATGCACTTTTGAAAAATCCCAAAGATTTGAAAAAAGCTATTGAAACACTCTTAGAGGAGAAAGCACAATTGCAAAAAACAATAGAAACCTTTGAAAAACAACAAATTGCACAACTTAAACAAGAACTTTTGCAAAAAATAGAACAGCAAAATGGTTTAGCAATTATTATCCAAAAAGTACAAATCCCTTCAGCAGAGGCACTCAAACAAGTAAGTTTTGATTTGCGAAATAGAGTAGAAAATTTGGTACTTGTGCTCGGGGCAGAAATTCAGGAAAAGCCAATGCTTTCGATTATGCTTTCTGAAAGTGTGGTAAAAGAGAAAGGGCTAAATGCCGCCCAGATGGTGCGAGAGTTAGCTAAACATATACAAGGCGGCGGCGGTGGGCAACCTTTCTATGCTACCGCAGGCGGTAAAAACACACAAGGATTAGAGAAAGCATTGGAAGAGGCAAGAGAGCGATGGGTTGGGGAAGCTTTAGGTAAATAGGTTTAGTTTAGTTATCCATGTGCCAATTTAGTATGTACGTAATAATTTTTACAAAATATTATGGCATACAAACAATATTCGGCAAAGAAAATAAAAAATAATTTAGGTATAGATTTCAAGCAAATAGGCTTGTTTGATTACCAAACCATACCCAACGTAGAGCCATCGGCTTGGCTTATAGAAAATTTGAAAGTTAGCAAACAAATGGCTCTCACTACTGAAAAGGCCGTTTGTGAATACCTGATTTCACCTATTTTAACTGAAATTCAGTTGAGAAATACGGGAATTGTCTTGTTTTCAGGAGAGCAGCTAAACGTGGACAAATCATTAGGATTAAATGGAGAAATAGATTTCCTTTTTGCTAAAACAACAAATTTTTTAGAAATAGAAAGCCCTATTTTGTGCATTACAGAGGCAAAAATCGGGCTTATAGACAAAGGCATACCGCAGGCTACTGCTCAAATGTATGCAGTTCGTCTGTTTAACGAAAAAGAAGGAAACCCTATTGAAACTGCATACGGTGCAGTTACAGATGGTAAAACATGGCGTTTTTTGAAATTAGAAAAACAAACCCTATATACCGATATAGAAATTTTATATTTAGACAACTTGACTCGCTTGTTAGGTACTCTGCAATATATTATTGATTTCTACAAAGAAAACTGATATAAAAAACATAAAAGTTATGTTACAAAAATATCTTACCCAATTACAGCCCTATCTGCAATATTATTTTTTGGGTAATACAGTAGGTATGTATTTGTGGGCTTTATCACTTTTTTTGGTTGGTTTGATTGCTAAATATATCTTTATTAACTATTTAGCCCGCAAAGTCTTGCTTTATCTCAATCGGAATAAGCTAGTTGTACCCCCACAACAAATTACTTATTTTATCAAACGTCCTGTGGGTTTTTTTATCAATCTTATTTTGCTTTACAATGCCCTTATTCAGTTATCTTTTCCACCTCAGTGGCAACTAGCCCCACCTACCCAGTGGGGATTAAGAATGTGGTTAGCCAAAGGCTATGAAGTGCTTCTAGTAATTGCTTTCGCTTGGATATTATTACAGCTTACTAATTTAGTGAGTTCTATTTTGTCTTATCGGGCTAACCAAACCGACGATAAAACCGACAACCAAATTATTTACTTTATGAAAGAGTTGACAAAGGTACTTATCGTCATGTTTGCTTTATTTTTTGTTCTAAGTAATACTTTTCAAGTGAATGTAACTTCTATATTGGCAGGGCTAGGGATTGGAGGCTTAGCTGTAGCCCTAGCGGGCAAAGAAACAATTGAAAACTTGTTTGCTTCTTTCACTATTTTTTTGGATAAACCTTTTATCGTAGGTGATTTCGTGCAAATCAATCAAATTCAGGGAACAGTTGAAAAAGTTGGTTTCAGAAGTACAAGAATACGTACTATTGACCAAAGCTACCTCACTTTACCCAATAAAATGATGATAGATAACCCGTTAGATAATCTCACTAAACGCGACTACCGCCGCGCCCGCTTTTCTATTGATATTGTACTCAGCACACCTGCTGAAAAAATTAGACAACTTATAGCAGATATTAAAGAATATCTCTCTCAACATCCTAATGCCTCTCAACTTGAACACCTAGTAGTATGGAATTCTTTTAAGGAGAGTAGTTTTGAAATTTTGGTTATCTATTTCTTAAACATTCCTGACTTCGTGCAATTTCACATTGTAAAAGGTGAAATTAACTTCAAAATTTTAGAAATTTTAGAAAAAAATGAAATCCAACTAGCTTATCCTACGCAAACGCTCTACTTGAAGAAAGAAGAGCAAACTGAAACAGAAACCTCAAAACTTAATCAAAATATTCAAAAGTACGATGAAAATTAGCACCTTTGCCATAGAACAACGCATTGCTGCTTTTGTAAAGTTAGGACAAACCTTAAAATTATTAGCTCAAACCGAAACGTGGAATGATGTTTTGCAAGAGGCTTACGCTCATAATCCGTGGTTTACTGTTGATAATATAAACTTTGCGTGGCAAATTATCGTACAAAACTTACAAGCTAACGAACTTTTTAATTGGTTACAAAACTACGAACTTACTCAACCCCCTGTTCCTAAAAAAATAGGCGTACTAGCTGCTGGGAATATTCCTTTGGTATGTTTTCAAGATGTGCTTTGCGTGTTGGTAAGTGGGCATAACCTTTACCTCAAAATGAGTAGTGAGGACAATATCTTGCCTCGCTTAGTGCTGAATAAATTAGTAGAAATAGCCCCTGAATTTGCCTCAAAAATCCATTATGTAGAGCAATTGAAAGGTGTAGAGGCAATTATTGCCACAGGAAGCGATACTTCAGCACGACACTTTCGGTATTATTTTAGGCACATTCCCAATATCATTCGGCACAATCGCAACAGCGTAGCAGTGCTTTCAGGTAAAGAAACAGCACAAGAAATACAACTTTTGGCTGATGATATCTTCCGATATTTTGGTTTAGGTTGTCGAAGTGTTACCAAACTATACGTGCCTGAAAATTATGATTTTACTTTTTTGTTAGATAATTTTGAGCCTTGGCGTGAACGCATTACTCAACATTATAAATATAATAATAATTACGACTACCACAAAGCTTTATTTTTGCTTAATAAAACACCTCATCTTGATAACGGTTTTTTGCTAGTTACCCAAGACCCTGCGTTTGCCTCACCCATAGGTGTTTTACACTATGAAATTTATCAAGATATTGCCCAGGTAATAATACAACTAAAACAGAACACTGAAAAAATACAATGCATAGTTTCTCACATAGATTTACCTTTACCACGTATTCCTTTTGGGCAAACCCAAATGCCTAAACTTTGGGATTATGCTGATAATATTGATATTTTGGAATTTCTTATTCAACTGTCAGCAGTTTAGAGCTTATCATAACTTTTGCTACTAAGCGATTTTCCTCACACCAAAGTTTGAATTTCTACTCTATCGTAATTATTTTTTTACTATTTTTACTTTCTTCAAGATAACTGCAAATTGAAAATCAGGTTAATCAGTAAGGTTAATATACAAAACTTACTTAATTTACTAATTAAATAGTTTTTTTGAAGTAGCCAACTTGCAACCAAAATATAGATGAGATGTATTATTTGTTAGATGAAACGCTCTATTTTCCACCTATTGAAAAATTTGCTGACGAGTATGGCATTTTAGCCATAGGAGGAGATTTGTCGGTAGATCGCTTGTTGTTAGCCTATCGGTCAGGTATTTTCCCTTGGTATTCTGAAGATGAGCCAATTACTTGGTGGTCGCCTGATCCGAGGTTTGTACTATTTCCCCAGGATTTGAAAATTTCTAAAAGCATGAAGCAAATCTTGAAAAAGAATGTTTTTCAAGTTACTTTTGATACGGCTTTTCGGCAAGTAATAACAGAATGCCAGCAGATTAAACGAGTTGGGCAAAAAGGTACTTGGATTACCCATGAAATGTTAGAGGCTTATGTGCAATTGCATGAATTAGGTTATGCTCATTCAGTAGAAGTATGGCAAAGTGAAGAATTAGTAGGAGGCTTATATGGAGTTTCATTAGGGCAAATGTATTTTGGGGAGTCCATGTTTAGCCGTGTGAGCAACTCCTCTAAAACAGGATTTATTGTTTTAGTACAAAAAATGATTGAAAAAGGGATTAAACTCATTGACTCGCAGGTTTACACTAATCACCTTGCCAGTTTGGGGGCGATAGAAATCCCACGAAAAGAGTATCTACGATTACTTGCTCAATGGGTAAACCAACCTACGCTTCGTGGCAAATGGACCGAATGGTTGGCAGAGTAATGACTAAAGCAAAATAACAAGGTTGCCATATTTGCAAAACTTGTAAAATATGCCTAACTTTGCACCTTAAAACAAAAACTTTGAGGGCAAATGAACATAAAGACATGGGAGAGTTGATAACAGATTTGGATATTTTACCTACCCAAAAGCCTTTGGCAGAGATTGGTAGGACAAAAGAGCAGAATACGGGTAAAAGCCGTAAACTCTACATTGAAAGCTACGGCTGCCAAATGAATTTCTCTGATAGCGAAATTGTAGCAGCTATTATGCAAAAACATGGCTTTGATACCACAGATAGTGCCGAGAAAGCTGACCTAATTTTACTTAATACCTGTGCTATTAGAGAAAATGCCGAACAGAAAATTAGGCATAGACTTAAAGAGCTACAAGCCCTCAAAAAGAAAAGACCACAAACTACCATAGGAGTACTAGGGTGTATGGCTGAACGACTGAAAAGCCAACTTCTAGACGAGGAGAAAATAGTAGATATCGTCGCAGGACCTGATGCTTACCGAGATTTGCCTAATTTAGTGCAAGAAACCGACGAAGGGCATAAAGCAGTGAACGTATTTCTTTCACGCGAGGAAACCTACGCCGATATTAGCCCTGTTCGTTTGAATAGTAATGGTGTTTCGGCTTTCATTTCCATCATGCGAGGTTGCGACAATATGTGTTCTTTTTGTGTAGTGCCTTTCACCCGTGGGCGCGAACGCAGCCGTAATCCTTACTCTATTGTGCAGGAAGCCCGAGAACTTTTTGCACAAGGCTATCGTGAAGTTACCCTTTTAGGGCAGAATGTTGACTCTTACCTTTGGAGCTCTAATCCTGATGTAATTTCGCTAGCAGGAGAAAAGAAAGCCATTAAAAAAGGTATAGATTTAAGTAATGTAGAAATCGTAAATTTTGCTCAACTTTTGGAACGCGTAGCCCAAATTAGCCCTGATTTGAGAGTCCGCTTCTCTACCTCTCATCCCAAAGATATTACAGAAGAAGTATTACAAACCATGGCAAAATATGAAAATATTTGTAAGTACATTCACCTACCTGCCCAAAGTGGAAATAATCGAATTTTAGAGCTTATGAACCGGGGCTATACGCGGGAATGGTACATGGAAAAAATAAAAACTATTTGGCATTATTTAGGCAAAGAGTGTGGTATTTCTACGGACATAATTGCAGGTTTTTGTACTGAAACCGAAACCGAACATCGCGACACCCTTTCGCTTATGGAATGGGTTCAGTATGATTTTGCATACATGTTTTATTATTCGGAGCGCCCTAATACCCCTGCTGCTAGAAGACTAAAAGATGATGTTGATTTAGAAACTAAAAAACGACGCCTACAAGAAATTATTAACTTGCAACGTGAACTTTCACTTAAACGCAACCAGTTAGATGTTGGTAAGATACACAAAGTTCTAATTGAGGGTTACTCCAAACGTTCTGAAGAGTACCTTATGGGAAGAAATACGGCAAACAAAGTAGTTATTTTTCCAAGAAAGAATTATCAAAAAGGGCAATATGTAAACGTGTTGGTAGAAAGTTGCACAGGGGCAACTTTATTCGGCAGAGCAATAGAATAAGTATTAAAATCAAGCACTCTCCAAGTTCTAAGAACTTGGAAAGTATAAGTTTATGGCTAATATGCCCACTCATCTCTTTGGATAGGCATACTCATGCAATGCGAGCCGCCTCTTGCCCTTGAAAGTTCAGCTGAAGGAATAGTAATTAGCATGTTTTTTGCCTCTTGGGGAGAGGTTTCGTTGCGTTCAAATTTTTCTAATAAATCACGCGCTTTTATTACTTCAAAACCTTGCTTTTTGAACTCCTCTGCTGTTTTAGTATTACGGTCATATCCTATTACTACTCCCTCTTTCAAAGCTAACAGATTGCAAGAGTCTGTCCACTGCTCACGCAAATCAAAAGGAAATTGATTCCCACCTGAATAAATAAAGATAGGTTTGGTATGGCAATCAAAATCTTGTTGTGTAATTTCTTCTAATAAATCCTCTAAAAAATCAAATTGTTGGGGACGATCTTCTCTACCCTTGGTAAATTGCAGAATTTTAGGCTTTTCTACTGAGGTATAAGACGTGAAATGACTGGCAAAACTTCGCTTGCTAAATTCAGGATTTATACGCGATAAGGCTCCAAAAAGTACCCAAACATTTCGTTTTACTTGCGTGAAGACCGTGTCTATATGCATAAAATCACGCTTGGCAGGGATTTTAATTACACTCACCTTTTTCACTACATTTCGTTCAAAGAGTTGCGTCATGACTTGATTGACTGCCTCAATAGAGGTTCGTTCACTCACACCAATTAAGATTTGTTCAGGGCTAATAGTCATTACATCGCCCCCTTCTATGGTAGTTTCGTGTATCTTTCTATCCTCCTCGCTAAGGAAAAATTGATGGTTGGTGTTATCTAATTCAATAATATTATTACGGTAAGGCTCAAAAAGAGGATGCGTGTAAAAAATATATTTCATGATAAGTGACTCGCGCATGCGTACTAATTTGGCAGGGCGATTAAGCAGAAGATGGTCTTTGACAACGATACCAATATCGCGTGTGAAAATAAAATTAGGCACGGGAGCAAAAATCATGGATTTGTCAGGCAGGGCGCCTGAGATAAGCGTTTTGGCTAGGTCAATATGATTGAGTGTAAGTAATCGATTATAGGTTTTGAACGAGCATCGTTCAATGGCACATACCGAAGCTACGATTTCTCTTTTTATCAACTCATCAGTTAAGAGTTGAGAAAGTAATACTTGTGGATCTATTACTTTGTCTGAATTGAAATATAAAGGGCTTTCAGGCTTAAAGAATTCCCGATTGTGTGCGGTTCGGTCTAATTCTTCTATTTTGCCCTTAATCTTTTCAGTGTCCAAGAAATATAAGAGTACTTTTACGAAATAATCGTATTCATGCCGCCGCATGATGTCAAGGTGAATAATATCTTCAAAAAGCCAGTCTTGTGCTTTGGAGGGAACTACTCGCTCTAACCCACTGTCAGGGCTGTGAATCATGACTCGCCGCAAGGGGGCAATTTCCGTATCTACGTACAACTTTGTTGAGGTTTCGGTATGAATTTCTGCAGGCATAAAAAGTTGATAAAGTTAAGGAATGAAATTTTGTACAAAGATATGAAAAAATAGTATTTTAAGACTTTTTTGTTCTGGAACTTAAATTTACAATCTTTTTAAGTTTTCGAAATTATTTTGTAAATTTGCACCTCAAATTTTAGCAAACAACTTAGCTTATGCAATATGATAGCAGTAAACGTAAAACCTGGTGAACCAATAGACAAAGCTCTCAAAAGACTTAAAAAGAAATTTGAACGTACAGGCATACTCAAAGAAATAAGAAACAAGAGTTTTTTTGAGAAGAAATCTGTGAAGAGACGTAACGTTATTCTCCGTGCTGCTTATCGTGAACGTATGCGGCGCCAAGAGAGCAATGGTATGTAATGAGTTGGGTTTCCAAAAAGTTATTATCTTCTTCACTATGCCATTACTATCGCAAGTAGGTAATGGCATGTTTTTTTAGTCTTGTAATATTCCAAAGTGTTGCTCTAACCAGATAGACAATACTAAGATTGCCCAAAGTTCGGCGCTATAATCGGCTTGGTATTGTTGGTGTGCTTGGATGTAGGGCAGGATTTGCGAAGTAGTTACCCATTCATGAAGTATAAGTTTTTCATTTTGTAACCAGGTGAGCCATTTTTTGCCTTCTTTGGCTCTAAACCATTCATTTAATGGAAACCCAAAACCTTCTTTACTTCGGGTTACATATTTTATACCATCGTATTTTTGCAAAATTGCTTTCAGGAGCCATTTTTTAGGCTTATTGAGCCAAATTCTCTCAGGAATGGTCTGTAAGAAACTATGCAATGCATTATCTAAATAAGGCACGCGCACCTCTACAGAGTTTTGCATAGACATAAGGTCAGTAATTTTTAGCACATCTTGTCGCAAGAAGTGCGTTAAGTCGTAGTGCAATGCCTCTTTGAAGTTAAAATTTTGAAAAATAAGTTGATTAGGATTAAAGTTTGAGGTATAGATTTGCGTAAGCACACGAAAGTCAGGCTTGTGCATTTTGGTTATAAGAGTAAAAAATTTTTTCCATAGGCGTGTTTTTTTGCCTAATAGTAAGGATTTTTCGCGTAAAATAAAAGTAAAAATAGGCGAGATAAAGCGTAAAAAAAATATCAAATACGGATATTTCAGTATTTGAGCAAATGCCTTGTGCCTATGGTAGCCTGCAAAAAGTTCGTCTGCTCCTGCTCCTGATAGCAGTACTTTGTAACCTCGCTGGTGAGCTTGCTGGCAAACTAAAAAAGTAAGCCATGCGGCACTGTCAGCTATGGGTTGGTCTAAAAGGGTTACCCATTCAGGTAGATTTGTGAGTTCGTGATTTTCAATTTTTACCTCATACCATTGAGCATTATATTGTTTTACAGCTAATTTGGCAAAGTAACTATCCTCGGTAGGTAAGCCATTGAATTGACTTGTAAGTGTAAAAGCAGGTATTTTTTCGTAGCCTAAACGTTGGCAGAGTGCTAAGAGCAGAGTAGAGTCAATTCCTCCACTAAGCATTAAACCCACAGGTACATCGGCTTGTAGTTGGGCTTGTAGGCTTTGCAATATTTTTTTTTCGGTTTGTTCAATTAGTATTTTTTGGGTAAAAGTGTTTTTTTTTTCTGCTGAATTGTGTTGATTTTCAATAAAAGGTAAAGTTTCTACTTCGTGAATATGCTTAAAAAAAGTATGTGGGAATTGAGCAAACTTATAAGTAAGATATTCAAAAATTTGCATGGAGTTAAGTTTTTTTTCTACTAATTGCGAGGCGAGAATACCACGTATTTCAGAAGAGAGGATTAGAAAATTTTCGTTTTCGAATTTATAGAGTGGTTTGATACCGAACCTATCGCGTGCATAGAAAAAAGTTTGTTGAGCAATATCTACAAATACGAAGGCAAACATTCCTTCTAATCGGTGGAGTTTCTTTTTGCCGAAGGTCATTAAATAGTAAAGTAAAACTTCTGTATCTGCATGTGTTTGGAGGGTAATCTGAGGGGATAGTTCTTTTTTTAGGGCTTGGTGGTTATATATTTCACCATTGAAGATAAGGGCGAAATTTTTGCAAGGTGAAACGAAAGGCTGATTAGCTCTATTATCTAAATCAATGATTTTGAGGCGGTTATGTCCTAAAAAACATTGTGAATTATGCCACTCAATCCGTAGAATTTGACTTGCCTCTTGCCCGCGGTGCCTAATAGCTTGGTTCATAGCTTGTATAGAGGTGCAAGAGGCGAGTTGTTTTTTTTTGTCCCAAATGAAATTGATACCGCACATTATACGTATCGGCTAAAGAGATTGATATTTTTCAATTTTTTAGCAGTATAAGGCGGGTAAAATGCTTTGAATACACTTTTTACCCAGTGCTGCTTCAGTACGGCACGCTCATTAGAGAAAGCAATAAAGCCATAGTAGCCATGAGTTTTGCCGATACCACTATTGTTTACACCACCAAAGGGTAAGCTAGGATGCCCAACGTGCAAGAATACATCGTTGAACGTGGTACCACCTGCGGTAGTATTTTGTAGGATGTACTCTAGCGTATGATGGTTTTGGCTGAATGCATACAAAGCTAAAGGTTTAGGTTTTTGGTTGATAAATTGCAGAGCGTCCCCTAAGTTTTTGTAGGGTATAATGGGCAATATTGGACCAAAGATCTCCTCTTGCATTACAAGCATATCATTATTTACATTAGTTAATATAGTAGGTTCAACATAATTCTCTTCGGCTATAGTTGTTCCACCGTATGTGGCTATTGCTCCTTTTTCAAAAGCATCCTGTAGTAATTGAGTAATGCGGGTAAAATGTCGTTGATTGACAATACGTGGATAGTCAGGAGATTTTTCAATTCCTTGGTTTTTAGGATTATAGTATTTTTGAATGGCTTGATTTAGGGCTTCAATAAAAGGTTTTTCAAGGCTTTGATGTACTAAGGCATAGTCAGGAGCAATACATGTTTGTCCACAATTAAAGGTTTTGCCCCAAGCAATTTTTTCGGCAGCGTCTTGTAAATTGGCTTTTTCGTCAATAATTACGGGGGATTTTCCACCTAATTCTAAGGTTACCGAAGTCAGGTGTTCGGCAGCAGCACGCATTACTATTTTTCCTAAGGTAGGACTACCTGTAAAAAATATATGGTCAAAAGGTTGTTTCAGGAGGGCTTGGGCTATGGTGGCGTCTCCTTCTAAAACGGCAACTTCTTGAGGTTCGAAAACTTGGGAGATAAGTTTTTTTATCAACGCTGAGGTGTGCGGTGTCATTTCAGAAGGCTTGATAACAGCTGTACAGCCTGCAGCAATCGCATATACTAGTGGGTCAATAGCTAATTGAAAGGGATAGTTCCAAGGTGAAATAATCAGGCTTACACCTTTGGGTTCGTACACTATCTTGGAACTTGTACCTATCAAATTGAGCGGTGTACCTACTCTTTTGGGTTGCATCCAACTGCGAAGATGTTTGCAGACGTGAGAAATTGAGGAGAGTACACCAAAAATTTCCCCTAAATCGGCTTCCGCAGAAGGCTTGCGAAAGTCCTTGTAAACTGCCTCGTGGATAGCTTGGCGGTTATCTAAAATAACTTTTTTAAGGCGTTTCAGTTTGGCAATTCGTTCCTTGGCGGTAGTTTTTTTTACTATACTTGCATTTCTTTTTTGTAATTCTACTATTTTTCGTGCTTCCTGTTCTGCAGTTTGAGTATCAACATATGAGGTATTTGTAAACATAGTCGTTTAGCGATAAGAAGTGAAAACATGTTGTAGCTTAGCTCTGAATAAACTTAAGAATATAAGTTTTGGTTTGAACTACATAAAAAAAAATGCTAAATGATTCATATAGTTGTTTTTTCCAAGTTTGTGAGGTTAAATTTAACTGACTATGCCCAACTGAAAAACTTGTAAATTATGTGAGGGATTTGAAAAAGCAAGCCTACCATAACTTGATGTAAAGCCCTTAAAGCGTGAGTAAAGCTCCTGTAAAGTTTCTACCCCGAAGCTCTTCGAGCGAAGAAAATATGAGTAATTATCGAGGATCTAACCTATACTTAAAAAGATGCTCTAGTGCTATTTTTGCAATAACTCAAATATTAAAAACAGAATCAGCAGTTCAATTTATGGTAAACTTCATAGCTATTTCACAAAGTCATAGATTATTTACCAATTTTTGGCAATACACCTTTTGAGGTTTATGCTTCTACTAATTCTTTTTTAGGTATTTCGTTGAAGCGATAATGCAATAGCACATAAAAGCGAATGCTAAGCAATAGTGCGGCAGTAGTCAGCCCAACCCATAGTCCAATCCAAATTCCTATGGCTTGCAGTTGGTAAGTAAAAGCTAATAGATATGAAATAGGTAAACTCAAAAGCCAGTAAGCTACCAAAGTGATGTAAGTAGGTATTTTCATATCACCGATACCTCGCAAAAGTCCTAAAAAAACTACTTGTGTTCCGTCAGATATCTGAAAAAATGCGGCAATAGAAAGGAGTTTTATGGCGATAGCTACTACAGTAGGCTCTTGAGTAAAAAGCCGTACCAAAGGAGAGGTAAATATAAGAAATAAAAGGCAGCAAAAAGTCATGAAAGTAATCGAAGTAAAAGCTGCTGTATTTGCTGCTTTGAGCATTTGTTTTTTATCACTCAATCCTAGCCCTTCAGCTACTCGTATAGAACCCGCAATAGCAAAGGAAAAAGCAATAAGGTAGGAGATAGTAGCCAAATTAAGAGCTACTTGGTGTGCTGCCAATGAGGCTGAGCCTAACCAACCCATCAGGATAGAAGCTCCTGTAAATGAGCCAATTTCAAAAAAGAATTGCAAACCTGCAGGTATGCCCATTTGCCATATATGTTGAAAAAGTATGCTGTTTTTTTCCCAAAAAGAAATTTGGCTAATAAAAACACGAAAAAAATCATAATACCGAATGTAAGCATACATAGCTACAGACATGAATAAACGGGCTAAAAGTGTGGAGATAGCAGCTCCCTGAGCTTGAAGGGCAGGCAAAACAGGAGGTAAGCCATAAATAAACACATAGTTAAGTAATCCGTTCACTACTACGGTGGCAAATGTAATATGCATAGCTACCTGGGTTTGCGATAAGCCATCAGCAAAGTTTTTGAGGCTATAGAACCATATCATCGGTACAGCGGAGAAGCCAAGCACTATTAAAAAAGACTGAAAAATTTGCTCTACTTCCGCTTCTTGCCCAAACCAAGGCGCAAAATAAGCCACTATCAAAGTAATGAACAAAATAATTAACCCTGCTAAAAAAGCTACTTTTTGCCCTTGCACAAATAAATGACTACATTCTACTATATCTCCTCTAGCTTTTGCCTTTGACACTAAAGGCGTAATGACCGAAGTAATGCCTATGCCTACAACTGCTATAAGGAAAAAGACTGAATTTGCCAGCCCAACCGCTGCCAAAGATACTTTTCCTAAGGGACTAATCATTAGAATATCGGTAAGAGCGAGCAGAACAGTGCCTAACTGCCCTATGATAATCGGAAGGCTGAGCCGAAGCAGGGTTGTAAACTCCTGACAATAGCCCGCTTGCCAAGTCTTCGCTAGTCTTATGAATGTAAAACGCATAGCCTATCTCAATTTTCTGCAAAGTTAGCGTTTCTTGTCCGTATTACTATATTTTTTGTAACAAGTCTCCTTTTGTCTCGGTTTACTACTTTTGTGTATTTTTACAACATTTGCATTTTTTGCGAAACATTCAATCTAAGTCAGTAGATAATTCGGAAAAACTATGCCTCCTATTCAACCTATTAGAGCATGGCGGTATAATTCAAAATTTTTACCACAATTACTGCAACTAACTGCGCCACTTGCAGAGACGCTCTCTCAACAACGAGAGGCTCGCTTGTATGAAATTCCTTATCATAATTTTCATATTTCCTCTCCAAGAGACGTGCCTCCCTATCACAATGTAAGCCGACGCATAGAACAATGGAAAAAACAAGGTATTATTTTACAAGACAAACTTCCTGCTCTGTACGTGTATTTTCAGTATTTTAGCCTTAAAGGAAGTGAAAAACAGTTTGTACGTAAAGGGTTTATTGCTCACGTGAAGATAGATACAGAACTAAGTGAAAGGCGTCAAATTTTACCTCATGAGATGACCGTCCCTAAAGCTGTAGCCCACCGTACTCACCTTTTAGAGGCTACCTTTATGCACACCGTACCTACACACACCTTCTATACTGATAGCAAAATGCTATTAGAACAATATTTACAAGAAAGTATTAAGCAACCCATTTACCAACTTACTGACAATCAAGGTACACAACATATTTTAAGTGCTATTCACGACAGGAAAGTGATACAATTTTTTCAAGAAGTATTACGAGATAAAATCTTGATAATCGCCGATGGACACCACCGCTACGAAAGTTCGCAACGCTTTGCCCTTCAATGCCGTAATCAAAACCCTAACCATACGGGTGAAGAAGGCTATAACTACCATCTTACTTGGCTTACTAATACTGCTTCTAATGATATTGGGCTATTGCCTACACATCGCATTATTCGCTTCGTGTATGATTTTCACGAAAATAGTTTTTTAGAAGCTTTACAGACTTTTTTTTATATCCATCCACGCAAGAGTTTAGCTGAAATTTCTTTTGCCCAGCCATACAGCTTTGGCTTGTTTCTCAAAGACAAAATTTTAGAGATTAACTTAAAAAAACACCCTCTTGAAGAGCCTAACTGGAATTTACCTAACGAAGTGAAGCAGTTAGATTTGTCAGTAATGCATTATTTTATTTTTGAAAAAGTGTTGCAAATTCCTGCTAATCACCAGTTTAATTATTTAGATTTTTCACAAGATGCTACTTTTTGTGTGCGCGAGGTACAAGCAGGCAGAGCAGTGATGGCCTTGCTTACCAAAAGTGTAAGTTTTGAACAGATTTACGAAATTTGCCAAAAAGGATACCTTATGCCCGCTAAAAGTACCTATTTTTACCCAAAAGTCCTAAGTGGGTTAGTTTTTAGTGAAATCTGACTGCAAATTGTAACTTTTTTTGTAAAACACCACATTTTTGTATATTTTTGAGAAAAATATTTCGCCTTACAAGATATGCCAACTAAACTACATAAGATAATGAAACAGCCATTGCATAAGCTATGAACATTGCTTTGCGTTCAAAGTTTTTAGCTTTACTTCTAAACGTGTGCCTGCCTTTTGTAAACCAAAATGCCCAAGCACAACAGGAAGCAGAGCTTTATGAAGAGGTAAAAAAAGACCTACTTTGTAAAACAATAGATTTTTGCCTCAATGAAAATAGCAATCCCGAAGATAGCCTCATAAGGGTAAATTGTAGTACCATAGAAACGATTGCAGAAAGCATACCCAAAGAATATTTAAGCACGGCAAGATTTTTACGCCTATTCAAAAATAAAAAATATGAAAGCTACGGTAAAGGAAAACTCCAAACACGATTAAACAAACTTATCCAAGACCTAACTACTGAATTAAGCAAAATGCGACAAGACAGGGCTTGGAAAGAAACCGTAAAAGTTTTTGCTATTGAATTGCAAAGCATCAAACAAGAAAGTTTGGATAGATTACAAGGCAAAAGCCGGTTCAAGGTGGATAACATACCAGACAATAAACAAACTCCTGAAAAGGAAACAAATACAAATATAGCCTCTTCTACTTACACAACTACTAATAATACCTACAATCATTCGCTTTCTCAAAACAGTATGTTAGTTTATTTTTTAATTCTTGCACTTATAGGTGGTATTGCTTTTTTGTACTACCAAATCAAGGAATTACAAAAACAAATTACAGAGATCCAAGAACAACTTACTGAAAAATATAGCCGACTGGACAATCGTTTGGATACTTTTACACCTATTCGTGAACACCAAGCCCTGATGCAGAAATTTAATTTCTTAAACGAGCAGGTTAGTGCCATTATTCAGGAAATTCTTACCCTGAAATCGCGTAACCAATACAAAGTCAGCCCCGAAGAGATATACGCTCAACGTACAGAACATTTAGAAAAACAACGTACTGCTCCTAATATCCGCATCTTTTATGCTCAACTTAATACACAAGAAAATAATTTTGAAGAACAGAACTTCAAGACTGAACCTACTAAAGAGCATTTCTACAAAGTAGAAGTCAATCCTAACGATCTTGAAAAAGCCTATTTTAGTGTTACAGATCGCAACGAATATCACCATTTAGCCTTGCAATATTGGGAAAATTACCTGTTACCCGCTACTGAATTTGACTACCCCCCTCATAATGATACCAAAATTGTTACCATAGAAAGAGGAGAACTTGTGAAAGAGAACCAAAGATGGCGTATAGTCAAAAAAGCCAAAGTAACTTTTGAATAAGAAAAATAATTTTTGTAGTATTATAAAAAAACTTACGCTTACCTAAATAGATTTTTAATCTCTGATTGTCTTTGTAAAATAATATAAGGCTTAATTTTTGTTGGAAAAATCTATGAAATAGTAATAAAAAAATAGTAAAAAAAAGCGTAAAATAAGCTATAAGTATTTGACAAGCTAATTTTCAGGCAAATACATAGTATAAATACATAGAGTAAGAAAATAGTATTAAATATTCTGAATTAAATTAATTTAAAAAAATTAACTATTTTTGTGTTTTTCTTACACTTATTTTCATAAATCTTTTATTACTACCTTTTGGCAGAGGTTACTTATTTTACTAATTTAGTATTCAACATCAAAAGCAGAGGGCTTTTTGCATGAAAGATAGTGAACTCCTTAAACGGATTCAATTAGGTGATGAAACTGCTCTGGATTATATCTATAAAAAAAATTACCGCATGATGGTAAGGCTGATTACCAAAAACAGCGGAAATGAAGAAGAAGCAAAAGATATTTTTCAAGAGGCGTTAATAATCTTTTGGCAAAAAGCTACTAAACCTGACTTCGTGCTAACAGCAAAGATTAGTACATTCATTTACAGTATATGCCAAAACCTTTGGCGAAAAGAACTCGAACGTAAAGCACGACTTACTGACGAAATTCCCGAAGGACTGGACTATAATACGTTAGAACAAAAAGAACGAATGGCTATTATCAATAAATGTATCAACAACTTAGGAGAAACTTGCCGTAAAGTCCTGTCTTATTATTACTTCGATGGGCTCTCTATGCAAGAAATTGCAGAGAGGCTTGGCTTTGCTAACGCTGACACTGCTAAAACTAAAAAATATAAATGTAAAAAAGAATTGGATGAATTAGTAAAATCTAAATATAAAGCAACTGATTTTCTAGATTAAAATTAAATATTAAAAAATTATTAAAGAAAATTAACAAAAAGAAGGTTATTTTTATGCAAAACGAGTTCTACCAAGACCTAATTGACGCATACTTGCGCAATGAATTGCCCGAGGCAGAACGTATTGCCTTTGAGCAAAGATTAAGAAATGATAGCTCGTTGAAAGCAGAGTTTGAATTGCAACAAGAAATCGTAAGTGGTATTCAAGCTTACCGAAAGGCACAACTTAAACAACGACTTGAAGCAATAAAAATAAAAACGCCACACTCTTTTTGGACAAATTTAGCCGAACAACCTTTGCGTTGGGCAATTTTGATAGGTGGTGGTATAGGACTCACCATTGCTACAACCTGGTATTTTGCTAGTGAAAGTAAAAAGAAAAAACTTGAAAATCCTGTCGTATCTAAAAATACTACCTTGGATAGCTCCAAAATACAAGCTAACATCCCGAAAGCAAATGTAAATATAGAATCTCCTAAAAAGGATACTCGTATTACAGAACCTAAGCCGCAAGTTGAAGAAAAAACTAATTCCATATCTAAGCCAAGTGCAATATTAAATATACCAAAGAATACACAAACAATTAATGTATCAATATCAGAACATAAGGCTATCACATCTGTTCAAGATACATCAAAAACAAGATCTAGTGAACCTAATGAAAACAACGTTGAAAAAGTACCTATCATTAACCAAGACAAATCTATTGAATCACCTAAAATATCCACAGATACTGAAAATACTATTAACCCAAGTGAATTTTTAGAACAGAACCCTGACAAGGTGCTTTATCGTATCAATTATGACAACTCAGACAAGAAGCCTAATATTGAGCGTGTAAAAGGTAAACTCGTGGGCTTGATTAGGCAGTACATAGTAGATGACGAATATTACTGGACCTATGGCGGTAAATATTACCACATAGACAAAAGCAAAAAAGGCTTTGCAGAACCCACACTAGTTACCGATGAAAAAATTATCAAGAAAATTCAAGAATTTGAGAAAATAAATAAATAGAAATAGACTATTTCAAAATACATAAACTTAAAACTTATCAAATCCGCTTTGATTTACTTAAATCAAAGCAGGATTTTTTCTTTTTATACCTAAGAATATTTTATAATATAAAGTGGTTCTTTCGTAAGTTTTTACGTATATTTCATAGAAAAATACATGTTAAGATAAATTTGTCAATAAATTTGTAGAATACTTTAGAGATGCTTTAAGGTCAAAAGTAGCACTGTAAGTCATCTTTTTTGAATTATTTATCTGCTAAATTTTTATGAAAACATATCATAGCATTTATTTTTTGCTCACTTATAGTGTCTTTTTAGCAATAACTACATTTTCTTTTGCCCAAAAAAATAACATAGATAGCTTGCAACAGGTTCTTAGAAAAACAAGCGAGGACACTAACCGCGTGAACACCTTAAACGAAATGAGCAAAATTCTCTCTAAACAAGACCCCAAACAAGCCGATAGCCTTGCTCAAAAAGCAGAAAAATTAGCTAAAAAAATAAAATACCTCAAAGGTGAAGCACAAGCCCTTGTAATTAGAGGCGTATTAGCTTCTATACAAGCTGATTATGCCGATGCTATTAACTATCAAAAAAAAGCCCTCGCAATAAGAGAAAAACTAGGCGACAAGAAAGGCGTGGCTGTATGTTTGAATAACATAGGCTTATACTTTTACCAACAAGGTAACTATGGAGAAGCCCTTAAAAATCATTTTGAAGCACTAAAAGTACGTGAAAACTTACAAGACCAAGCGGGTACTCTCTCCTCTAATAATAACATAGGCTTGGTATATCAGCAGCAAAATAACTATAAACAAGCCATTGAATACTATAACAAAGCCCTTTTGGTAGCACGTAAACTCAAAAACTTACAAGCAGAGGCAGATATACTGACTAACATCGGCAATATTAATCAATTACAACATAAGCATAAAGAGGCTTTACAAAATTTTGAAAAAGCCTTGCAAATTGCTATCCAAACGAATAACCAAACACGTCTGCCTTTGTTTAAGAATTATGTGGCAGGGGCTTATGTAGAACTCAATGAATTAGAAAAAGCACGCATCACTTACGAAGAAGCCCTAAAAGATGCAAAGAAAATAAACGATAAGCAGGCAATTTCCGTAATATATAACGGACTAGCTAGTGTATTAAGTAAAGAACAAAAATATGCCCAAGCTATAGAAAATTACCAAAAAGGTTTTGAAACTGCTAAGCAAATTGGCTCTAAACTTCTAATGCGCGATGCGGCTGAAGGGCTAAAAAATACCTATGCCAAAGCAGGACAATTTAAAAAAGCCTACGAAATGACTGAAATTTACATGGCTTATAAAGACAGTCTTTTTAATGAAGATAAATCAAAGGAGATTGGTAGGTTAGAGGCAGGATTTGAGATAGAACGAAAATTAGAAGAGGAAAAGCGTGCCAAAGAAAGACAAGCCGAAATAGAAGCTCGCGAAACAGAGCGAAGAAACAATTTACAATTCTCAGGAATATTCATTTTTATTGTATTACTTTTTGTAGGAGTATTACTTACAGGAAGACTAAACGTAAGTAATCAATTTTTAGAAGCGATTGTATTTTTCTTGTTTTTGATATTTTTCGAGTTCATACTCGTGTTTACAGAACCATTTATTGCACCTTACACCAACGGCGTACCAATACTTACCTTATTAGCGAATATTTGTATAGCTCTTATTTTCACACCAATACATAAGTATTTAGAAAATAAGGTGAAAAAAATTATTATGAAAGAGAAGCCAACTCTCAATTTCCCACATAATGCTGAGAATTGAGATATATATTTAATTAACAATATTCAATTAACAACCCTTAACTGTTTTCTTTATGGAAAAGCGTATATCTTTCAAAAGTATTGCACTTATGCTCATTTTATACCTAAGTGCAATAGCCCTAAGTTGGGGGCAGACCTTTACTTTTCAGCAACCCATAGGTAGTAATCCGTTTGCCATCCCTTCTACCGATAACCTAAGACAATTAGTAGTAAATGACTATAACAACGACGGCTATCCCGATATTATCATAACACATAAAGAAACTTTAGGAAATGAAAAAGCTACACTTAAATTAGGTACAGGAACTGGCGCCTTCTCAGGAAGTGCCTCTTATTCTGTTTATTCTCTTTCTCCTTTGCAGAGAGCACATTCCGTAATTACTGAAGATTTTAACCAAGATGGATATTTGGACATGATAATAGGAGATAATACATTAAATCCTCTTGCAGTTTCTCTTGTGTATTTTAAGGGAAATGCTTACAGTCCAGTAGGAAGTATTTTTGATAACAATCCACCTACTTTTAAGCGAAACTTAATTCTCACCTCTCCTGTTAGAACATCTTCACAAGGAGCTAACTTTTTAGCCGCCGCGGACTTTAATAATGATGGTCTTTTGGACATAGCCACTACCGCTTTTGATAATACTTTTAATGATTATTATATAGTTACCATCTTAAATGACGGTTCAAGTAAACCTTTTGAAACTTCTCCCCTTATATATAGCTCTTATGGTACTGGACTTTTTGGAGCAGCTAAACATTTAGCCTTCGGTTTTTTTGATGCTGATGATAAAGTTGATTTGTTGGTAATAGATGATGAGAATTTGTATTTCAAGCCAGGTAATGGAGATGGTACTTTCGGCACTACCATAACAGCGACCACAGTCAATACAAGTGAAAAAATAAGATACATCATAGTAGATGATTTTAATGATGATGGTAATGAAGATGCAGCTATTTTGGTAGAGAGCTCCCCTTATGGTTATATTAGGTTTTTGCCAGGAAAAGGCGATGGAACCTTCAATACCCCTATAAACTTGGGAATGGCAACATTGGGAGTTAGGCACATGGCACTGGGAGATATAGACAACGATGGAAAAAATGATTTGATTGTAGTAGGAACGACATCCCAACAAATTTACATTGTAAGAAACGTAAATAATACTTTTGCAGGTTTCAGCCTCCTTTCTCCTACCAGCCTAAATGTTTCTGGATTTTACCCCTGTTGGGTAGCTGTGGAGGATTTTAATGCTGATGGGCTATTGGATATTGTAGCTATTGAACAAAGTGGAGACGAGGGGCGTGTATTCCTAAACACCACAGCCTCAATTCCCCCAGCCACTACCGAATCTTGGGCAGTGAAATTTAATGGCACAAACCAATATGGCGTAACAACCGCTCCCTCTCTTAATCATCCTACGGCTTTGAGTAGGCAAAATTTTACTATAGAATGTTGGGTAAGAGCCAAAGGTGAAAGTACTAACCAAGTAGTTATCTATAATGGAAATAACAGCAATGGATATGGGTTGATTATTCCTGAAAATAAGAACGAATTTAATATCGTAGTCAATGGAGCAATAGATAGTCCAATTCTTATAGTAGGAGCTCCCTTTGTAGATAATGAATGGAATCATATTGCTTTTGGGCGGATGTCAGGTCAATGGTTTATCTATAAAAATGGTAAACAAGTAGGTACGACAGGTGTAACCACAAACTTTACTTTTCCGCAGCCTCCCACAGGATTAAAAACATGGTTTGGTAGTAATAATGGTACAAATAATTTCTTCTCAGGCACTTTAAGCGAGTGTAGGTTTTGGAGGGGTGTCATTCCCTTGAATACCATTCGTCAAAACATAGATATATCCTTGACAAATAAACACCCCAACATATCGCGTTTAGCCGCTTACTACGATTTTGACGAGGGAACAGGAAACTTTGGATATAACTATGCTAAAGAGTTTAGCCCTAATGCTAATAATTATAAGGTAGATTTCTCTGCAAAAGGTATTTCTTGGATAAATGACTTGCCTTCATTTGGTAAGTCAGGTTCAGGGGATAAATTTTATGCTATTGCTCATAGTGTGTGCAATCTAATAAATACTACAGGCATAAAATTAGATTTCGGGGCTACTGCTCCTAATGGAGATATAGTAGTTAGTAGGTTACTAACTAATCCAAGAAACGTACAGAACATTCCAGGTATAAAAAGTAAAATTTCGTGGGTAATTCGTAACTTTGGCTCAAATGCTACCTTCTCCCCACTTGACGAATGCGAAATAGAAATCAAAGCCTTTCAGTTTGGCTTTTCTGGTACGATAGGTAGTCCTCCGTATAATACGCCGCAAGAGTTTAAGCTATACAAACGCCCTTCTAATTCTACGGATCCTAATGCCTGGGTATTTGTACACGAGGGAAAATCGTTTGGTAGTATTCGTTTCTCAGGTTCACCAGGTACAGGTATTAGTGATTTCAGCGAATTTGTTATTTCTTTCGAAGGCACTCCACTTTTCATAGCCCTTCAAGCCTTTGAGGGCAAGCGTATAGAGGCAGACAAGGTACAGTTGCGTTGGCAGGTAACCCAAGAGAAAAATAGTAAAGGCTTTGAGATAGAAAAGAGCTATGATGTAAAAGATTTCTTT
>JANWZA010000049.1 GCA_025054775.1 Microscillaceae bacterium
CAACGGGTAAATCTATGGGGATAGTTCCATCAACACGTACTAATTTTTCCCCAAATTTATTTTGTATTTCCTTGACATTAGAATTTTCGTCAAAAATGGACAAAATTTGAGGTACGTATTTGCGAATAAGTTTTTTTGCAATCTTGACTTGAATTTCTTGTATGTCTATTGGATAGTAAGCCATATCACAGTTTTTTTGTAAAGTTAAAAATTTTTTACTATTTTTCTGCTTAATGGATTGACAAACCTATCTTTTTGCGTTAAGGATGCGGAGGGCGAGCCGCTTGTCGGCTCATTGCGAAGCGTTAGCGAAGCATGGTAGCGAAGTGAACCCTGCAGCAGTCTGACCTTTGCCATTTTGCAGTGGGAAGTAAGCGTGTGAGGGCAAAAGGCAAAGGGAATGCCAAAAAAATTACAGTCGGTCCAAGTGGGGACGCTTTTGCAAAAAAGGGAAATTACTTTTCTAGTTCATATCTCAGGTTAATCCCTTTTTCAATAGCAGTTACACCGTTTCGCATCCAGTAGGGCATAGGTGCATTTTTGAGGTAATGGTCAAAAAACTGTTGCATACGGATGGACAGGTCTTTGCGATTTTTATTTTCTATCAAATTGTGGTCTTCTCCGTTGTAGGTGAGCATCCATACAGGTTTTTGCAAGCGTCGCAAACCCATGTAAAGTTCAATGCCTTGCGTAAAAGGTACAGCACCGTCGCGGTCGTTGTGCATAATTAGCAAGGGCGTTTGTACTTTGTGTAAATTAAAAAGCGGAGAGTTTTCTAAATAAGCAAAAGGGCGTTCCCAGAGCGTAGCTCCAATACGGCTTTGCCCACGCTCATATTGAAAAATACGGCTTACACCTGTGCCGTATCGAATACCACCATAGGCACTGGTCATGTTTACCACAGGAGCACCTGCCATGGCACAGGCAAAAAGATTTGTTTGAGTAATGAGGTACACAGTTTGGTAGCCACCCCAACTTTGCCCATGAATTGCCATTCGTTTAGTATCTACAAAACCCTTTTCTATCACTGAGAGCACTCCTGATATAACAGCATCATAGGCACTTTTGCCTGGTTCAGCTTTGCGGTAGGGAATATCAGGCATAAAGACAAGATAACCATTACTTGTAAACATACAAGTACGAATAGTAGAAGGACTGGGAGCAGGAACAATGTATTGGTGCAAATTGTCGCTTAAGCGTTCATAAAAATAGGTTATCATGGGATATTTTTGGCTTTTATCAAAGTTTTCGGGTTTATACAATAGCCCTTGTAATTGTTCCCCTGAGGGGGCAAACCACGTAACGAGCTCTACCTCTCCCCAAAGATATTGGCTTTGCTGTGGGTTGGCGTGGCTCAATTTTTGGATATTAGTAAAAGTTGCATCGGTGAGGTAAATATCCCCAAATTCCTGAAAATTCTCACGTGTAAAGATAAACTTTTCGGCATTTTTGGCTTTCATTAAGCCCTCAAAGCGGTAAGGTTGCAAAATAAGTTTTTGCGGATTTTCATTTTTGCCCAAATTCAAACTATAAAAACCTGATTCTTTGCTAATTTCGTGGAAGGCACGCAAGTAAAGCAGTTGGTTCGGTTTGAAAAATCGCTCTTCGTTATCTAAACGTATATTACGGAAGGAGATTTGGTTTTTTCTACCTATCTGGGTAAGATTTTTTGCGGGCTGTTTATTTTCAGGGTGCAAAGCCCAAATGTCATAGCGGTCATATACCAATAGGAGTGCATCGTTTTCTATCCACCCTGCTGAGCCATAAGAGTTAGGAAAATCGGGAACATCGTTTAACTCATCGTAGAAAGCTACGGGTAAATTTTTGGTTAAATTAAACGTTTTGGCTTGGGCAATATGATAGCTAAACCATGCCGAGTCTGGTTCGGAGTACCAAAATAAGTAATTGCCTTGCGGGGAGGTTTGTGGGTTAGCTTGTAGTTTTTCAAGAATTTTCTTTGGTTTACCGTCTTGGAAAGAAATATAGTAAACGTCTGTAAAGGAGTAGCCCTGCCAAGTGGTAAGGATTTCATACGGTTTGTTGGTAACAGCAATTACAAAGTTCGCATTCCCTTCGTTAGGGACTAATATGTTAGGAATTTCAGGAGAGGCTAGCTGTAAAATTTTATTTTGTTGTTTGAGCAATGCTACAGCCCAATAGCCACGCTTGCGTTCATTAGTGAGTTCCACGTTTTGCTGTGTCTGAATTTTACCGTCTTTCCAGTGCCAAATATCTACATTTACAATTTCCTCAGGCAAAAGTGTAGTATCGGCAACGGGTAGAATAGGATTAGTAGCGAAAAACAATTTTTCACCATTTTTAGCAAAAAAGGGGCTAACGTGTTCGTTAATCATATAATTGATAGGAATACCTGCCGTATTTCTATGGGCGAAAAGTTGTGCTGAGGGTTGCTTATCGTTCCAATAGTAGAGGCTAAAATGCTTAATTAGCTCTTTTTCGTGTTTTTGGGTTGTATCTAAATCGGCTACGAAGGCTAATTGCGAGCCAACCTCATCAAATACCAAATTTTTGAATTTGCCCGCACTATTCAAAATGTGTTTCACTTTTTGCGTCTGTAAATCAACCACATACACACCCGCTTTGAAAGTACTATCGTTGCCCGTAGAGGCAAAGGCTAATTGAGTGCCATTTTTATTGAAAACGAACTCGGTTACAAATACAAACGTATCTTGCTTGGCAGTGAGCAAATTGCGTAGAATAAGTTTACTTCCACTTTCTTTGGTTTCTTTTTTAGGAGCTTTTTTGGCAAGGCGTTTAGTAGGTTCAGCTGTTTTGGCTAATTTTTTTTCTAATTCTTGAATAATTTTTTTCGCCTCGTCTAATGTCTGTGGTTCTATTTTAACAACTTGAGTACTATCTTGTTTTTTTTTAAGCGAATCAGTTTTAGGCTTGATAGACGGCTTGGCAGGTTCGTCAATTTCTAATTGGTAAGCCACAAAGGATAAGCCTTTTTCAGGAACTCTAAAAGACTTGACACGTGGAATTTTGAGTAAAGCATTAGTTTGTAAATCTAAAATCGCAAGGCTATCTTTAGGCAATTTGTCAGTAGCTACTTTTCTACGTCGCTGATTTTTAAGTGTATCATTGTGAGGCTTAATTTTGAACAAAAAAAATCTACTATCTGCCGAAAAAACGGCATTCTCCCCTCGTTCAAAAATTTGTGCCGACAAATTTCCTTCTGTTGCGTGCAAAGCCACTTGGTTATCACTTTCCAATGTTTTGAGTTGGTATGTTACCCATTTGCCATTTTGCGAGAGTTTTCGCTCTCCCAAAGGCAGTGTTTTCCATTCTTGATACGCTTGGTGTGTGAGCGGTTTTTTGCTTGTTTGGGCAAAGGCAAAAAAGTTCAAAAGCAAAAACAAGCCGCAAAAAATACAATGTTTGAGCATAGTGGCATATGGTTAAGTGGTAAGCGAAAACAAATTTTTCTTGGTAAAGTGCAAAGCTATAAAAAATCTCCTATCTTTGAAGTTTCTTGTGCGGCTAATCCTAAAATAAAATAAAAACCTCTAAGCAATATTTAGCTAACCCATAAAAAAGTAGATAATTGTTAGAGCGTTTCCTTTAATCTTTTCACTTGGCCCAAAGGCAGAGGAGCGGGGTGGGCAGGGTTTTTTGTTGGTGTTTAGGTGCTTTGCACCGAGCCTTTACAGGGCTTACCCTATCAATCCTAATGCCGCAAGACAAATAAAACTTATTCACTTTCACAACTTTGTCGTATCTTGCAACATAATTCGCTTGTAGGTTTGGCAAAACTCAGAATTATTAGCACCTATGAAATACCCCCTAATTTAAGAGGGCGTTGTTAAAATAGTATAGATAAGTCATTATTCCATCTAAACATTAAAAGTTTAACTGAATAGACTAGCATATAAACAAAACTTTAGAGTAACATTTAGTTTTCTTCCTTAATCGTGCTAAAAAATGACAAAAAAGACTACTATATCCTTCAACCATAAACGTTTCCGCTTTGGATTGTATATGTATACCCTGGCACAAATGCTTCGTATTCTTTCCAATAATCCGTACAAACCCTCCCCCTTTATCTTCGGTTCAATCTTCTTCCAAAGTTTTTCACCAGTTTTAGTTCCCCTGGTACCAACTCCGCAATGGATGAATCTACGCCCATCTCTATCAACAGCAATCCATATCCAACAATAGTTTTTTTTGACCAATATATGTATGCGTCTCATCTATTTCAATTCAATAGCATCACTGCTCCGAATTTCATCAAGTTTTTTTCCATATGCCTTAATCCAATTAAAGACTGTAACGTGGCTCACTTCTAAGAAGCGACCAATGGAGCGAAATCCCAAACCTTTAGGATATAATATCAATGCATCACGTTTTAGTTTTTAAGGTTTTCCCATGTGGTAAAACGAAAACTGCAGTCTTTATTAAATCGTTGTTTGCCTTTAACTATACCCTCTTTACAAAATTTTGTTGATCTGCATTTGGGACATCGTTCCATAGTTTCAGGGTTGTAGTAATTTTTTTGTAAAAATAGTAACCTATACTAAATTAACAGTATCATATTTTTAAGGCTGAAAAGTAGTTAGATAGATACGGGTATTCTCTAAGTAAGCAAAACTTTGCCGCTTAAACCACTCTCCTAAATTGATATAACGGCTATTGGGTGCAATTTCAATATCGACCGCTAAATGTCTATGTCCGAAAATATAAAAGTCGTGATGTTTTTTTTGTTCTTGTGCCTTGCAATATTGCCAAAGTTGTTCTCGTTCACCTAAAAATTTCTCTTCTAGGTGTGCATTTTTTGCCCTACTTTTGCTTGACCAAAACTGTGCTAGAGCTACACCCCAGTCAGGATGCAATTGCTTGAATAACCATTGTGCCAAAGGATTAGTAAAAATTTTTTTAATTCTTTTGTAATTGTAATCTCCGGGACCTAATCCATCTCCATGCCCAATTAAGATTTTAGTTTTATTGTTTATGATAAAAGTCTGTGGTGTGGTGTAAATAGGTATGCCTAGCTCTTGTGTAAAATATCCAAACATCCATAAATCGTGGTTACCTGTGAATAAGTGAAATTGTATGCCCTTATCTACTAATTCCGCTATCTTTCCTTGAAATCTGATAAATCCTTTGGGAATAACGTACTTATACTCAAACCAGAAATCAAAGATATCACCTACTAAAAAAATGCAGTGGGCATTGGTTTGGATTTGTGTAAGCCACTGCACGATAATCCGTTCTCTTTGCTTGCTTACTTCTGGATTAGGCGCACCCAAATGAAAATCAGAAGCGAAAAAAATTTTTTTTTCAGCAGGAAGTTCTATATGATGTTCGTTAGGCATAAAAAAGTGGTAGAGGTAGGTAATTTGGGAATGGAACACAAAAACCGACTTACGTGGTCGGTTTTTGCCCAAACGTTGAAAAAGAGTTTGTTAAACCTTAATTTCTACATCAACTCCGCTAGGAAGCTCTAATTTCATTAAAGCTTCTACTGTTTTAGGACTATTAGCAAAAATATCAATTAGTCTTTTATAAGTACAGAGTTGAAATTGCTCTCTTGATTTCTTGTTCACGTGTGGTGAACGAAGTACGGTAAATACCTCCCTTTTGGTAGGGAGAGGAATAGGACCACTTACTACCGCGTTGGTAGCTTTTACAGCCTTCACAATTTTTTCGGCAGATTTATCTACCAAGTTGTGGTCATATGACTTTAATTTTATTCTAATTTTTTGGTTCATGTGAACAATAACTAAAAAACTTATCTTAAAAAAATAGAAATCTACTTGGAAACGAGTAGGAAAGCGTATAAGTACTTTCCTACTATGTATAGCAAATAAGATTATAAGTTTACTTTTGCACCACGTACTTTAGCAATAATTTCTTCGGCAATATTGTTAGGTACAAATTCGTAATGCGAGAAAGTTAAACTTGCAGAAGCTCGCCCAGAGGTAATAGTACGTAAAGTAGTTACATACCCAAACAGTTCTGCAAGCGGTACATCTGCTCTCACGATTTGTCCAGATCCTTTGGAGTCCATGCCTTTCATTACGCCGCGCCTGCGATTCAAATCACCTGTTACGGCGCCTGTAAACTCTTCAGGAGTTACTACTTCTACTGACATAATGGGCTCCATCAATTTAGGAGCGGCTTTTTTAGCAGCTTCCTTGAAACCAAGACGGGCTGCTAATTCAAATGATAGGGAGTCAGAGTCAACTTCATGATAAGAACCATGAAATAGACGTACCTTCATAGAGTCCACAGGGTAACCTGCAAGAGGTCCGTTTTTCATAGCTTCTTCGAAACCTTTTTGAACCGCAGGTATGAATTCTTTGGGGATAACTCCTCCTACAATGTTATTTATAAATTCCAAACCTGGTTCATTAGTTTCTCTGGGTCCAATTTCAAAAACAATATCAGCATATTTACCACGTCCACCCGTCTGTTTCTTATAAACTTCTTTGTGTTCTACAGTTTTAGTAAGCGCTTCTTTGTATGCTACTTGAGGCGGTCCTTGGTTTACTTCTACTTTGAATTCTCTCAAAAGGCGGTCTAAAATGATTTCTAGATGCAATTCTCCCATACCTTTGATTATGGTTTGCCCTGTTTCTGGGTCAGTTTCTACTCTCAGGGTGGGATCTTCTTCTAGCAATTTGGATAAGGCATTACCTAATTTATCTATATCAATTTGTTTTTTAGGTTCAATAGCATAACCAATTACAGGTTCGGGGAAAGTCATCGTTTCTAAAACGATAGGGGCTTTTTCATCTACCAAGCTATCGCCTGTTTTTATATCTTTGAAGCCTACACCTGCAGCGATATCTCCTGCACTAACTCTATCAATAGGATTTTGCTTGTTGGCATGCATTTGCATCAAGCGGGAGATACGCTCTTTTTTACCTGTACGGGTGTTTAGTACATATGAGCCAGATTCCAAAGAACCAGAGTAGACGCGGAAGAAGCATAATCTACCTACGAATGGGTCTGTCATAATTTTGAAAGCTAATGCGGCGAAAGGCTCTTTTTCGTCGGGCTTTCGTGTTTCTTTTTCTCCTGTGTTGGGGTTTTTACCTGTTATTGGGGGTAAATCCAAAGGACTAGGGAGGTAAGCACATACAGCGTCCAGCAAAGTTTGCACACCTTTATTTTTGAAAGCCGCTCCGCAAATTACAGGAAACATTTTCATGTCTATGACTGCTTTGCGGATAGCATTCATTATTTCCTCTTTGGTAATGGAGTTTGGATCTTCAAAAAATTTCTCTAGAAGAGTTTCGTCATAGTCAGCTACGTTTTCTATCAAATTTTGTCTCCATCGCAGTACATCATCTTTGATTTCTGCTGGAATGTCTATAATTTTGTATGTTTTGCCCTCGTCGTGCTCATTCCAAACAATGGCTTGTTGAGTAATTAAATCTACTACACCCTTAAATTGGTCTTCTACTCCGATAGGTACTTGCAGGGGTACGGCATTAGCTCCTAGTTTTTCTTTGATTTCGGCCACTGTTCCAAAGAAGTCTGCTCCTGCTCTATCCATTTTGTTTACAAAGCAGATACGTGGTACATTGTACTTGTCTGCTTGTCGCCACACGGTTTCAGATTGTGGCTCTACGCCAGATACCGCACAAAAAAGGGCTACTGCACCGTCCAATACGCGCAAAGAACGTTCTACCTCTACGGTAAAGTCCACGTGTCCAGGTGTATCAATGATATTGATAGTGTAGGTCTTTGAGTCAGCAGTAACTTCCCCTTGTACGGTAGGATAGTTCCAGAGGGTAGTAGTGGCTGCCGAAGTGATAGTAATTCCCCGTTCTTGTTCTTGCACCATCCAATCCATGGTGGCTGCTCCTTCGTGAACCTCACCTATTTTATGGGTTTTGCCCGTGTAATATAAAATACGTTCGGTAGTTGTGGTTTTACCTGCGTCAATATGGGCCATAATGCCGATATTACGCAGCATTCTTAAATCAGCCATTGTTGAGTATATAAAAAGAAAAGATAAAACTAAAATGCAATTTTTCAGTTTACGATGTTTTTCTACAAATATAATTTGGGTAATCTCACAGGTTTTTTTTTGTTTCTTTGGCTGCAAAATTACCCTTTTTCAAGAGGTTTATGGTCAAATTTATCAAATTTAATTGTTAGATTAAAATTAGTCTTACTAATTAGCCTAGCTTTTAAGAATTAAAAAACCCGAGTCATTTTAATTTTGGGTAGGAGTTAGGTATTAAAAACGGAAGTGGGCAAACGCTTTGTTTGCTTCAGCCATTCTGTGCGTATCATCTTTTTTCTTGACGGCTGCACCCTCTCCTTTAGAGGCAGCAATAATTTCAGCTGCTAATTTTTCAGACATGGATTTCTCGTTGCGTCCTCGGGCGTACTTTATTAGCCATTTGATTCCCAAAGAGATACGTCGCTCTTCGCGTACTTCAGTAGGTACTTGAAAGGTAGCACCTCCTACGCGTCGGCTTCTTACCTCTGTATGAGGTTTTACATTGTTTAAGGCTCGCTCCCATACCTCTAAGCCTTTTTCATTCGTTTTTTTCTCTACAATTTCAAGAGCATTGTAGAAAATCTTATAAGCTAGGCTTTTTTTGCCATTACGCATCAAATTATTTACAAATCTAGCTACGAGTTCATTACCAAACTTAGGGTCGGGGAGTATATATCGTTTTTCTGCTTTTTTCTTTCTCATATTTTGATAAACTCAGTTAAACATTATCTACTTTTATTCTTTTGAATACTTTAACTATTTCTTTTTAGCGGGTGCGCCTTTGGCTGCAGGTGCTGCTTTTTTATCATCAGCTTTTTGATTAGGTTTGGGTTTTTTCGCACCATATTTAGATCTTCCTTGCATGCGCCCTTTTACCCCTGCTGTGTCTAAGGCACCACGAATAATGTGATAACGTACACCAGGTAAATCTTTAACTCTTCCTCCACGTATCAATACGATAGAGTGTTCTTGAAGATTATGCCCTTCCCCAGGAATGTAGGCGATAACTTCTTGCTGATTAGTGAGCCGTACTTTAGCTACTTTTCGCATTGCGGAGTTGGGCTTTTTAGGGGTAGTTGTATAAACCCTAATACAAGTACCACGCTTTTGAGGACATTCATCTAAAGCAGGTGATTTAGATTTGGCTTTAACTGCTGTTCTGCCTTTACGTACTAATTGCTGTATGGTTGGCATTGAATTATTTTAGAATATCTTTGAAATTGAAATGAACAATAGAAAGATTAGAGTTAGATATACTTTATGTTCTTAATTTTGGACTGCAAAGTTAAGAGGTTTTTCTAATATTTCCAAAATATGGCTACTTTTTTTCTGTTTTTCGTTTAAGAGCTTTCTAAACAAGTTGTTTCTAAAATGCTCTGAATAAGCGAACAATTGGCTTGATAAGCGGACATTTGAGCATAGCCGTCGCTTTTAATAGCTTCTTGTAGCTTATGCAGACTTTCAATAGGTATTCGCTCTAAAAAAAGCCTCAGTTTATATCTGTCGGAATAGGAAAGCAAAAATTTGCACAAGCGAGCATTAGGCAGAAAATGGGGGTTATTGAAAACAAGATAAAGTTTTTCTAATTCATCTAACCAAGCATGGTTAAGTTGGTGTTCTATACTAGGTGAAACTTTGTGCCGAAACATAGCTAAATAGACAAACATGACCTCTTGGGCTTGGGTTTGTTTCAAGAAAAGTTCTCTGAGCCTATTTTCGTGGGCGCCTGTAATGCGTATGTCATCTATTATGATTACTTTTTGTCGGCTTAGATTAAGTTCTTGGGGTAGGCATAAATCTACCTTTTGCATATAAAAGTGTCTTTCTTGTTCGCTAAGTGTGCCGTAGTCGTGGGTAAAGAGGTTGTTGCGGTATATCTTAAATTTATGGATAGAAGTATCAAAATGATTTTGCAGGAAGCTTAATAGCTCATTGGCTATGGCATCTGAGGCAGTGGGTACAGATTTGTAAGCTGAGGATGTGAGATAAACTTGTGGGTTAGTATCTATCCATGAGCGAATTGGTAAAAAAACGTGTTCAAAGAGGGCGTGAGCATACGATGTGGCTTCTTTTTGCATACCATACTTAAAACGGCTGTATTGTACTGCATCAAAAAGTTGCCCATGTTGTGTAAGAATTTGCCCTTGTTCGTAAGCGAGGTGAAATAAGGCTTTACGGATAAACCTCATAAATAATTGAGTAAAAACTGGATGCTTGGTGTCGTTTGGATGTTTATTGCAAAGTTAAGATTATCTCTTGAATTTTGCAACAAAAACGCTTGTAACCCCATATTTACTGCTCCGATGTAGTCGGCTTCGTAGCTATCACCTACGTGCCAAAGTTTTGCTCTGTTTGATACTCGCTGGATAAGCAGTTCGAAGATTTGAGGATGAGGTTTACAAATACCTACTTCATTAGAAAAGATAGCTATATCTACATGAGCTAGAATTTGACTATTTTTCAAAAATTTACGCATAGTTTGCCCTTTGATAAAACCCGTATTGCTCAAAAGAGCAATTTGAATACCCTTCTGCCGAATAATTTGTAGGGTTTCTGTCAAATCCTTTTCTATGAGCAAAGGGGCATAATGCAGAAATAGCAACTCCATATCTTGATACAACTTTTCTACATCCAAAAGCAAAGAAACGTTGCCTTGAGGTAGTAAGCTACTAATCTGCTCAATACGCTCCTCAAAACTTGTATCCTTTCCTAAAAGACTTTTTTGATATGCCCACTCATCTACTTGCTTGACTATTGCCTGAAAAGTGCTATCTGGCTTAACCCCGAGAAAATCTGCAAATAATTCAACTTGCAATACTTTGAACTGCGGATTAGGTACAATCAGGGTATGCCAAATATCTAAACTAATTAGCTCGGGAGGCAAGAGAGTCATTTTAACAAAGGGCGAAAACTACTTACAGGCTTTTTTGCTTGCAAAGAAACTAAAAATTAGGTTTAGTTGTTTTCCTATTCCAAGTTGGAAGTAAAACTTCGCACAAGAGCAATGACGAAGCTAAAAGATAAAATGAACCAAAGCGTGAATATCCAAAACAGGCAAGCGCGTTTTGAATATGAATTTCTTGAAAACTATACAGCAGGAATTATGCTTACAGGCACTGAAATCAAATCTATTCGGCAGGCAAAAGTACAATTGCAAGATAGTTTTTGTTATTTCAAAGACATGAAAAGCCTCTGGGTTAAGAACATGCACATTGCACCCTATGAGAATGGGACACACTACAATCACGAACCACGCCGAGAGCGTAAACTTCTGCTTACCAAAAAGGAACTTCGTAAACTTTTCCATAAGCACCAAGAAAAAGGGCTAACCATCATTCCTGTACGCCTTTTTATCAATGAAAGAGGATTAGCAAAATTAGAGATTGCCTTAGCGCGAGGTAAAAAACTTTATGACAAACGTGAAACCATTAAAGAGCGAGACGTAAGGAGAGAGATGGCAAGAGATGAATATTAAAATCACTTTTGCATGGGATTTACTTTTTTGTTGCATTTTTGATTTCTGAATTGTTTAACCTATTTTTTTTATGAAAACTCCTCGCCATAACACTCCTACCATTCTGCAGATGGAAGCTGTAGAGTGCGGTGCGGCAAGTTTAGGTATGATTTTGGGCTATTTCGGCAAGTTTGTGCCGCTAGAAGAGCTGCGCATTTCGTGTGATATAACCCGTGATGGAAGCAAGGCAAGTAACCTTGTGAAAGCTGCCAAAAAGTACGGCTTGCAAAGCAAAGGCTTCAGAAAGGAACCTAATGATCTCTTACACATCCCGCTGCCTGCTATCATTCATTGGAATTTTAACCACTTTTTGGTACTAGAAGGGCTAAATAAGGAAAAAAATAAAGTCTATTTGAACGACCCTGCCGAAGGTAAACGCATCGTAGACTGGCAAACCTTAGAAGAGAGCTTCTCAGGAGTAGTGCTCACTTTTGAACCTACAGAACAGTTTGTAAAATCAGGTAAAAAGCCGAATATTTTTGAGGCAATTTATCAACGCTTTAAGGGCTATCATTGGGCAATCCTGTATATATTTTTAGTGAATCTGCTTTTAGTTGTACCTAATTTAGCTATTCCCGTATTCTTGCAGGTATTTATAGATGATATTTTGATTGAAAACCTAACACACTGGTTTTTGCCCTTTGTAATTGGTATGCTTTTGGTGTTGGTGCTGAAAGGAGTCTTAGAATATCTGAAGAATAAATACCTCTTACGTTTAGAAACTGAGCTTTCTGTAGCTACTAGCACTCGCTTTTTTTGGCACGTTCTACGTTTGCCAGTTGATTTTTTTCAACAACGATTTGCAGGCGATATTGCCCTTCGTGTGAAGCTTAACGAAAATATTGCCCAGCTCATAGCTAATCATTTAGCCAAAAACTTGCTCAATATTTTCCTTATTGTGTTCTATTTTGTGATTATGCTCAACTATGATGTTTGGCTTACGCTTGCTGGAGCTGGATTTGCTACGCTCAATCTCTTTGCGTTGCAGTGGATAGCTCGACAAAGAGAGCAAGCATACAGCCAGATGCAAAATGCAGAAGGAAAACTGATGGGAGTAATAACCAACGGTTTGCAAACTATTGAAAGCATCAAAGCTCGAGGGGGAGAAGACGATTTTTTTAAGAAATGGGCAGGCTACATGAGCAAGATGCTTATTGCCCAACAAAAAGCTCACGAAAAAAGCATACTCTTGAATGCTATTCCTCATTTCTTACATTCTCTTACAGTGTTGCTTGTTTTAGTAATTGGTGGGCTGCGTGTTATGGAAGGGCACCTTACTATTGGCATGCTTGTGGCTTTTCAGAGCTTGATGTTACATTTTTTGGAGCCCGTGCAAGGTCTTTTGCAATTAGGGGGGAGAATCCAAGAAGCAAAAGGCGAGATGAGCCGCTTAGAGGATGTATTGAAAGCTAAGATTGATGAAGAGACTACCTACTCGCATCTCTCTGTGGTGCATCCTAAACCACTTACTCCCCAGGATTTTAACATCATTACCCAAAAGCTGGAAGGGCATATTGAGTTCAGGAATGTAACGTTTGGGTACAGCCGTTTGGCCAAGCCTTTAATAGAGAATTTTAGCCTTACCATCAGGCAGGGGGAGCGTGTGGCGTTGGTAGGAGGCTCAGGAAGTGGAAAATCTACCATTGCCAAACTCTTGGCAGGGCTTTACACACCATGGGAAGGAGAAATTCTGCTTGATGGAAAGCCTCGGCGGCAGATTCCTAGAGAAGTTATCAACAATTCTATTGCTATGGTGAGCCAAGATATTTTTATGTTTGAAGGCACTACCAAAGAGATAATTACCCTCTGGGATAGTACCATTCCTGACACGCAAATCATACAAGCGGCCAAAGATGCTCAAATCCATGGGGTGATTGCCAGCCGAAAGAATGGCTACGAGAGCATCGTGCAGGAAGGAGGCAAGAACTTTAGCGGAGGGCAACGCCAACGCCTTGAAATTGCCAGAGCCTTGGTGCATAATCCTTCTATCCTTATTCTAGATGAAGCCACCAGTGCCCTTGACCCTCTCACCGAGAAGCAAATCGAACAGAGTATTCGCAAACGCTCTTGCTCAGTGCTGGTGATTGCGCACAGGCTAAGTACTATTCGCGACTGCGATGAGATCATTGTAATGCGATACGGCAAAATTATTGAACGTGGCACTCACGAAAGTCTTATGGCCTTAAACCAAGCCTACGCCGCTTTGATTAGAATGTAATTCTCTGACCTAACTAGTTTATATCTCCCTTTCCCCCTACTGCCTTGAACCTCTCAAAGCCTCACTCGCTGCCCCTCATGTTTCTACTCTTATGCCTTAGGTTAAGACTTTAGGGATTAATGCTAAGAATTTAGCTGTAAGGTGTAATGTTTTAATGCTTAATGTAAAGCTTTTAATAATCAATAGTAAAACTTTAATGCTCAATGTTAGTATTTTGATACTAAAAATTATGTTTTTAATAACAAACAATAAGCATTAAACGTTAGAATCTAAACATTTATTATTCAAAATTAAACATTGAGCGTTTATAATTAAACATTTGCCATTAAAAACTAAACATTTAGCATTCAAAATTAAACATTTGTTATTAAAAACTAAACAATGAGCATTCAGAACTAAACATTTGTTATTATTTTTTCTCTTTTGAGAAAAGGAATGTAAAAGTTATAAACTACGCACTAACTTTACGGTCTGTACACTGACGTAAATGACTTGCAGAAGCAACTCTATGACTTGCTCTTTGTAGTCATAAAAATTATAAGTGTTAAATTTTTCTTGTATAGTTGCGTCGCTAGATTTGTAGGGTTTGTATTGCTCTAATACCCATTCTACGGCAGTGCGATTGCCTAACTTGTATTCGTACACTTCGTCAGGAATAGGGCGGAGGGTAGTCCACTCGTCTATTTCTATTTGCTTGTCTTTAAGCCGTAGTTTAACTTCTGTCTGAAGTAGTTTGTTTTTCAGCGCCGTAGTTTCGCTTTGAGTATTTGTATCGGCGTTTGTGGTGTTGCGTTTTGGCTCTACGGCTTTGCGTGCTTTACGCTCAACGCTAATACCTAACTGTTGAGCAACAAAATCTGCGTTTATGCTATCGTAAGTTAAGTGTAAATTCATCAATTCTTTGCCTATGGTAGCATAATGCCAAAAGTCAGCGTAAAGTGGTATGCGTGGGAGGTTGCGTTTCAAATCTAAGGCGTATTTGGCGCGGTACTCAGGCTTGTGTAGTACGGCATATACGTAGTGAAATATATCCTCTTTGCTGATTGTTCTGTCGTTACTCTTAGCATAGTAATTTTGGAATAAATTTAACGCCCAATCGGTAATGTTATCTTTACAATTTCCTAATTTATCATAATAATACAAAGGAAGGCATTGAGAGTCGCCTGTAAAGTGTAAATCTACAATATTGCTTGATGCCAAAGTATGAAAACTTTTGCTATTTCCTACATTAACAAAACAAATAATTTTGTTATTGAACTTACTTCTACTACTTACTTTATTTTGAAATTGATTTCTATTGCCAAAGACTTTTGGCATTTGATATTGCATTTCGTTTAGTTCTTTTGCATAATACAAATACTTCTTTACAAAAGGTCGGTACAAACTTGTGGTAATGTTTTGTTCGTCAAAGTCGTAGATTTTTCCTTTGGCTAAATCATTTTTTACGGCTCTTGTCCATTTAATAGAATATTCTATTTTATCTTTTACTTCTGCTTTGTCAATACCTTTCAATCGTTTTACTTCTTGGTTGTATTTATCAATCAAAAACTGTACTTTGGACTTTAAGCGTTGTTTATTAAAATCATATACCCACTCATCCCTTGCCGTTACTACACCCAAAGAAAACAATTTGAATACAGCATTATCATTTTGTTCGTTTTTATTCAATTTAACTTCTTTATTACACAAGGGAATGAGGTTTTGAAAGTCGCTATTGCTAAGGTTTATCCAATTTCCTTGCTCGTCGGGGTGTATTCGTTCAAAAGGAATGGTATTGAGTTCGTTTTCTCTCAAAAAAATTAATTTTTCTTCTTTTCGCATTTCGTCGGTAAGGGTATAGTAAAAGATTTTTGCATTTTTTTCTTGATTTGTAGGGCTATCTTTTTTCACTAAAAACGTGATAGCTACTCCTGTTTGTATGCCAAAGATGTTGTGCGTAGTGCCTGCGATTTTAGGGTTTTGCCTTACATCAGATTTAGTATCTATAATGTAAATCTCATCAAATTCGCGTTGCACTGTTTTTCTAAAACCGTCAAAAGTTTTGCTATCAATAAAACTACGGTTG
>JANWZA010000043.1 GCA_025054775.1 Microscillaceae bacterium
GTTTCCAGAGTTTAAGGATAGTGAGAAGTGGGAATTAATGCAAATCAATGATATTCTAATTGCAGAAAGTTCATCACTAATACTTAATAAACTTAACTCAAAGAAAAGTGGATATGCTGTTTATGGAGCCGAGGGTATCATCAGATATATTGATACTTTTCAACACAAAGAACCATATATTTCAATAGTATAAGATGAAGAAGGGATAGATCGTTTGAATTTTTGCGAAGGTGAAACATCGGTTTAGGAACTTTTATTAGCCCTAAAATCAAAAGATGAAAATAAATACCACTTAGATTAGGTTGTATTATCTGCTAAATACAATTGATTTCACTTCATATGTAAAAGGTTCAAGCGTTCCCCATATTTTTACAAGAACCAAAATATTAGAGTTCCTATCCCAGCTGAACAACAAAAAATTGCTTCCTGTTTTTCCTTATTAGAAGATTTAATTATCGCCCAAACCCAAAAAATAGAATTATTGCAACAACACAAAAAAGGGTTATTACAGAGGTTATTTCCACAAATGAATGAATAACACAATATTTTATAGAAATCTTAGGCAGAGAGAGTATTCAGTGGATTTACCCCCCTCTTTGTAAACAGAATGAACAAAAAAAAAATAAATTCTAAAAACTTCAACAAAACGTTTTGAAAGAAATATGAAAATATGTGTAATTTTGCACCAATTTTAGGCACAAATAGCATAATCATATCTAATTTTTTATTGCTTGTTTTACTTAAAATGCAAACAAACAAAAATACCCCTACAGCCATTACCCAAGAAGTTACTCAAAATACTGCTCAATTAAATTCTAAACCTGCTAAGAAGAAAAAAAGCGTTTTCCGTGAATGGCTTGATGCTATTATCTTTGCCGTTATTGCCGCTACGCTTATCCGTTGGCTCTTTTTAGAAGCCTTTACTATACCTACTCCGTCTATGGAGAAATCACTTTTAGTAGGGGATTTCCTGTTTGTGAGCAAAGTCCATTATGGTGCGCGCACACCTAAAACTCTCCTGCAACTCCCCCTTACCCACCAAACCATTTGGTTCACCAAAATTCCCTCTTATTTGGAATGGATACAATTGCCTTACGGAAGGCTCACTTTTCCTCCTTTCGCTTGGACAACTATCAAAAATGGCGATGTAGTAGTGTTCAATTATCCCGTACCTGAACGGCAAGGCGAAACAGAAAAATTCAACTACTACCCTACCGACTTGAAAACAAACTACATTAAACGTTGTGTGGGTATTGCAGGGGATAGCCTAGAAATTAAAGACATGAAAGTATTTATCAACGGTAAGCCTTTCAAAAATCACCCGCAAACCCAACAAGAGTATAAAATAGTAAGCACAACTAGTATTAACGAAAAAATTTTTAAGCGACTGGATATTACAGACATAGTCCTAGCAAATCGCCAAGAAGATGATAAATTTTTTACCTATTACGCACACCTTACTCCTGAAAAAGCACAAGAACTCAAAAAAATGGAGTTCATTAAAGAGGTTACCATAGACATGATGCCCAAAGGTATGCCTGACAGAACTACCTTCCCGAGCCGAGCCGCAGGGCTTTTTCCTGATGACGAGGTAGCAGATTATACCCAAACCTTCTCTTGGAACAAAGATAACTTCGGTCCTTTACTTATCCCTAAAAAGGGGATGACCATAAAACTTACCAAAGAAAATGCAATTCTTTATGAATACGTTATCAAAAAATACGAGGGCAACAAAAACGTAAAATTTGAGAACGGTAAAATTAGCATCAATGGAAAGGTATTAGATAAATACACCTTTAAGCAAAACTACTATTTTATGATGGGGGATAACCGCCACAACTCCCAGGACTCACGCTTTTGGGGCTTTGTTCCCGAAGACCACATAGTAGGTAAAGCCGCTTTTATTTGGCTCTCCTTGGATGCTAAGGAAAGCTGGCTGAAAAAAATCCGTTGGAATAGATTTTTCAAAGGGATAGAATAAGCCCCTTACCTCTATGCAAATTTTTGAAAATCACAGCCTTTTGCACTACAATACATTTCATGTAGATGCTTCTGCCCGCTATTTGATTGAAGTTGAAACGGAAGCTGAATTATTAGCGGTATTGCATCAATTCCAAAAAGAGAAAAAACTGATTTTAGGCGGTGGAAGTAATATTTTGTTTACCCAAGATTTTGAGGGAGTAGTTATCAAAGTTAACATAACTGGCATAAAAATTATTCGCGAGAACTCTAATTTTATTGAAGTGGAAGTTTCAGCAGGCGAAAATTGGCATCAATTCGTGCTATGGGCAGTGCAACAAGGCTATGGAGGTATTGAAAATTTAGCTCTGATTCCTGGGAATGTGGGTGCTTCGGTAATTCAAAATATTGGGGCATACGGGGTAGAGGTGAAAGAGACAGTAGAGTATGTAAAAGCTATACGGATGGTTGATTTTCAAAACATAACGCTTAATCACTCGGATTGCAAGTTTGGCTATCGCGATAGCATTTTTAAGCATGAATTGAAAAATCAACTCGTTATTACCAAAGTAGGTTTTCGTTTGAGTAAACAGCCTAAACTAAATACAAGTTATGCCGATGTACAAAAGTGGTTACTTGAAAAAAATATTACCGAACCCACTTTACAAACCATAGTCGAAGCCGTAATGGAGATTCGGCAGGCAAAATTGCCTAATCCTTCTGAATTAGGTAATGCAGGGAGTTTTTTCAAAAATCCGATTATTAGCTGCACCCATTTTGAGCGTTGGGCAAAGAATTATCAGAAAGTACCTCATTTTCAAGTAGATACCAACTTTGTTAAAGTGCCTGCGGGTTGGCTCATAGAGCAATGCGGTTGGAAAGGTAAGCAAATAGGTTGCGTGGGTGTGTACCCTAAACAAGCCCTTGTACTTACAAATTTAGGCAATGCACAAGGTAAAGAAATATACGAAGTAGCCCAACAAATCCAAGCAAGCGTTTCAAAAAAATTTGATATTTGGTTAGAAACCGAAGTAAATGTTTTGTAATGTTTATTAGCCTTTCGCTTTTTATTAGCTTAGGCTAAAAATTCATTTAGCTTTATTTATTAAATCCTGCTAAAAATTTTGGAGTATAGCTTTTTTTTTTATAGCTTTGTTGGTATTAATTTACCTCAAATACTTACAAAAAAAACTATACCTTTAAGTATGTTAAACCTACTCTTATTCGGACCTCCTGGTTCAGGAAAAGGCACACAAAGTCAAAAAATTATTGAAAAATATCAACTTTTTCACTTCTCTACGGGTGATGTTCTTCGTAGACACCGCAAAGAAGGAACAGAATTAGGCAAACAAGCACAAGAATACATTACAGCAGGAAAACTAGTCCCTGACTCGCTAATTATAGATTTAGTAAAAACTACTTTGCGCGAGAATACTCAAGTAAAAGGTTATATTTTTGACGGTTTTCCGCGTACTGTAGCCCAAGCTCAAGCTTTGGATGAACTAATGAAAGAGCAGAACTCGGCTATCAGTGGTATGATTTCACTACTTGTTCCTGATGATGAGTTGAGAGCAAGGCTCAAAAAGCGAGCCATAGAAGAGAATCGTCCTGACGATCAAGATGAAAAGGTGATCAATACCCGTATAGAAACCTACAAGAACGAAACTTTGCCTGTAGCTGATTACTATAAAGCACAAGGCAAATTATATGAATTGAATGGTGTGGGAGATATTGAAGCAATTTTTCAATCAATTTGTCAAGTTATTGACTCCATGCCACAATAGGTAATCCTATACTTTTCAAGGTTTTATTGTTAGGGAAGGTTACCGTTTTGCTACTTCATTTGGCAGTTTAGGTGGTTTTCGCATCATAATTCGGTATTTGGATTTGTGCATTATCCAACTAGAAATGGTATCTGCCCAAATTTTAGCTGCTTCCCATGTGGGGTGTGCTCCGTCTCTAGCTCGTTCAAATTTAAGGTATTTAGAAAGAAAAAAGCGATCTTTGCCAATGTTCTTTTCTATTAGCTGGTTAATACCTGTATCCTCTGCCCAGTTAGGTGGTCCAATCCAAACCATTTTAGTATTGCCTGCTTGCTGAATAATATTTTGAATGTTAGGCTCGCGCTCTTGGATATTACGAATAAATAATTCGTTAGAACCTGTGGTAAAAATGACAAAAGTAGGCTGGTATTTTTTTATCAATTTGCGAAGGCTATCTTTCTCACTCCAAGAGAGGGTAGTAGAGCTATACCACGTAACGGTTTTGAGTTGGTGTCCATTATATTGTGCATATTTTTGAAAAGCGAACATTAGCCCTTCGGTCATAGAGTCGCCTGTAAGCAAAATATTTTGCTTAGTAGTATCGATTTGCCGAATGGAGTCGCGTTTCATATCAGCAATAAAATCGTTAAGTTGTTTTTGTAGCATCTCTTGTAGAAAAGGCTTTTTTTGAGGAGGCATAAAAAATGCTTTGATAGGGGCTTTTTTCAATTTAAGCGATATTTCAAGAGGAGTCTCTACCCATGAGTAGAGCGTAAGCCAAAAGAAACTAACATATAAAATAGCTAAAACTTGATGTGTAGGCTTAGACATAACTGCTCGATTTTCAAAAAGTTAAAACACTTTCCAATTTTTTAATTCTTGGAAAGTGTGATTGTAAACATAAAGATTTATTTTGCAGGTTCGTAAGTTTCTATATTCTCGTCTTCGGTTACAAACTTGTTGTCGGTGAGTTCCTTTATTGCTGATTTTTCTCTGCCGTCTTTCAAGGTAGTGGCTTCGGGGCCTGTTTTGTGAATAAGCGTGAAGGTTTTCTTGTCTGCTGAAAGTTCCCAGTTACCTGTGGCAACTTCTTTGCCTGCAAAAAACTCAACAAAGGTACCATCTTCCTTTAGTTCAAGAAAAGCGTTGTCAATATTTTCTTCTTTTTTGCCATCTTTATGTACGATACTTTTCAAAGCCCATTTCTTGACTAACATTTTCACTTCGGCTACGTTCATATCTGGCTTTGAGGAGGCAGATTCTTTCTTTTCCTCTTGGCTTTCTTTGGTTTCTTGTTTAGCTTCTTCTTGTTTCTCCTCGTTTTTTTTACTACCACAAGCTACGGCAAAGCTAAATATACATGCAACTAAAAAGATGTTGAATATTTTCATAAATTTTTAGGAATTTGAAATGATAAAATTGTACTAATTAAGCATGCAAAGTTAATGATTTTTTGCAAAACATTCTAAACTGTTCGCTTAAAGAAGATACAAAACAAAAGCCCCAAAGTTTGGAAAAAAACCACTTCGTAAAGTAATCAATAAAGGCAGGCAGCTCTTGCAAAAAGTTTTGCTTAAAGTTTTGTTTAATTTTTCAAACTCTCATCTAAAATCCACTGCAAAAACACATAAAACACGGTGCGGTTCGGTAAAAATTAAAAGTACATAAATAATTGGAGTTTTTATCTTCTAATTTCAAAAAGCACCACAAGAAAGCATTAGTTACAAACCACACATAATATTTCGGGGAGTGCCTTCCATTTTGTTATACAAGATAGCGGCATATATTGATGCACCGCATTGTGCCAACCCTTTTTCTATTTTTCCATCTTTTGCCTCTACTAAACAAAAAATAGGAGCTGTAATTTCTATTTTTTGGGTCTTTAAAGATAAAATAAAACCACAATAACCTTTTAAGTTTTTTTGATTGGGAATATTCAATTCATAACCTGAAAAAAAGCTAAACCTATTGGGTTTTGTCTACGCATTCCTTAATAATTAGGTACGATAATGCTTTCTGATTTGGCTTTTTTGATAATTAACGCTTCCTGTGAGGCTTCTTTTAAGGCAAATATTTAAGAATTCTGTTATACTCGGAAGAGATAAATTAGTTGGTAACCACTCAGTTATTAAATCATTAATTCCTAATTCTTTACGCAAATCCTCTAACTTCTTGAATTTACTTATATGCCAAGTTTTAGGATTATTTTCAAAAGAGGGTATTGCATCTAAGACCAGAGGTTCTATTAGAATGTACTTGAAGCTTTATTTTGAAATTAAATATTTTTTGGCAAACAAATCCTCCTTTATTTCCCTAAACTTTTTACCTTTTGCTAATTCTTGGGCTATGTAAGCTGTAACTACGGGAGCGGCAAAAGATGTTCCCTCCATAGGTACGGCACGATACGGTGCGATAGGCAACTTATCATAGATTGCAGTGGCATAAACCTTTACTTTCTCCCCGTAGTTAGAAAAATGTGCCTTTTTGGTTCCGCTCTTGTCTAATCCACCGACGGTGATTGTATTAGGCAAGTCAATAACAGCAGGAACGACAAAGAGGCTGTCTATGTTGGCATTTTCATTACCTGCTGCTATAACGAACATAATCTGAGGATTTTCCTTGAATATATTGTAGAGAGTTCGGTGGAAAAGTTGTGTCCAATAGCACATTTTTTGATAATTTTCAGGGCTGTAAATTTCTAAATCTTTCAAAAACTTTTCAAAGAAAGCGGGGAAGGCAGTCCAACTAATATTAACTACTCGGACTTTATGCCGCTTAAAATATTCTACTGAGGTACGAAACATTTTATCCAGCAGAGCCATATCTGTCTCGGGTTTCCCTAGTAGACGCTCCTGCAAATTTTTTTTCCAAAGCGGCTCGTTCAATCTATCTACATATTTCAAAAAACCTACTCCTACTAACTCTACGTTAGGGTTATTTCTCACTACGATATTAGCAACAGCTGTGCCGTGAAAATAACGCAGGAGAACCTTATTTTCTGTATCATAATCAGGAGTATAGTTATGGTTGGTGGGCTGTTCCCAGTAGTCAAATCCGATACCATAAACATCATCTACAAAACCGTTGCCGTCATCGTCTTTGCCATTAGGCTGTTCCTTTGTGTTTATCCATACATTTTCTTGGGGCAGGGTACGCATATCATACAACTCCCATACACTTACTCGTATTTTTTTAGGAGACTTTTGAGGCGAATAACAAGAAATACCAATTAAGCAAAGATAGACAAAAACATGCTGTTTTTTTATCATATTCTACCTTTTTTATGATTAGAATTTAATTCTGAAAGCTAAAAAGTGCAAAGAAACAAAATACAAAGTAAGTATTTTTAACGCAAAAAAACTTTTTTCTAAAAAAAAATGTATCTTTGCAAGAGTTTATTCAACAAAAACAAAGCTAACTTATCCTTTTTTTCATATGAAAAATATACTTTGGATTTTCACTTTCTTGTTGTGCTTACTGATAGGCACAAGCTATGCACAAGCCCAAGACATTACAGAGCTTGACAAAAACGAAAGCGAGGCGAAACTACTTAAAAACCCTAAAGACTTGGTAGCTAACTTTATCGTAGGGGCTTATTACTATAACAAAGCTACCGAAATAGAGAAAGAGATTGCGAAAGCTTCCTTTAGCAGCTATATAGAGGCGGGTAAAAACAAGTTAGAAGAGTTACGTGCTATGTTGAAAAAAGCCTTGCCTTACTTGGAAAATGCCTATTTCGCAAGCAATAAATCCGAACCTAAAATTGCCGAAGCTCTAGAAGACATCTATTTTCATTTGGGCATGAAGAAAAAACCTGAGGACGTAAACGGGTTTAACTCTTTCTAAAAAAGAACATAAAATATAGCAAATGTTAGAAAGAGATAGGTAATTCTGTTATAGAGGCTACATAAAGGTAGCCTTTTTCATTTTATATAATACTGGAAGTTTTTTTTAGAAAAAATAAAAAAAAAAATTTTGCATTTTAAGATTAAATTGCTAATATAGAGCAAATTTCAATATAAACACTTAACTTTGTGTTTAGTTTCTATAAGTTTTTATTAACTTTACCTTAAAGCGGTATTGCCTGTGCAACAGATATTATTAGAAATATGGAACAGTATACCAATAAAAATGACCTCAACATACTGCCTAAGTCAATTATTAAAGTAATAGGTGTAGGGGGTGGTGGTAGCAATGCAGTAAACTATATGTTCAATCGCGGTATTCGTGATGTAGAGTTTATTGTGTGCAATACCGACGTGCAAGCCCTTAACATGAGTGCTGTACCTACCAAATTACAGATTGGTGCAAAACTTACCGAGGGGCTAGGGGCTGGGGCTAATCCTGAAGTAGGACGTGAGGCTGCCTTAGAAAGTCGTGAGCAGATTCGCGAACTTTTAAGCCATAATACCAAAATGCTCTTTATTACAGCAGGAATGGGAGGTGGTACAGGTACAGGTGCGGCTCCTGTTATTGCAGAAATATCCCGCGAATTAGGGATTTTAACAATTGCTATCGTTACAGCCCCGTTTAGCTTTGAAGGTCCCAAAAAGCGAAAGCATGCCATTGAAGGGATAGAGCGCCTAAAAGAGCATTGTGATGCCATTTTGGTTATCCCCAATGATAAGCTACGCGAAATATATGGCACACTCAAGATGAGCGAAGCTTTTGCTCAAGCTGATAACGTGCTTACCACCGCTGCCAAGAGCATAGCTGAAATTATTACCGTGCCTGGAAATATCAACGTAGATTTTGAAGATGTAAAAACCGTCATGAAAAATGCGGGTGCCGTAGTAATGGGCTCATCTAAAACTGAAGGTGAAGGACGCGCGCTACGCGCTATTCAAGAGGCACTCAACTCTCCCCTTCTCAATGTAAAAGATGTATACGGCGCGCAAAAGGTACTACTATGTATTACCTACGGCGATAAAAACGAACCTTCTATGGATGAAATAAGTGAAATTACTAACTATATTTCAGAAAAAGTAGGGCAAGAAGCAGATACTATTTTTGGAACCTCAATTGACCCATCGCTAGGAAGTGCTCTACGAGTTACGATTATCGTGGCAGGTTTTCAAGATACTTCCATACAAAATCTCGAAAAAAAGCCTAATGCTCAGTTGGGAGTACAAGCCACTACAACTCAACGAAATAACATAGCACAAAATCAAGGAATAGAAAATTTGGCAAGAGAGTTTGCCTCTATCTTATCAGAACACAAGCCTGAAGTAAATTCCCATACCTTCCCTTCTACCCAGCCTGAGCAGAAACCAACTAACAAGGAAACAGAAAGTACTTATACAAATAGTAACGAAGAGAGAAGTATTACTTTTGAAATTCATTCTAAACCTACCCAATTGCATCAAAATAAAACTCACGCTAGCGAAGAGGCTGAGCCAAGCAATACCTCTAAAAATGTAACTGAAGCTAAACAAGCCGAACGCATAGTCTATAACCTTGACGATGATACTATAAAAGAACGATTTGATATGCTCTCATTATCGCCTGACAGCTATGAAACTAAGCGTGAAGAGTTAATTAGACAAACTAACGAACGCATAGATAAGCTACGCAAGCTAAGTCGTAATTTTGAAAGTGAAAATAATTACAAGGAAAAGATAGAAATTCCTGCTTATCTTCGCCGAAATGTAAAAATAAATGATGGTAATAGCACCGAGAATAGCGTTAAGTTTAATCTTGACGAGGATAAACCTTACAACAATAACCGTTTTTTTAATGAAAACGAATAAGGCCATCTGCTTGTGAGCAACGTAGCCTTATGTATATTTGAAAATAAAGTACAGCTAAACAATTCTAATTTCGCGAACTTGTTTGGGCTTTTCTGTTTCCTTTTTGAGAATAGTAACTTCTAAAATTCCATCTTCATATTTAGCTGATACTTCGTTGGCATCAGCAGTTGAAGGAAGTTTAAAGTTTCGCTGAAAGTTGGTATAATCAAATTCACGCCTCTTGTAAACCCAGTCTTCTGAGTGTGCTTCTGTTTTAGTTTGATAACTTATTCGCAAGCTTGAGTCATCTAATAATTGAATACTAAAATTTTCTTTATTCAAACCTGCTGCTGCTACTTGAATGATAAAACTCTCAGGAGTTTCTATCAAATTAGTAGGTGGAACGTTTGTACTTGGCTTTTCGGCTTCGGGTTCTTGCTTCCATTGCCAGTCTTTACCTTTGAAATTTCTAAATTCTTTTTCAAAGTCAAAACTACCTTGAATTATGTTATCAATAAAATCTTGTATTATTTTTTTGAAGGTCTCTTTATCAAAACTACCTATCATAATTGTAGAAATAAGAAAGGTTACTAATATACTTTGCATAAATAAGTACTAATTCAGTTTATTTTCTTACATTCCTTTTTCAAATATTTTCACGGATTTTTTTACTTACTTAATATCAACTACTTTACAGGTTTACCTACGTCCTGTGGGAAATCGCATACGATAATCCACTTTTACATCTCCTTTGCTAATCCGATTCAATTTATTGCGAAGGAGTGTACGTTTGAATGGTGAAAGATGGTCTGTAAATAAAATTCCTTCGATATGATCGTATTCATGCTGAATGACACGGGCAGGTAAACCGTCAAAAATTTCAGTAAATTCATTCCAGTCAGTATCAAAGTAATGGATAGTAATGCGTTGAGGTCTAAATACTTCCTCACGTATGGTAGGAATACTCAGGCACCCTTCTTCGAAGGCCCACTTCTCGCCCTCCTCGTTCAAGAGGGTGGGATTTACGAATACCTTTTTGTAGCCTGTTAAACTTTCATCCATTTTATCAGCATCAATTACAAATAAGCGTAAACTCAACCCAATTTGTGGTGCTGCCAACCCTACACCATTAGCATAGTACATGGTTTCATACATGTCTTCTACTAATTTTTTAAGGTTGAGCGAACTGTCATTTTTATCAATCTCTTTGGCTCGTTTTTTCAACACGGGGTCTCCATAAGCCACAATTGGATAAATCATATTTTAATCAAAAATAGGTGAATAGTAATGAAATTGATTAGAGTTAGAAGGAGGCAGCTACCTTAAAATTACTTAATCTACAAAAACAAAAGGAACTACTACTTTGGTTCTATCCCAATTGAGGGACATGTTCAGCCCTTTTGGGGTTTCATCAAACAAGATAGTAAAGGCTTCATACTCGTCTTCTGAAACCTGGGGTGGAACCTTTACTACTAGTACATTTTTATCCTTATACTCTTCATACTTGTAAGCCCCCCACTGTCCTAATTCAGCATTAAAAATAATTGTCCATTCGGTTTCATTAGGAATAGAGAAAAGTGTATAAGTACCCGCTTTTAGAAGTTTATCTTTTATCTTAACATCGCGTGTGAGTGTTATTTCAGTAGCTTCATTGGCTCCTGTTCGCCACACCTCATCGTAAGGTATCAAGTTGCCAAAAATAACTCGCCCTTTTTTATGAGGTTGCCCATAGACTACTTTTACATATATCTTCTCACTTTTATAGAAACTTAACGTGAGCGGACTTGATTTAGGTTTGGGTGGTGGAATCACCCTTTGGCATATGCTTTTACTAATGGGCAAGAACAATAAAAATATACCTATGAAAAAATTTTGTGCAATTTTTGCAAAATTCATAGTTTGCATGATTATATGATTATTTTTTTGGTATTTTCAATAAAGCAAATGCAAAGGAGACAATAAGTGCCAAAACTAAAATAATCAAATAATTAAAAAAACATAAGCACGTGATAAACAACTAGTTAAACTAGGTATTCTGTAGCTTAATTTTCTTTAATTCATTTTAATTCATTTTAGTGCAAATATGCAAATTTTTTATGGCAAAGATGGAAAAAATGAGCTTTGATAAAATTTTTATGAACCTTGCCCGCGATCTTGCTACGCGCTCTCATTGCGTGAAGATACAGGTAGGAGCAGTACTTGCCAAAGATACGCGTATTATTTCAATTGGCTACAACGGTCCTCCCCCTAAAACACATAACTGCGATGAGGATTTCCCACTCACAGGTTGCCCACGCGACAGCCGCGGTAGCTGTTCACTCGCCTTGCATGCCGAGGAGAATGCTATTCTGTATGCCGTAAAAAATGGGGCTAACCTAAAAGGTGCTACGTTATATGTAACACTCTCACCTTGCTTGCCTTGCGCCCGCATTATTTATAGTATGGAGATTGCCAAAGTAGTTTATCTCAATTCTTATGCAGAGTATAAACAACTTCCCACAGATGAAGGTTTGGATTTTTTGCAAAAATTTGGTGTAGAGGTTGTTAAATATCAAGAAAATTGACCCTTTACAAGAGGATAAGCCTTTTGAGAAATATAATTTGTACAAAAATATGTATTTTTGCACCAAGTAATCTACTATAGTCAAAACAAGCAATGTTTGCTATATTCAAAAAAGAAGTACGTAGCTTTCTTAGCTCTTTGATTGGCTACTTAGTTATGATAGTTTTCCTACTAGGAACAGGCTTGTTTATGTGGTTTTTTCCACAAACGAATGTTTTAGATTTAGGCTTTGCCGATTTGGAAACACTTTTTACGCTTGCTCCATATATTTATCTTTTTCTTATTCCTGCTATTACAATGCGTACTTTTGCTGAAGAACGCAAAACAGGTACAATAGAGTTTTTGCTTACACGTCCACTAAGCGAGTGGGATATTTTATTGGGTAAATATTTTGCAAGTTTGTTTTTAGTATTTTTTACACTTTTACCTACGCTGATTTATTACTATTCTGTGTATGAATTAGGCAATCCAAGAGGAAATATTGATACGGCAGGTACATTTGGCTCTTATTTAGGCTTAATTTTTTTGGGGGCGGTCTTTACAGCTATTGGTATCTTTGCTTCTAGCCTCACAGAGAACCAAATTGTTGCTTTTATTCTTGCTTTGGTGCTATGTTTTTTGCTTTATGAAGGCTTCACTTTATTTGCTAACGTGAGCCAAGCTAGCGACTGGGCTTATTTTATTACACAATTAGGCATTGATTATCACTATAATTTTATACGAAAAGGACTAATAGACTCACGAAATATTTTATATTTTTTGAGTGTGATTTACCTTATGCTTTTATTCACCAAAGCTAAAATCAAACAAAGAAAATAAAATTTTCTAACTTAAAATCACAAAAAAAAATGCATACATTAGCCTGGTTTCTGCTTTGCCTTCTACTAACTACTAACGTGCTTTTAGCACAAAAAAATAAAAACAAAACCAAAGATAAAACCACCACTACAAGTAAAGATACTACACAAGCTTTTGCTCCCCTTGCCATAGCAGGGCAACCACTCAAACCCGAAGTTTTGAAAGAGCAACGCGTCTTTAATACACTTAAACAAGCCCTTCAAAAGCCCGATAGTGTGTTTATTTTAGATTTTCCACCTGCCTGTTGCAAAACTTTCCCTAAGGAAATTGCTCAATTGCGTTACCTTCAAATATTAGTTATAGGAAGCACTTACCTTACTTCAGTTGCTCCTGAAGTTGGTACTTTGAAAAATTTACAAATACTAGACTTACGAAACAACGAACTTACAGACCTACCCGCAGAACTAGAAAACAACAAGATCTTAGAGCAAATTAACCTTGAAAGTAATAGGTTTACTACTATTCCTGCCGTACTCTTTAAGTTACCTAATCTCAAATCTTTGAACTTAAAAATGAATAGATTTAGGCAAATTCCCGCTAGTATAGGAGGCTTGATACAATTAGAACAACTAAATCTCTCAGGAAATTTACTAATGCAATTACCTTCAGAAATAGCTAACTTGACCAAGCTGAAAAGCCTTATTTTGCAATTTAATCGGCTTGCTAAGTTCCCTGAGGTAATTTTTTCTCTTAAAAATTTAGAAGAGTTAGACCTTACTTACAACGGAATTTCAACTATTCCCTCTCAAATTGCAAGCCTTGTAAACCTAAAAATCTTAAACTTACAACGTAATAAATTAACTAACTTACCCACTGAATTTGCCCAACTCAAAGGCTTAAAACAACTTAATTTGGCCGAAAATTTATTCACGAACATACCTATTGAAATTTCTACTTTGCCCGATTTAGAGGTGATTGATTTGAGCAATAATAAACTAACCTCAGTACCCGTACAACTTTCCCAACTCAAAAAATTAAAAGAATTGAACCTAAAAGGCAATAATTTTAGCCCTGACGAAATAAATAAAGTTAAAAATTTGCTCAAAAATGTAAATGTCTCTTTCTGATTTTTCCTTATGGAGATAGCCCAACTCCAAGCCTATCTATACCGCAGGAGTTTGCTCAAAATTAGCCTTTTTGTCTGCTTTTTAGCTACACACGCAAGCGTAATGGCATGGCTTATGGACTATGGCTTTGAGCAAGTAGCCGAAGAGAAAATTATTCTTATTACAGGGTTGGCTTATTTTTTTCTACTGATACCTTGTTTCAAAAACTACTTTACTTACCTCAATAACTTTTTAATTAGCGATGCCCTTTTACCTCTTTATGCACTCTTTTTTTTACTCTTCTGCTCCTCGTTAGGTATTTATTTTTGGAAGGTAAGTAGCTTTTTAGGCTACATCTTATTCATATTTTTTTTGGGAGTTTTCTTTAAGGAATATTGGCAGAGTTATCATTTGGGTTATCTATTGGTATTTACTTTTTTTGCTTTGTGGGCAAGTCATATTGGTTGGGCTTATGCTGCTTCTCCTACCCTTTTAGTTAATTTAGCCACGATAGAAGTTCACAAATTAGACCCTTTTTATCATTTTTCTATGGCAGAAATGATAAAAAATTTTGGCTATCCCAGTACTGGTTTTGATGGAGTACCTTTTATGTATTACCACTGGGGAAGTCATTTTTTGTTTGCTAACTTAAGCCAATTTCTTAAAATAAGTGTAGTAGAAAGTTATTTCCTCACTTATCCCATCTTTTTTATTCCTTTGTTTTTTTATACTTTTTTGTTGTTTATCTTGCAAATCCGCAACTATACAGGTATAAATTACAAGTACCCAAAACGTGATTTTGGGTTTAGTTTTTGGTTTGTTTTCCTGTGTATTTTTTTACAAGTTTTCAAACATTTATATTCAGGTGGACTATTAGGCTTCAATTTTTTAACCTCCGAGTCGCTTACCATATCGCTTAGCTTAATGCTAATCTTGCTAAATACCTCGCTTACCTTTTGGCAAAATAAAACTCAAAACTGGCACAAAAACGAATACTTTTTCCTGTTTATTTTTTTACCATTATCTCTCGCACTAATAGGTTGGTTTAAGGTTTCTACTATGTTTGTGGTAGCAGGTTGGATTGCTTTTGTGTTTTTTAGGCTTAAACTTTTTGCTCAATGGCAATATTGGCTAAGCGGATTTTTAAGTACTTCGGCTTTTGTTATGTGCTACTTATTCACTGTAGAAACTGATTTTTTAGGCTCAAAAAGCTATGGTTATGAAGGGAAAATTAGTTGGTTTCACTTCTACCGACATACGCATTCATTTGAATATTTTAACTTTTTTGGACTTTATTTTTTATGGTTTTATCTTTTTTGCAGTTTATATTTTTTGAAAAATCAACTTTGGAAGTGGAATAAATTAAAAATTTCTTGGCAAAAGAACCAAACTTTTCCCTTGGAGTTTGCTACAGTAACCATAATAATTGGTATTATTCCATCACTTTTTTTGTATTTAAGTGGTGGCAACGCAATGTACTTTATGTGTATACAAATATTTATTTCTGCAGCTTTTCTATTAGCATTTTTACCAAGTTTTGAGTTCAAATATTTGCCTAAAATACATCTTACTCTTCAAAAATCCTTAAAGTTTTTATTCATTATCGGGGCATTTTTGCTTATGTACATAAATGTACGAGAGGTGGTTTATAGAGCAATTGAGCAAAGTATAAAAAGCAAAAAACAACTTTTAGCTAATGACAAAACCTTTGAAAAAATACAAAAGGAATTTCAAGAAATTTACTTTACAAAGTCTTTATCTAACGATAAAGTGTATCAATATGTAGAATTTATTATGCTTAATCCTGACTTAAAACCATTTTTGGAAAAGAATGAAAGATATCATTTCTTACAAAAATTAGTACAGATTAACCAAAAATATTCCAAAGCAGACAAGCAAAAGACATTAGTTTATTTGGACTACAGCCAAGAGAAGAATTTAAATTTTCAGCTACCTTGCTATGTACTTCCTTTCATTATTCCGAGTTTTTCGGGTTTTGCTCAAATCAATGGTATGCTTTTGCATTGTCCTTTTGGGGCTTATGGATATGAGTATTATACTCCAAGAATTAAAGGTATTGTCAATGCAGAAAAGATATACTCACCTAAAGAAATTTTGCAAAAAGCAAAGGAAAAGGGCTTTTCACAAGTGCTGTATTGGAATAGAAGTAAACAAAATTTTGACCTAATTACACAATAACTTATGCAAAAATTGAAACTTCTTCAAACATCGGTAGGCATATTTTTGCTTATTGCGATCATAGGGACTTGCGTAGAAAATACAGAAAAACATATCTACCTTCCTACTATAAAACGAGATTATGTAGGTCTTACATTCGGATCTTTGGCTATTATTTTAGCTTTTTGGTGCATACAAACCCCATTTTTTAAGCAGAGAAATTACCTTTTAGCAGAACAATTTATACGCTATCCTCTTTGGATTTCATTAATCTTAGGCCTAATTAGCATAGCTATCTTGAGCCGAAAAGCAAGTTTTTTTTGGCTAATTTTACCTATTTTATTGTTTACTATTCTCACTTATTTAGCTTATAGATACGAAAAAATTAAAGAAAATACGTACAAAACTTGGCTCTCTCTGCCCCTAAATAATGACCAAAAACCTACATGGAATACACGCATTACAAGCTATATTTTGGTATTTGTTTCTTGGATTTTACTCTATGAATTAGTTATTTATAGAGGGCTTTTACCTAATTCTCTGGATACTTATTTTTCCTTTGAGTATGAGTGGAAAGTGGTAGAATGGGCAGAGATTTTTTACATTTCTGCATACCTTTATCCTGTGATTATACCATTGGTTTTGCGTAAAAATTATGATTTAAGGCAATTTGTAATAGCGGGTATGCTTTTAGTAAGTATAGGTATTTTTTTACAAATGTGCTTGCCTTTTATAGCTACTCCTCGTCCTTTTGAGCCACAAACTTTCTGGGGAGAACTTTTAGCTTGGGAACGTAAAAAAGATGGATTGGTAGCGGCTTTACCTTCATATCATGTAGCTTGGGCATTCTTTGCAGCGTACTTTTATGAAAAAAGTATCCCACGTTTTACTTTCTTTTTTTATGCTTGGGCTGTACTTATTAGTTTAAGTTGTATGGCTGTGGGCATGCATTCTTTGGTGGATGTACTAACAGGAATATTACTCGTTTTGGCTTGTGTAAACTATGATTTTTGGAAAATACATGCTCAAAAATGGCATAAATTAGTGCTAAAAAAACGATGGTATAGCTCATTTTTAGACAATACCTTAAACAATTATTTCCTATATTTACAATTGTTTTTAGTAGCTACTGGGCTAATTTTTAGCATTTTTTGGGAGGATTTTTTTTGGAATTTTTGGCTAAAAATAAACCTTTTACTAGCATTTTTGCAATTATTTTTACTCACTTTTACCTATCAAAACGAGGCAACTCGCTGGTGGGATTTACTACATCATGGATTACATCTTCCACTAGTTTTGTTGCTTTATGTGCTTTATTTTTATCAGATTTATAGTCCAGTCATTTTAGCTATTTACTTCATAGGCAAGGCATTACTATTATTTTTGAATAACCACACCTATAAAAAGATCGCTCTGCAACATGTATCCACATATTATAAAGCGAGGGTAGGTTTATTGTATTTATTAGGCGTTTTTTGTTTACTTTGCTAAAATTTTACTTTATTTTGCTCGTTTTTCTTCTTTTCTAATTTGCTTTTTTTGCTCTACTTCATTGTATTTTTCATAGGCTTGAATAATCTTTTTCACTAATCTGTGCCTTACTACATCTTGCGTAGTGAGATTTACAAAGGCAATACCCTCTACTCCTTTGAGAATATTCATGGTTTCAATTAGCCCCGATTTTTGCCGCGCTGGTAAGTCTATTTGTGAGGTGTCGCCTGTAATAATCATTTTAGAGTCAGTACCCATGCGCGTTAGAAACATTTTCATTTGCATAGGGGTGGTATTTTGGGCTTCGTCCAATAAGATAAAGGCATTGGACAAAGTTCGGCCACGCATGTAAGCTAGAGGGGCAATTTCAATAATACGATTTTCTTGGTAAAATTTCAACTTTTCAGGTGTAATCATTTCGTCAAGAGCATCGTAGATAGGGCGAAGGTAAGGATCTACTTTTTCTTTCATATCACCTGGTAGGAAGCCTAAATTTTCACCCGCTTCTACGGCAGGACGCGTAATAATAATTTTTTTTACTTGCTTATTCCGCAAAGCTCGCACTGCTAAGGCAACTGAAATGAAGGTTTTACCTGTTCCTGAGGGACCGAGAGCAAACACAATGTCATTATTTTCAGAAGCTTTTACAAGTTCCTGTTGGGTAGGAGTTTTGGCTTTAATGTTACTTCCATTTCTTGCACCATAGAGTAATATATCTTGTCCAATTTCTTCGGCAACCGAGTCAATGGGTTTATCTGATTGCACGTAGAAACTTACTTGCTCTTGGGTAACCTTTCCAAATTTGTGGTAATGTTCTAATAAAGCATTGATAATTTCATTAATTTTTACAATCTCGGGGCTGGATCCCTGAATACGCAATTCACTTCCGCGTGAAATAATTTTGCTTTTAGGGAACGCTGCAGCCAGTTCTTTGATATTAGTGTTTTCTACACCTAAAAAATCTACTAAGGAAACGTCCTCTAATTGAATAATTTTTTCTATCAAATGCAGTAAAAAAGGTTTAAGTGAAAAGATACGTTACCAACAAATTTGCCTCAAATATAATAAATTTTTATGAAAAAACCAAAAAAATAGAAGTTTTGTTGTTCTGTTTTAGAAAAAAATGTAACTATTTAGTATATCTTTGGGTACAAAACAAACTCATATTTGCAATTATACCGAGTTAGGCTCCAAAAAATGCCTTAGGAATTGAAAAGGCAAACTCTTACGAGCTTGGTACGAAGCACCGAAACGTAAGTGAAGCTCTATCAAATTTGCTTTTTCACCTCCTTCGCTTATGGCTTAAGGGGCAGAAGGAACACCCAAAAGAACTGTATCAATCAATTTGCTATGGTATATCGTAGGGTAGGTTATTAATTATTCTAACTAATTATTTTGATTTTCAAGGATTTAATTCTCTTGAAATAAAAAAATACCTGTTCTTTGGTTATAAGTGAACATAAAAAAATGTAAGGCTTTTATCCAAAAATCGACAGGGGTTTATCAAACGGGGTAGGTGTTGTAGCTATCGTTTAGGTAATCCAATCTTGTAAGGTAAGGTAACATTGAAATAAACAGGAAATTCACGCCTTCCATCTTCTGAACGGGCAATATGTACATCGTAATAATTACCTTGATAACCATTAAAACTTTTACTTAATGATTTAAGATTGAAACGATATAGTACTGCCTCGGCATCTTTAGGGCTTATTACATGCATTGCATTTTCATAACTTCTTCCCTCACCAGAGGTAAAAATAGCATCAAGGACGATTTGATAACGGCGAATATGCTTTTGTGTGTTGAGAGTATCTAGTCGCATGCTTGTAATTACCCCTTTGGCAACATTTCCAAACATAGAAAGCGGATTAAGATGTAGAAGAGAATCAGCTAACACTTCTGCCTTATAGAGCAGTTGCTTATCTATTAAACGATAGAGGCTATCTTCCAAAATCCTATGCCTGTAAGGGTTGTACTCGGGGCGTGCTGCAAAGCCATAATATAGAAACAGAATTTCTTTTTTTGTCAGGCGAGCTGTATCGTTGTAATATTTTTGCAAGAGTTTAGGATAGTAGAAAGGGCTTTGAGGATCGTTCACTTCGTCAGCAATATCAGAGTAGGTATATCCTGCAACTTGGTAGCCTGCAATGGTTTGCCCACGTATTAGTAATGGTGATAAAAGTAAAAATGTTAAACAAGAAAAGTATTTGAAAAAATTTGGACACATAAGCTGGAATATAAAATTAGGCTTCTCACAAAAATCATTTTACTCTAAACGCAAAAACGAGGTTTTAGTTGTTTTTTTGGTTTTTATACAATTTGAAAGGGGCATGGGCAGAGGCGTCCTTACTAAGAGAAAAAACTTTGAAGAATATTCGCTTTGCAACGAGGAGTTTGTGAACAGAAGAATTTTTACAAAAATTAGCTATGTTAGCCATAAGAATTAAAAGTTATAAGTGAAAATCTCTTTTGTTCACAAACTCTAATTAGGAGGTTTACTCAACTTATACCTTACATTTTGAATAATGGTAATTCTTTCATTTTTGCATTTACTTTTTTGCGAATATCTTGTATAAGAGTTTCGTTATTATGGTTTGTAAGAATGGCATCAATCCAGTCAGCAATGATAGGCATATCTGTTTCTGTCAATCCGCGTGTAGTAATGGCAGCTGTACCAATTCGCATACCAGAGGTAATAAAAGGTGATTTATCATCAAAAGGCACCATATTTTTGTTAATGGTAATATCGGCTTTAATGAGTGTACTTTCAGCTAATTTACCTGTAAGGTTTTTGGAACGCAGGTCAATAAGCATGAGGTGATTGTCAGTTCCATTAGAAATGACTTTGTAGCCACGTTCTATAAAGGCTTGAGCCAAGGTTCGGGCATTTTTTTGCACTTGGCGTGTATATTGGTGGTATTCCTCGCTTAAGGCTTCATGATAGGCAACGGCTTTGGCTGCGATAACGTGTTCTAAAGGTCCTCCTTGTATACCAGGAAAGACAGCCATATCTAACAAGTTAGACATCATTTTGAGGTTGCCCTTATTATCTCTTTGTCCGAAAGGGTTTTCAAAGTCATATCGCATCATAATCATACCACCGCGGGGTCCGCGTAGGGTTTTGTGTGTGGTAGTAGTAACGATATGGCAATGTTCTAGAGGGTCGTTGAGTAGTCCTGTGGCAATTAGTCCTGAGGGATGTGAAATATCAGCTAAAAGCAAAGCTCCTACTGAGTCTGCTATTTGTCGTAAGCGGGCATAGTCCCAATCGCGTGAATAAGCTGAAGCTCCGCAGATAATCATTTTAGGTTTCTCTTGGTGTGCAATTTGCTCTACCTTGTCCCAGTTGATAAGTCCTGTTTCTGGTTCTACTCCATAGAAGGAGGATTTATAGATTTTTCCTGAAAAGTTTACAGGGGAGCCGTGGGTGAGGTGTCCGCCGTGTGAGAGGTCAAAACCTAAAATCTTATCTCCTGGTTGGAGGCAGGCTAAAAATACTGCGGCATTAGCTTGGGCTCCAGAGTGTGGTTGCACGTTTACCCACGTAGCTTTGAAGAGTTCTTTGGCACGGTCTATGGCAAGTTGTTCAATTTCATCTATAATTTCACAGCCACCGTAGTATCGTTTTTTGGGCAATCCTTCAGCATACTTATTTGTAAGAACGCTACCCATGGCTTGCATTACCTGCTCGGAGACGAAGTTTTCGGAGGCAATTAGTTCTATGCCATGTAGTTGGCGTTGTTTTTCACGCGCAATCAGGTCAAAAACTTGAACATCTTGGATTTGTGTACGAACCATACAAAGCGTTGAGAAAGGAATGAATAATATAATAAAGTTTTGTGAACTTAATTAAAAATCGAATTTTGCAAATATACAATTTTTTGCGGGTTTGTGTATAATTGTGCATACGAAATTTAGGAAATCTTGAACTTACTTGAATTATAATGTTTTTTCTGCTATCTTGCAAAAGTTTTTCGTATCTTATGTAAATTATCTTTTTGAATAGCTATGCCTTTTGTTCCTACACCTTTGGAGGGTGTTTTTGTATTTGAGCCTCATGTGTTTGAAGATGAGCGTGGTTACTTTTATGAAAGTTTTAATCAAAAAGTTTTTGAAGAGGCAACGGGCATAACGCGTCCTTTTGTGCAAGATAATCATTCTTTTTCGTATTATGGCGTAATGCGTGGCTTGCATTGTCAGAAGCCTCCTTTTGAGCAAGCAAAATTAGTAAGAGTACTTTCAGGGGAGGTTCTTGATGTTATTGTGGATTTGCGTCCTAATTCACCTACTTTTGCTCAAACTTATAGCATCGTGCTTTCAGCACAAAACCGAAAGCAACTCTACATACCGCGAGGTTTTGCTCATGGTTTTGTCGTTTTGAGCCGTGAAGGAGCAGAGTTTGCCTATAAATGCGATAACTTTTACGCTCCTAAGCACGAGTCAGGTATTATCTACAATGATACTAAACTAAACATTGATTGGCAAGTACCTTCGCATTTGATAAAAGTATCAAGCAAAGATTTACAATTGAAGACTTTTGAAGAAATGATAGCTGACTATCAAGCGGCTTATTAGCTCAAGCTAATTTGTTTGTATTTACTTCTACCTTTTCTACGGGCAAGAGTAATAGGCGATTGAGCGGCTCTTCTAACGAAATAAACGTCTCGGTGCGTTGTATGCCTGTTACTTTCTGTATTTTGTCGTGCAATACATCTCTTAAATGTTGAGTATCTCGGCAAATAACTTTGGCAAAAATGCTGTAATTGCCGGTAGTATAGTTCATACTAACAATTTCGGGAATATTTTTAAGTTCCTGAATGACCTCGTCATAGAGCGAACTTTTGTCTAAATAAATCCCTAAAAAAGCAGTAATGTCCCACCCTAGGGCATGATAATCTACTATAAGTTGTGAGCCTCTTACAATACCCAAATCAGTCATTTTTTTCATTCGGATATGAATAGTACCACTGGAAAGGTCTAATTTTTTGGCAATTTCAGTATAAGGAGTAGTGGCATCGGTCATCAAAAAATGTAAAATTTTAAGATCTATCTCGTCCAAGTCAGGTAGTCGGTTCTTATGCATGGGCAAAAAAATCTTGGTTAAGTACAAAAAAATATTGGCTTATTCGCAAATATATTGTATAATGAGTAAAAAAGCAAAAAATGAGCGAAAATTCTCTGCCAAAATAAGCGTATACACTAAAAAAAGTTTAGCTAATTTGCAAACCTAAATCTCTCTATGTAGTTTTGTAGGCATTCGAAAACATCTTCAAAGTATTTTACTTATCTCAAAACCGAATTACCTTTGTTACAATTGCTTATGATACCTGCTAATCACCCTCAACTCCGAAGTTGGATTGAAGTTCCCCAAAATCATGATTTTCCTATTCAAAACTTACCTTTTGGTATTTTTTCTACCCGAGGCAACCCTAATAACAAACGCGTAGGAGTAGCTATTGGGGATTACGTACTAGATCTGAGTGCCGTAGCTGAGCATGGTTTTTTTAACGATCTTGTTGAATTGACTGACCTGTCTGTATTTTACGAAAGCTACCTTAATCCCTTTATAGCGCTAGGGCAATCTGCTTGGCGCGCTACAAGGCAACGAATTTCTGAACTTTTGCAGCACGACAACCCTACTATTCGCGATAATGCAGACCTGCAAAAGGAACTCCTTTTCGCTCAAAAAGAGGTACAAATGCATTTACCTGTTCAAATTGGAGATTATACCGATTTTTATTCTAGCCTTGAACATGCTACTAATGTTGGAAGCATGTTTCGCCCTGACAATCCGCTCTTTCCTAATTGGAAACATTTGCCCGTAGCTTACCACGGTAGAGCATCAAGTATTGTGGTTTCAGGTACACCTATCCGCAGACCAAAAGGACAGAGTAAACCCGACTATTCCGAACAACCTATCTTCGGTGCTTCACGCTCTGTGGATTTTGAGCTAGAAGTAGCTTTTGTAATTGGTAAATCTACCGAATTAGGGCAAAGTATTTCTGTTCAAGAGGCTGAAAATCACATTTTTGGCTTATTGCTTTTTAACGATTGGTCTGCACGAGATATTCAAAAATGGGAATATATGCCCTTAGGTCCATTTTTGGGTAAAAATTTTGCCTCTTCGGTTTCACCTTGGATAGTCACACTTGATGCTTTGGAGCCATTTCGCACTGCCTCGCCTAAGCAAGAGCCTAAAGTGTTGCCTTATTTACAATTTGAAGGGGATAAAGCCTTTGATATTCAGCTAGAAGTATGGGTACGTGCTGAAAGCGGAGCAGAGAAGTTGGTCTGCCAATCTAATTTCAAATATTTGTACTGGAATATGGCACAACAATTAGCCCATCATACCGTAAATGGGTGTAATGTAAATATTGGTGATTTATGTGCCTCTGGTACGATTAGTGGCAAAGAACCTAACAGTTTTGGTAGCTTGTTAGAACTCACGTGGGGAGGGAAGAATCCTATTCTTATGCCTGATGGTTCAGAACTTCGCTTTTTGCGGGATGGAGACACTGTAATCATGCGAGGTTATGCTCAAAAAAATGGCTTACGCATTGGCTTTGGGGAAGTAGCTAATCAACTTCTACCTGCCTTGTAGAGTGGCTGAATAAACCCAGCAGGGAGGTCGTGGTATGGAATAGGTTTTAATTTTAATTTTAACTTGGAATTTAATCTATACTTGTTGATTTTCAAAATCAAACTTCCATATAACTTTTACTCTTTCGAGTTTTTGAGCTTGAAAAGTCTTTTTCTTTGGTTACTCTTGTCAACCGCTTATGTGCCTTTTAGCTTTTGCTTGGAAAATACACCCTGAATATAAGCTCATTTTTTTAGGTAATAGAGATGAATTTTACAGCCGTAAAACACAAATAGCTCACTATTGGAGAGACAAGCCTCAAATTTTGGCAGGTAAAGATTTGTCAGGAGGTGGTACATGGTTAGGAGTGAACACAACCCCCCTTCAGCCTAAATTTGCAACTATCACCAATTACAGAGATATAAAAAATATAAAACCTAATGCTCCTTCGCGTGGAGAGCTTGTGCTTGATTTTTTAGAAAATCAAGATAGCCCTGAGAGCTATATGCAAAAAGTTGCTCAAAAAGCCGCTCTTTACAATGGTTTTAACTTGTTAGTAAGCGATTGGAACGAAATGTATTATTTTTCTAACTATCAGCACCAAATTCGCCCTTTGGAGAGCGGCTTATATGGTTTGAGTAACCATTTGCTCAATACACCTTGGTTCAAGGTAGAACGATTAAAACAAAAACTTATGCAACGCATTGAAACCAACGACTTAGAACCTACTACACTTTTGAACCTTTTAAATGACACTACCCAACCGCTTTTGGATAGCGAGGTGCAACAAACGGGCTTACCAATAGAAAAAGAGCGTATGCTCTCGCCTATATTTATCCAAAGCGCTGACTATGGCACACGCACTTCTTCTGTCGTAATGATAGACTATCACAATAACCTACATTTTGTTGAAAAACAGCATGCTATTCCGCAGTGGGGCATAGAGGAGAGCATACAAAACTTCCGTTTACACCTTAATACAATTAAGGGCATAGTTAGTTAAGCTTCAAAAAGTTAGGCTCTTCTTGAAAGTTAATAAGATTTCAACAACGCAAATTATCCAACTTTTTGCCAAACCTTTTCAAATAAATACTATACAGCCACGCACTGAGTGCAAGTAATGCCGAAAAGCCAAAAGCATAGATAAAACGGTCAGTTTGGTTAGCATATATCCAACTAGAAATGAGTGAGCCTGTACCGATGCCAATTTCCAGGGCAATGTAAAGTGTAGCCAAAGCTCTGCCGATAAATGGTCGGGGAGCGAGGTCGATAGTCCAAGCGAAAATGGTGGGAGCGATTGTACCTAAACTCAACCCTAATAAAATCGCCGCTACAAAGAACATAATTTTATTGTAGCTAAACGTAAGCGCAAGCATAGCTATTACCAGCATCAATAAACCGTATCGTATTACATAAAAACGCCCGTACTCGTCAGAGGCACGTCCTGCAAAAATCCGAATCAACAAAGAACTAAAAGTATAGACCATAAAAAATAATCCTTTATTACTAATACCTAAGTGGGTGCTATAATCAGGGACGAGGGAGAGGGCTGTTCCCATAGAAAATACTGAAAGTACCATCAGTATTGATGGAGTTAGTACTGTAGGTTCGTAAATTTCTGTTCTTTTGATATAAAGGATTTTCCAAGAGAAGGGCTGAGGTTCGGCAAGCGATTCGCGAATAAAGAGAAGTACTATTGCTGAAAGCATTGCCATAGCTGCAGCCGTATGAAACATCACCTCCCAGCCGTAGTTTTGTGCTAACCAACTGCCTAAACTAGGGGCTAAAGCTGCACCAATATTATTAGCGAAACCTAAATACCCCATAGCCTCTCCGCGCCTATCAGCAGGAATAATATCAGCCACATAGGAGGTGTGTCCTGTAGGAGCGAAACCTGTGGTAAAGCCATGCAGAAGCCGAAGCCATAAGAAACCCGCTACGGTAGTAAGGATAGGATAAAGCAAACTACATACAAAAGCAGTAAGAGTACCAAACATAATGACAGGAATACGTCCTATCGTATCAGCTAATTTGCCACTGAAAGGGCGCGAGAGTCCTGCAGTAAGTGTAAACAAAGCAATAATTAAGCCTTTGTAGTCTGCTCCACCTAATTGCGTGAGGTAAGCAGGCAGCTCGGCGATAAGCATAGTAAAACTACAAAATAAAAAAAGCGTACTTAGGCAAACTAGCCAAAATTGCATAGGGTAAATTCGGACAGGAGAAGGCTCTTGCAAGGTGGTAGTGTTCATTTTTTGAAAAATAAACTAAGCTATGCGGTCTTTTTCTACTATTTTATGTAAATTCTTTTGCATTAAATAGTGTAAAATTCCATCTTTTAGTCCCACTTTAGGGACGAGGATAGTTTTCGCACCTGCCCACTGCATTACTGATAGATAGATGCTAGTAGCAGGTAAAATAGTATCGGCACGGTCAGGGTTTAGTTTGAGTTTGTTGATTCGCTCTTCCAAACTCATTTTGGCAATATGACCTTGCACAGCCTTAATGTCGGCAACAGGTATAAAATTGCCTTTGCGTTCTACCAAGCTACTTATCTTATTGATATTTCCACCTGTACCTATAGCGAAAATTTCGGCTTTTTTTACATTATGCAGAGCAATTTGTTCCTTTACCCAGTCCTGAATAGCTTGCATATTTTCTTGATTTTCAGTGCTATTCGCATTTCGAATAGATCCTACAGGAAAGGATTTGCTATTTACTCTTTGGGTATTGATATAGAGGGAGAGTTCAGTACTGCCGCCGCCAACGTCAATATGTAGATAGTTTTTGTCAGCCTCTAACATAGTGCTAATGATAAAACTTAAGTACTCTGCCTCTTGCGAGCCAGAGATTATCTGAAGGTCTATACCGATTTCTTTTTTTATTTTTTGGACAATTTCCTTTCCGTTGCTTGCCTCTCTAAAAGCTGAAGTAGCTACGGCAAGCATATCCTCACACTCAAAAAGTTCAATCAATAGTTTAAAACTTAAAAGCAATTTTAGAATTTGGTTTTCTTTTTTAGGGCTAATTGCATAAAAATCAAAAACATCTTCTCCTAACCGAAGTGGAAAGCGTACATATTCTACTTCTTTAAGCGAATAAATGGGCTTATCTTTGGTAGCAGAATCGTTAATAAGCACACGACTAATTTGCATTCTGGCTCCATTTGAGCCAACGTCAATTACAGCTAAGTTCACTCTTTTTAAGTTCTAAAGGTTTGAAATTTCGTTAAATACCTTTGTGAATTACTGAAACCTTTTTTACAAAAGTATCTTTACTAATTCTTTTTGCAAAGATATATTTTTTATGGTATATTCTTTTTTAGAATAACTCCCAAATTTTGCATACGATTTTAATCAATCTCAATCACTACATTAGGGGTAAGCGGATGCCCTACGCAAGTAAGTATGTATCCTTGCTCTAATTCTTTGGGGGTAAGTGCGTCTTCTTCGTCTAATTTTACCTTTCCTTGTATGCATTTGCCCATACAAGCCGTACAAAGGCCGCTTTGGCATGAATAGGGTAATTGAATTCCTTGTTTAAGAGCGGCTTCTAAAATGGTTTGTGTAGGTTTTACAATTACTTGGTGAGTTAGCCCTTCGTAGTGAATAGTTACCAAAAAATCAGAAGTTGTGGTCAAAATATTAGTTTGGGATTCAATTCCTTGGGCAGACTCCTCGGGGCTAAGGGCAAAATTTTCTTTGCGTAATTTCTCTTTTGGAATACCTAATTGAACAAAACTTTGCTCAATAATTTGCATCATTGGAGCAGGACCACACATAAAATATTCAGTATCACGAATATTCATTTGGGGCAGTTGTGCTAAAAGCTCTTTTATCATTTCAGGAGTGAGGTAGCCTGTTGGATATTGCCAGGAGAGACTAGGGGCTTGTTCTAATATGTGTATCATTTGAAAGCGATTAGCATATTGTTGTTGCCACTGTTCCAAGTCTTGCTTAAAAATAATACTATGGATATTTCTGTTAGCATAAATTAGTGAAACTTTACTCTCCTTTTCTACCAAAAGGACTGATTTAAGTAATGAAAAAATAGGAGTAATACCGCTACCACCTGCAAAGAAGACAAAATGTCTTTTTTGATGAGCAGAAAGGTCAGTAGTAAAAACGCCCTTAGGAGGTAGGCTGGTAAGTGTATATCCTTCTTTAAGGGTGTCATTCAAAAAATTAGATACCTTCCCCTCGGCAACGCGTTTTATGGCCACAGAGGGAGGCTCATTAGCAAAGGGAGAAGAGCAAAGCGAATAAGCACGCCGAAATTCCTCACCTTCGATATTGAGCAAAAAGGTAAGAAATTGCCCTGCTTTATATGCTAACCTCTCTTGCTCAGGTTGTTCAAAAATAACTTGAATGGCTTGGTCGGTTTGCGGAATAATTGATTTTACTTTGAGTTGAAGTTTTTGCATAGTTCAAAAAAATCAAGTAAGATAATACATAAAACTGTATTATCTTAACAGTAAAAGCTAGTGTATTGTTTGAATTCGGAAGATTTTCATTAGCTTTTCAACTGACTAATGGCTTTGCCCAGAAGCATGGCAAAAATATCAGTAGTACGCTCAAAAGAAAGGAATGGATTTTTGCCTGTTTCTCGCTCAATATCAATACCATTAGAATAAACTGTAAAGTCTAAAATACGGTTGAGTAAAATAATTTTATCACCTTTTTTACCCTTGAACAAGATCCGTTTGTTTGTAAGGTACATATCTCCTGTGTCTATGGCTTCCCAGTTGTTGTCTATCTTCTTAACGGCTTCATTTTTGTTGCGCCAGTATAGCCCTTTGGCAATTTTAATACGTAGACTTGATGAGCTATGGATAATTTGTTGTGCTTCTTTTACGGGTTCGTACCATATAGCTTGGGTATGGAAATAGCATTTTTCATTGCGTGGGATGTTTATATCTACCACTAATTCAGGCATTTCATCATTTTCTATTTGCCAATAGAGTTTGTATTTTTCTAAGCTAGACTTGGTAGCACTATCTAGTCTTACTTCTGCATTCAGGTTTTTAGCAATTTTTATGAGTTCCTGCTCTTCTTCGGGGGTGAGTTTAGCATCGGCAATAGCATTATTCATAAAGTTACGTATCAACTCTTGCCCACTGGTCTGATAAATTTTTTTAGCAATACTATCGGGTAGGCGTAAATCATTTTGTAATTTTTCTATAAAAATACGTTCATTCTCGTCTAATTCACCATCGTTAATAACACGTTCTACTTCCTTGCGGTAAATCTCACCTGCCAGCTCTTCGTGAATTTTAGCTACTTCTTTATCGTTAATTTCTAGAATATATTTCAAATGCTTCAAGTCCTTAAGTTCCTCTTCTGAAACAAAACGATCTTCTAAACAACTTTTAAGATAGTCCTTATAGAATTGCAATATTTCTTGCTCAAAATCTACTGAAGGATTAACACCGTATTTAGAGGCAATCAGATGTATTTCTTCTAGTGTAATATCTCGTAGATCCTTTTCTGCTAATAGGTTATTGATTTCGGTAAGAGCATTTTCCTTTGGTTTTTTACCGAAGAACTTTTGTACCAAAGAAGGTTTTTTGAACTCCTTTTTGGTATAGATTTTATGTTCCATAGTACTAATGGGAGTTTGGAAATGAATTAAGCAAGGATAAAGTAGTAAAGTAGTTGAAACTAAAATTTTGCACTAATTTAGTAAATCATTTTCAGAATGGCAATTTTTAGGAGGCTATGCTTAATAAATTTTTGAAAAATTTTTTGAGAACAAATGGAAGTACATAGGTCAGTACTTTTTGAGGCAATAAGCAAAAAGCGACGCCATTCACAAAATGGAGTGTATGAATTTGCCTTTGTCTGTTTGCTCGTTTTGCTGATATTCTTACACACTTATTTTCCTGTTATCTGTTCCAAATAAGCCTTGTATTTTTTTGCGTTCACGTAGTCGGAAGAGTTGGGATAATTCTTTATCAATTTTTCATACGTGAGGATAGCCGCTTCGTATTTTTTGGCTTGCTCATAGCTTAAAGCGAGTTTCATGAGGTAGATAGGTGTATGATATTTATTTGGCTTGTAGTCTGCGGCTTTTTTGTAATATTTAATTGCCTCGTTATACTTTTTCAATTCCATGTGGGCATCTCCTAAGAGAGCATAGGCACGCCCTTGTAAAAGGAGGTCATTAGACGAAAATTTACGTAGGTTTTCTATGGCTTCCTCAAATTTACCTTCTTTCAAATAAATAACTCCCACGTAGAAACGTGCCAAGTTAGCCGCTTTTGTCCAAGGATAATCTTGTATAATTTGCTTAAAGCCTAATCGATTACCATCACCATTGAGGGCTTTTTTGAGTGAGTCCGCTTCAATATAATATTGTGCGGCAAACATCTCTTCTTGAGCTTCTTTTTCTTGCTGTTCTAAGTAATAGTTAAAACCGATGTATGCTAAAGCAACAACAGCTATTACTCCTAAAACAATAAAGAATACTTTTCTGTACTTTCGGCTGGTTTCTTGTAATTTGAGGCTGAGCAAATCGGGACTATCGTAAATAGTTTCAGAGGTAGTGGTAGAATTAGGTTGCTGTGCTTTTATTGTTTTCGTGCTTTTTGCCATGTTGTTCTTTGCTTAGAATATGTTTGCAAATTATTATTAGAATTTGAAGTGCAAAGTTAGTAAAAAAACTTTGCGTATGAAAATGCTCTCTTCTTTTTCTCAAAAGCTTTATTTAACTAGTTGATTTTTAGGTGATTATGTTTAACTAATTAATTGCCATACATACGCAAACTTTTGGAAAGCGATAGATAATATTTACACTTTTGCCTCCTGTTGAAATTTTTTTATGAATTCCGAAAGGGTAAAACTACCTAAATCTCCTTGCCCATGCCTACGTACTGAAACGGTGCCTTCGGTTTGCTCTTTTTCACCTATTATCAGCATATAGGGGATTTTTTTTACTTCGGCATCACGAATTTTGCGTTGCACCTTTTCATCTCGCTCGTCTATCTGTCCTCTAATATCTTGCTCTTGTAAAGTTTGAACAACTTGGTGAGCATATTCGTGATATTTTTCTGAAATAGGCAACACAGCCACTTGCTCAGGGGCGAGCCATAGTGGAAAGTTACCTGCACAATGCTCGGTAAGTACGGCAATAAATCGCTCTAATGAGCCAAAGGGAGCGCGGTGAATCATTACGGGGCGATGTTTTTGATTATCTGCTCCAATATATTCTAAATCAAAGCGTTGGGGTAGTTGATAATCTACTTGAATAGTACCCAATTGCCACTTTCTGCCCAAAGCATCTTTTACCATAAAATCTAATTTGGGTCCATAGAAGGCGGCTTCACCTAGTTCTATAACAGTGTTTAAGCCTTTTTCTTGAGCTACTTCTCTGATTTCATTTTCGGCTCGCTCCCAGTCTTCATCCTTGCCGAAATATTTTTGCTTATTTTCGGGGTCTCGTAGAGAGATTTGAGCTGTATAATCCTCAAAGCCCAAAGATTTGAACACATAAAGTACTAAATCAATTACTTTAGCAAACTCATCTTTTACCTGGTCTTGTCGGCAAAAGATATGAGCATCATCTTGGGTAAAACCTCTTACACGGGTTAGACCGTGCAATTCACCACTTTGTTCATAGCGGTATACAGTGCCAAACTCTGCCAAACGCAAGGGCAATTCCTTGTAAGAGCGGGGCTTGCTTCGGTAAATTTCGCAGTGGTGTGGGCAATTCATAGGCTTGAGCATAAACTCCTCTTGTTCTGGAGTTTGAATAGGCTGAAAAGAGTCTTTGCCGTATTTTTCCCAGTGTCCTGAAGTTATATACAATTTTTTGCTACCGATGTGCGGCGTAACTACGGGCAAGTAACCTGCTTTGATTTGGGCTTTTCGTAAAAAGTTTTCTAGTCTTTCACGTAAGAGCGTACCTTTGGGCAACCATAGGGGTAGCCCCATGCCTACACGTTCCGAAAAAGTAAATAACTCTAGTTCTTTACCTAACTTGCGGTGGTCGCGCTTTTTAGCTTCTTCTAACAAAGTAAGGTAATCTTTGAGTTCCTTTTCCTTAGGAAAGGAAATAGCATATACGCGTGTGAGTTGTTTTCTATCGGTTTGCCCTAACCAATAGGCCCCTGCCACATTCATAATTTTTACTGCTTTAATAAATCCTGTATTAGGAATGTGAGGGCCTTTGCACAAGTCCGTAAAATTACCTTGAGTATAGAAGGTAATGCTTCCGTCTTCTAATCGTTCTAAAAGTTCTAATTTGTAGTTATCTCCTTTATTTTTGAAATAAGCTATAGCCTCGGCTTTGCTAATCTCTTGACGTTTGTATTCGCTTTTTGTGCGAGCTAATTCTAACATTTTTTGCTCAATAGCTTCAAAATTTTCTTGCGAAAGGATTTTTCCCTCGGGCAACTCAATATCATAATAGAAGCCATTTTCTATGGGAGGACCTATACCAAATTTAGTACCTGGATAAAGGGCTTCAATAGCTTCAGCTAAAAGGTGTGCGGAGGAGTGCCAAAAAGTGGATTTGCCTTCCTTATCATTCCACGTAAGTAATTGAATATGAGCATCCTGCTGAATAGGACGTGTGGCATCTATCACCTCACCATTCACTTTGGCAGCTAATACATTTCGCATCAATCCTTCGCTAATACTTTGGGCAATCTCCAAACCTGTGATACCTGCGGCATACTCACGAATGTTGCCGTCAGGGAAAGTAATTTTAATTTTACTCATAAAAAATTTTGAATAAAAGATAACTTTTGCTCTTTTTCAAAACGCACAAATGTTTTGAATAAGTAAGCACAGATGCAAAGGTAATTCTTTTTTAGGTATTATCGCAAATAAGTATTGTCTACCTATTGTTATACCATGAAACTCGCCTAAACTTTTAGAGTTTCATTGGGATTTGTTTTCTTCTAATTCTAATAAAGAGGGCTGGTCATAAATACTTATGAATATTCTCTACCTAAGATTTTTATAAAAGAAGTATTTTTATTTGTATCATTCATTCATTTGTGGAAATAACCTCTGTAATAACCCTTTTTTGTGTTGTTGCAATAATTCTATTTTTTGGGTTTGGGCAGCGATTAAATCATCTAACGAAGAAAGGCAATCAGCGTTTTTTGCTGTTCAGCTGGGCTGGGAACTCCAGCATTTTGGTTCTTGTAATCAGAAAAATATGTGGAATGCCCGCCCCCTTTACATATGAAGTGAAATCAATTTACTTACCCATCTAAGTTGGTATCTATTTTTATCTTTTGATTTTAGGGCTAATAAAGTTCCTAAAATTGATGTTTTACCTTCGCAAAAATTCAAATGACCTACCCCTGCCCTATCTTTTATGGTTCTTTGTGTTGAAAGGTATCAATATATCCAATGATACCCTCGGCTCCATAAACAGCATATCCACTTTTCTTTGAGTTAAGTTTATTAAGTATTAGTGATGAACTTTCTGCAATTAGAATATCATTGATTTGCATTAATTCCCACTTCTCACTATCCTTAAACTCTGGAAAC
>JANWZA010000046.1 GCA_025054775.1 Microscillaceae bacterium
AGTATGGCTTTTTTCAAGTATAACCTTTGCCCAAAAAAGCAAAATTGATGTTAAGTATGAATTAAAACAAATCAACTACGAGAATGATTTTGTTAAAACATTATTTTTGGTGCAAGAGATTAGTTGGAAAAAGCCCAAAGGCGGTACTTGGAAAGTAAAACGTAAGAATAACAACTTGAAAGAATGGGAAATTACCGAGAACAACAGCAAAGGGCAGGTATCCTTTGTAAGAAATGTAAAAAGCACCGAAGAGTCTACCTTTGAGTGGCATTATAAGCACAACAAAAAAGAGGTGAAAGTAATTATTACTAGTGCTGGGAATACAGATAAATATAGCGTACTAAACGACTACCTAAACTTAAACGACCCGCGTGAGATAATCATTCTTTATGAAGATAAACAATATGTTTTGCAAAACGGAGAACCTGACTGCAATAGTGTTTTTTACCTTTGGGAAGAAAATGAATACAAAAAATATAATGAAAGATATGAAAGCAAAGAGCGGGAGTATCTACTCAAATTGGATGGTAAAAAACCCTGTAAGGACACACAATGGCATTTGATAGTGCATAACTCCCAAACTCCCACTACTTTGCAGCAAATTGCCATGTTTGTAGCGGTTATGAGTCAGACTTGCCGTTACTTTTATGACTTGAAACAGCAGAATTTGATAGATTAAACAAGTGAATACAAGTAAAGTGTTTTAACTTGCTTACTTATACATTGTTTGTAACAGATTCAAATTCAAACTATTGAAATTTACATAAATGAACATTTGCACTTTTGCTTTTATCAAATTAACTTCAATTATTAGCTTGCTCTGCTTATGTATTAGCCTCACCGCTTGTGGGCAAGCTAATTCTAATACGAAACAAAAAAATAAAGCAACCAACATGGAAACAACTGACAAAAATACGGCTATTGCCACCTTCGGGGCAGGCTGTTTTTGGTGCGTAGAAGCCGTTTTTCAGCGTTTAGAGGGCGTAGAAGCCGTTTATTCAGGCTATATGGGCGGACACGTAGAAAATCCTACCTACAAACAAGTTTGCACAGGTACAACAGGACACGCTGAAGTTTGCCGTATTGTCTATAATCCCGAAAAGGTTTCTTACGAAACTTTATTAGAAGTGTTTTGGGCAATACATGACCCCACTACACTCAACAGACAGGGTAATGATATAGGCACTCAGTATCGCTCTGTTATTTTTTACCATAATGATGAGCAGAAACGTTTAGCTGAAAAAGCTAAACGTGAGCTTGAAGCCGCTAAAATATTTGATAATCCAATCGTAACCGAAATTACGCCCGCCAGCACCTTTTACAAAGCCGAAGACTATCACCAAAATTATTACAACCTTAATAGCTCACAACCCTATTGCGTGTATGTAGCAAAACCTAAAATTGATAAATTTTACAAACTATTCAAAGATAAGGCAAAAAAGAACTAACTTTATACTTTTCAAAGTTTTTGTTCACATCTTTAATAGTATTATGTCAATTAAAAAAGTACAAGTAGGAGATATTACTTGTGGCAATGGTGAGTTGTTTCTCATCTCGGGTCCTTGCGTGATTGAGGACGAAACCATTATGATGCAAACCGCTGAGAAACTCAAAGAAGTTTCTGAGCGGTTGAAAATCAAGGTGATATACAAATCAAGTTTTCAGAAAGATAACCGCAGTTCTGTTAAATATTATGACGGACCCGGTTTAGAGGAAGGGCTGAAATTATTGCAAAAAATCAAGACGCAGTTCGGTTTTCCTATTATCTCCGATATTCACTACCCTGACCAAGCCGCACCCGCAGGCGAAGTATTAGATATTATTCAAATCCCTGCTTATTTGTGTATGCAAACCACTTTGGTAGTAGCTGCTGCCAAAACAGGTAAGGTAATTAACCTAAAACATGGACAATTTTTAGCCCCCGATAACATGAAATATCCTGTAGCTAAAATTACAAGTACAGGCAACGAACAGATTTTACTCACAGAGCGAGGCTATACCTTTGGCTATAATGACTTAGTTGTGGATCCACGTAGCTTTTATCACTTACGGCAAATAGGTTATCCTGTTATTTTTGATGTTACGCACTCTATCCGAAAGTACGGCATACCCAGTGCCGATAGCAAAGGAGGCGCAAGAGAATTTTTACCTACTTTGGCACGTGCAGGCGTAGCCGCAGGTATTGATGGCTTATTTATAGAAACACACCCCGAGCCTACCAAAGCCCTCTGCGACGCTGCCAGCCAACTTTGCGTATTTGATTTAGAGGAGTTTTTGAAACCTTTGTTAGAAATTTATCATATTACCCAAAAATATCCTATCGCCTAAATTTCATATAAGGGCAATTTTAGAAAACGGCTAAAATTGCCCTAAAAAATAAGCCCTAAAACCTATGGACGAGATAATCAAACACCCTATAAAACCTGAGAAACAAAAAGCATGGCATTGGCGAATGCACCAATATTTCACCAAGCAAGCGGCAAATGTAGTAGCTACATACATTGAACACCACACCCGCGAAGGCGATACCGTGCTTGACCCGTTTGGCGGTACAGGAGTAACGGCTATTGAAGCCTTGCGTTTGCGTAGAAAAGTAGTGATTTTGGACATCAACCCGCTTGCTTGTTTTATTACTCGTCAAACTTGCGAACAGATTGATATTCAGTTATTTAAGCAAACTTTTGAGCAATTAGAACAAACAGTAAAACCTCAAATTGAGGCTTTTTACCGAATACCTAACGAGGATTTGGCAAAACAAGCACCCCAACATTGGTATCCTAAAAATATCCCTTTGCCCAAAAATGCCGATTTTGAGTTCGTTCACCAACTCTACACTCCAAGACAACTACACTCCTACGCGCTGCTTTTTGCTGAAATCCTAAAAATTGAAAATCCGCAAGTGAGAAATATGATGAAATATGTTTTTACCGCAACTATGGCAAAGGTAAATGTAAGCTACCTACAAAATGACCGAGGATTAGAGGGGGGTGCTTCAAGTATTTTAGTAACTTATCGCTATCATAAGCCTAAAAAATTAGTAGAATTAGATGTTTGGAAAAATTTTTCTATGAAATTTGGGTATATTTACCAAGGCAAAGAGAAATGGAACGAACTAACGAAGGGCTTTAATGTTGCGGAGAATTTAGAGGTAATTCACGGTTCGGTATTAGAACTTTCACAATATTTGCCCGAGCAAAGCATAGACTACATTTATACAGACCCGCCCTACGGTGGCAATATTGCGTATTTAGACCTCTCTACTATGTGGAACGCTTGGCTCTTCCCTGAAATTTTTGAAACTCAAAAAATAGAAACTTTGAAACAAAACGAAGTCATTGAAGGTGGGGATTTAGAAAAAACGCAGCAAAATTATACCGAACTCCTTGCCAAAAGTTTTGAGGAGATGAGCAAAGTATTAAAAAAAGATGGTTGGTTGAGTTGTGTATTTGCTCATAAAAAGTTAGAATTTTGGAATGTAATCGTAGAAAGTTGCGAAGCGAATGGTATGGAATTTAGAGGCAGTACCTATCAGCCTACCAATAATTCCTCAATGCACTACAAGAAAAATCCTGCTAATGTACTTTGCAGCCAACGCATTGCCAACTTCAAGAAAACTTTTGTGAAACGCACACGCGAAAAGCCTGACGATTTGCAACAATTTATTTTGAACGAAGTAGAACGCACTTGTCTTGAAATGAACGGCGCTACGCTGGATATGATTTACAACCGCGTTTTAGACAAATTGCTCAATAACTTATTAGGCATTGAGGCAAAAAAGCGAAGTTATATCAATTCAAATAAAATTCTGAATTTATTACAAGATGCTGACCGCTTTACTTTCAACGAAACTGAAAACCTTTACTACGTAAAAGGCAAAGAACATGACGACGATATCAGAGAACAATATTTTGCGCGCAGAAATGAATTACGTATTTTTTTGCGAGAATTGCTCACCTTGAAAAAAGGGCTAACTATTGACGAAATACACAAAGAAATTTTTGAAATCTTTGCTGATGATAAAAAATTTCCTATTGAGAAAGATTTACCCTCACTTTTAGAGGAGATTGCAGTAAAAAGCCCCAAAACTAATAAATGGCTCTTGAAACAAGGGGAGGTAATGAGTTTGGATTTTGGACAACCCGCAGTGAGCAAATTAGTCAAAGTGAACTCAACAAATCATACGCATAGTGAAATCATTTTTCGTTTGGTGAAAATCGGTGAGTATTTGGGCTTTCGCTCTTGGGTGGGCAAGCGCGAGCAATCAATAGAAAGTTTTCAAGGTATAAAGTTGAGCGAAATTTCTTTGTCTGAATTTCCTTTGCAAGCCATAAATGCAGACCAAAAAGCCAAAATTGAGCAAATAGATGTTATTTGGTTTGATAAGTTAGGTTTTCCACGATATGGCTTTGAGGTAGAGGAAAGTACAAGCATTCTGTCAGGTTTTGAGCGATTTATGAATTTGTTGGAAGTTCAGCCTGATATTTCACAAAAATTATACATTGTCTGTCCTAAATCGCGAGCCAAAAAATTGCAAGATGTGTTCAAAAAATCTACCTATGTAGGGCATCCGCTGTATCTGGAAAACAAAGTGGGCTATATTTACTGCGAAAATTTGGTAAAATTCTACGACAAACATATAGAAAAGCCCTTCAAAGAGAAAGACCTGAAAATATTGTACGAATTTATGAAATAACCATTATTGCATAATATATGATTTATCTATACTATTTTAACACTGCCTTATAGTTTATTCCCTCATAGTCAAGAGAGAATAGACTGAAAAGTAAAAGTTGTTCATGATAGCACAGTATAAGGCAATCAAGTACGTTTGGTGATTAAGAGTAAAATTATAACATCCTAGGTACAGGGTTAAGTATTTCCTTTATTTGGTTCTCAATTTCTGTAAGCATAGTAGCTAAACTCTCAAAATTTTCTCTTTGCAAAGGCAGGAGCGTACTCACTTTTACCTTAATACCCGTTGGAATTGGCAGCATACCATATTGTACAATCTTATAGGTGTTTTTTATTATTACAGGCACTACCCACGCCGAGGGAGCATTCTCCATCAAGGTAATAAATCCGCCTTTCTTAAACTCTTTCAAAATCCCATTTCTTGAGCGCGTTCCTTCAGGATAAATGCAAGCTGCCTCTTTGCGTGCCTCAATGTGTTTACCCAAACGCGCAATTTGTTGTATAGCACTTTCACTATCTTTTCTATCTATCAAGACAGAGCCTCCGTTTCGTAAGTGAAATGAAACCGTAGGAATATTTTTACCTAATTCCTTTTTAGCTACAAAATTGACATGAAACTTGTGAAAAGCGAGAATTATACAAGGAATGTCAAACATGGATTGATGATTAGAAACTATTACAACAGGTGTATCTTGCGGTAAAAGAGCTAAAGACTGAAGGTTGAATTTAATCCTAAAACCTGTAACATAAAGCGTATAAATCACTAAATATTGCATGCTCTTTATAACCCAACTATACAATTGAAAAGAAAGTAAAAACGAAATGCGTGCAAAAAGTTCATAGATAAGCAAATAGAATAAAAAAAATGGTAGGTAGATAAGGGTCGTAATCCAATTAAATACTGTTTTCATAATTTTACTCAAGAGCAAGGGTGGGTTATTGATACAACAAAAATAAGAATAAATTAACAAAATTGAATGTAATGACGCTCTCTCTTAGGCCAAGAGCTCCTTAAAAACTTAACAAAATTAACATTTGCCATAAAAAAATTAAGTTAAGTTACTTTTACGAAATAGAAATTTGCGGGTAAATAGCCTCTTACTGAGTTTTTTTGTGTTCTGCAAATCTATTTACCCTACCTAACATTTTACTTTGTGAATAGGTTATATTTTTAAGGTTTAACTTATTTCTCAAATTAGTTACCACAACTTATGGATATTGGCATTACCCTTTCGGGTGGCGGGGCGCGAGGCATAGCCCATTTAGGGGTATTGCAAGCCCTTACCGAAATGAACATTTTCCCCAAGCAAGTAGTAGGAGTAAGTGCAGGAGCTATTGTAGGGGCATTTTATTGTGCAGGCTATACTCCAGCCGAAGTGTTAGATTTTTTGGCACACACCAACCTATTTTGGTTTTTGCGTCCTACTTTTTTTAGGAAAGCAGGGTTAATAGATATGGATAAATTAGAAGCCCTGTATCGCAAATATTTCAAAGAAGATAATTTTGCAGCATTGAAAATTCCGCTTACAATTGCCGCTACTGATTTGAATTTAGGACAGACTACCTTCTTTTCAGAAGGTGAGCTGATTAGGCCTATTTTAGCCTCTTCATGCATTCCCGTGGTATTTTCACCTATTAGTTTTCGTGGTTCGGTATATGTAGATGGTGGTGTTTTGAACAATATGCCTATAGAACCTCTGCAAAATTGCAAAGTAATTATTGGCGTACATACTAACCCTTACGACCCTACCCAGCCCCTTAACAGTGCGCGGTTGGTATTAGAACGGTGCTTGTTGCTTGCCGTTCACCAATCGGCAAGACGAAATTTTGATAAATGCGATATTTTAATTGAACCCGAGGGGCTAAAACGTTTCAATCCTTTACAATTATGGCAGTTTAGAGAAATTTACCAAATTGGTTACAAATATACGCTTAAACAAGCTCCTGAAATAGAAAAAAAATTAGCAGCTCTGCTTGTGTAGTGTATTTTTTGGCTCAATTTGTGAACGAAAATAAATAGGTCGTTTTATTAAGATTTCTAATGACTGCCAAACTGATTAGTCAAACCTTTTCACCTTATAGCTAAAACTTATGCAAACACTTTTATCTCACACTGTTCAGGGTAAGGGCAAACCCGTATTACTTTTGCACGGCTTCTGCGAGTCGCAAGCCATTTGGAACGGTTTTATACCTGCTTTGAGCGAACAATACACCGTTATCACGGTCGATTTAGGTGGATTCGGGGAAAGTACTGCTCTGCTTCCTAAACAGCCCACTATAGAAGCCTTGGCTGAGCAAGTGTATCGTCTTGTAGATAAGCTGAGAATTAAGCGTTTATCCGTAGTAGCCCACTCGCTAGGTGGGTATGTTGCTCTCGCTTTGGCAGAGGCTCACCCTAAACGCTTAAAGGGTTTATGCTTGTTTCATTCTACGGCTTTACCTGATACACCTGAAAAGCAAAGTATTCGGAATAATGTAATAGAATTCGTGCAAAAAAATGGCGTAGAACCCTTTATTCAAAATTTTGTTTCACCTTTATTTTATTCTCAACGGCATCATGAACTAGAAAGCGAAATAAACTTTGTGAAAAATATTGCTCTAAAAACCCCTAAAGAAACTATTATTACTATCACCCAAGCTATGCGCGATCGCAAAGACCGTACCCATGTCTTGGCAAGTGCAAACTATCCTATTGGCTTTGTTATTGGCAAACAAGACCAAGCCGTTTTGTATGAAACTTACCTCTCACAAATCGGATTAGCCAAGCATACATGGGTGCAAATCTTGGATGATACGGCTCATATGGGCATGCTCGAAAGACCCAAAGAAACCCTACAATTTGTGCAAAATTTCTTAGCTTACTGTACACAAAAATCCTAAAATTTATTAGGATTTGCTAAATTCAAATTAGTTCCTTACTGAAACCTTATACTCATTGAAATTGCGTTAAATTCCTAAAAAATCACAAAAATTTGTATTTCCAAGAGAAAAAACATATTTTTGGGGTAAAAGGAACTCTACACTAGCAAAAGTACTATGCAAGATCAACTAATGCTCAAAATTAAAGACTTGCTTCTTGCTGACGAGATGAAAAAAACTCGTGCCTTGGAGGAGGAGATAAAACGCTTGAAACAAGAATTAGAAACTCTACAACCTAAAATTATTTCCAAAGTAGAGCAAAATATTGCCGAAATTTCACAACCTATCATAGAAACCAAAGTAAAACGTGAGCTGCGTGAGTCCACAGATACACTAATTGAAGCCATTTATCCTCTTTTGGGCAAGTTGATAAAAAAATATATTCAAGTAGAATTAGAAAAATTAGCTGATAGCATAGATAAACAACTTGATCGCACTTTTTCTCTAGAAAATATAAAGAAACAATTAATTGCTCTTTGGGAGGGAGTAAGCTATAAGCAGATTGTATTGAGAGAGGCCGCTGTTCAAAGGGTGGAAGTACAGGAGGTTTATATCATAGAGCAGGAGTCGGGTATTCTTGTAGGCAAATATTCAGTAGGGAAAATCATAGACCAAGACCTGATAGCAGGTATGCTTACTGCCATCAAAGCCTTCATAGAAGATGCTTTCAACCAAAAAACAGGAAGTTTGGATATGATAGAATATGGTACATTCAAAATTATTATCCAAAATTCATATAAATTCTATTTAGCGGCAGTAGTGGCAGGTACAGTGGACTCCAAAGTAAAAGCCGATCTATTAGATATTTTACTTAATTTTGCCTCCAAACATTTGGCAAAACCCCGAGAGGAGCTTACAGAGGAGCATCTATCAAAAGAATTGGCTAAAATTTTCAACCAGTACAATGAAAAAAATAAGTAAGAAAGTTGTACTAGCAGGAAACTTTGGTGTAGGCAAAACATCGCTAGTCCGAAAATTTGTTTATCAAAAATTCTCTGACGAGTATTTAAGCACCTTAGGCGTAAAAATAGACCGCAAAGTACTACATATAGGCGATACAGAACTTACTTTGGTTATTTGGGATATTGCAGGTGAAGTAAACGGAAGTAAAATTCCTACAAGTTATTTTTTAGGAGCTAGTGGGCTAATCTATGTTATAGACCTGAGCCGACCTTCCACCTACGCCAACGTACAAGAGGAGATAACCTATTTAGAAGGACTAATGGAAGATGTCAGTATTTGCCTAATAGCTAACAAGCTAGACCTAGTAGAAGCTAAGGACCTAACCCATACACAACAAGTGGTAAAGCGAACCATTGACTTCTTTACCAGTGCCAAAACAGGTGAAAATGTGAACGAAATGTTTTATTTTTTGGCTCGTAAACTACTGCAAGTTCCTACTTAACCCAATAGTATTTAGTAAGCGTGTCATCTTTAATTACTATTATACTATTCCAAGTTGAAGACTAAATACCAGCAGAAATCTATTTTTTACTCTAACTTTACATTTATTTTTTCAATACTCAAGCCACTTTTCTTATGCAACAAGTATCCAAAAAAGTGATTCTAATTGGCAATTTCGGAGTGGGTAAAACTTCATTGGTAAGGCGCTTTGTTTATCAGAAATTTTCTGAGGAGTATCTTACGACTTTGGGAGTAAAAATAGATAAAAAAAGTGTAGAGATAAAAGAAAAAAATACAATAGCTAATTTGATCATTTGGGATATTGCAGGAGAAGTCTCACAGACTCAAGTGCCACAGTCTTATTATTTAGGTTCGCATGGTGTAATTTATGTGCTAGACATTACACGCCCCTCTACTTATACACGTATTCAAGAAGATCTTGACTATGTCAAACGTTTGCTACCTAAGGCTCCTATTTGCATAGTGGGCAATAAAGTAGATTTAGTAAGCGCGCAGGATATTGAAAAATTTAAGTCAAGTGTTATGATACCTGTTCACTTTCTTACAAGTGCCAAAGATGGCTCAAATGTAGAAAGTATGTTCCTTTGGATTGCCTCGCAAATGATTGGATAAATTATCAAGGTGAAAATACTACAAGGTGGAAATACTAAGAATAATAATACAAAATGAGAGGAAAGACTATGCGTTCCTTCAAATACATAGATCGGTATAAGCAAAATTACAAAAACAAACGTATTCAATTTGTATTGTTTGACTTGCAAGGTAATATTATTGAAAGTTGTGATACTTTAGTAAATATCTCTCTTTATCAAGATGTATCTATTTTTGATTTGAGTCCATTTTTAGAGAGTATCAAAGATGTTCTTGCTTCCCTTATTCTAAATCCTGATAAAATTGAGCTGCCGCTCACTTATCCACGTTTAGAAATCCCCTTACTCACCCGTGAGGGCGTTTTTGATTATAGCTTTGAGACCTTCACTCATCCTGAAACAAAAGAAAAATATATAGTTTGGATAATAGAAGACAACACCGACCTTTACCAGTACCTCTGGAAAGTACAACAGGAACGTAATGAAACGGCTATCCGCAAAGAATTGATAGTAATACAAACACAAAAAATTATTCAGCTTCACCGCTCTTTGCAAGAAAAAACCCACGAACTCCACGTAAAAGAGTATGAACTGAAAAATCAGTTAGTTTACACGCAAAAAGTACAGCAAACCCTATTAGCTAATAGCAATAAGTTAAATACTTGGTTTGCAGACCACTTTGTACTTTTTTTACCTAAAAATACAGCTACTTCAAGCCTCTATTATGCTAATCAAATTAAGCATAATCAGCAGACCCTACAATTTGTGAGCCTACTGCACTGTACGGCAAGTGGTATCACCGGGAGCTTCTTAACTACTACCGCTATCTTTTTCTTGCGCGAAATTATAGAGATAGAGCAGCTAATCCAACCTCACCTTGTTCTTGATAGCTTACGTAGCAAACTACTCAATATTTTTCAAATAGAAAATAAACAATTCATAGAAAATTTAGAAATAGCACTCCTTTGCATAGATACCGCTCAGGAACAAATTTCTTTTGCAAGTGCTAAAACCCCCCTTTGGCTCATACAACAATCTAACCTACAAAAGCATGAAGGGAGTAATTTCCTACTATTATGTCCTGATGATCAGTTTACTCCTTTTGAACAAAGTGTTTTACCTTTGTATCCCTGTACCAAACTCTATCTTACCACGCAAGGCTATCTAGCACAAACTAATATAGAGCAACTTCCTATTGGAGTAAGCCATTTTGAAAATCTCATCTTACAACATGCTGAACAATCTATGGCAGAGCAAAAACAAATTTTACATGCTTTTTTTGAACAATGGAAAATCCACCAAGAGCAAACCGATGACGTACTAGTGATAGGGCTACAACCGATAGGAGTTTGAATATAAACTCCAAAGTTCAACAATAATAGAGCCTGAATACTCCTTAGGTAGTTATGGGTTTAGCCTGTTCAAAATTATCGGTATTTTTACCTCAACTATGTAACACAATAGTACGAAATTTGCTAACGTTTGCCCAGGTATTTTTAGCCTTTGTCTAACTGCCTTTACATTAATTTTGCAAAAAAATACTTACCTTTAAGCCGAAATTACAAGAGAAGTGTAATTATTAAGGTAATGTAATTTCCTGAAAACGGTTGAAAGACTTGGCATGACTCTGTTCCCAATCAATATATCAAATATACTTTTCTCCCTCTCGTGTATAATCAGTTTTACTCTTGGCAGTAGCCTGCTTGTGAAAAGCCAAAACATGCCTGACGTAAACGTATGGACGGAGCAGTTAGCCAAAGCCAAAGATACCGCAAAGCTAAACCTGCTTGATAAACTGTACCAATACTACAAATCAAAGCAAATGGTACGTGCTATTAGCTATGCCAAACAAGCCCAAGATTTAGCCCGTAGTTACCCTAATTATCCTATTTATCAAGGAATTGCCCTGAAAAATGATGCAGAAATACAGTTCTTACAAAGCAAGTACAAAGAAGCATTGGCTTTGGCACAACAAGCGGAGAGTATCTTTGAGGAATTAGGTCATAAAAAAGAGCGTGTACTAGTAAAAAATTTGATTGGAAGTATCTACCGAATACAGGGAGAGTACATACAAGCCACTAACCACTTTGTTAATGCCTTGCAAATAGCTGAAAAAAGCAAATATCAAGAAGGCATCGCATTATCGGTAAATAATTTAGGAGTGGTCTATGAAAATAATGGCAACTTACCCAAAGCTATTGAAAATTATCAAAAGGCGTTACAAATCTATGAGCAAATAGCACACGAAGAAGGAAAAAGTGAGTGTTATAAAAATTTGGGAAGAGTTTATTTCGCTAAAAGAGATTTTGATAAAGCATTAGAATATTTTGATAAATCGTTAAAAATTAGTGAAAAATTACAAAATGACCGTCTTATTGCAGATGCAGAGCAAGGAATAGCCAAAGTGTATTTTGAAAGACAAGAATACGAAAAAACACTCACTAAATTGCAAAAAGTGCTCAAAATTAGAGAAAACCTAAGCGATAAGAAAGCTATCGCTCAAACTCAAAAAGACTTGGCAAAGGTATATCAAGAAATGCAACAACTAGATAAAGCCCTAGAACTTGCCCAAAAAAGTATCAAAATTGCCCAAACTATCGACCTAAAAGAAGATATCATGGAAGCAAGTCAAATCCTATCTCATATCTATTATGAAAAACAAGATTACCAACGTGCTTATGAATACCAACTACAATACATCGGACTGAAAGATACCATTTTTAGTCGAGAGACTAATAAGATAATTGCTAACTTGCAAAGTAGTTATGAATTAGAAAAAAAACAAAACGAACTCGCATTACTAGCACGCGAGCGAGAAATGGAACGGCAAATGTTCTTGCAAAAAGAAAAACAAAAACAAATAGAACAAGAATTGCTTCGGCAAAAAAATAGAGAAGAAACAGAACGACTACTCATAAACATACGACAAGGAAAAAAAAATGAAGAAAGACTCAGAAGAGAAAAAGAACGCCAAGCCCAAGAATACAAGCGAAACGAAGAGATGCGTAAGGCACAAATCGCTCTCATGAAAGAGAGCGAGGCAAGAGAGAGACAAGTCCGTTATTTCTTAATCGCATTACTTATTTTGGCAGGCTTTTTTGGATATTATTTCTATGTCAATAACAGGCAGAAAAAAATTATCAACCAACGTCTCCAATTGCAAAACGAGGAAATCAGGATACAACGTGAGGAGTTGAACTTAAAGAAAGATATTTTAGAAGCCCAAAATGAAATTATTGAAAGTAAAAATCGGGATATTCAAAGTAGCATCTTGTATGCTAAACGAATTCAAGATGCTATTTTGCCTACCGAAGAGCAAATAACCAAACATATTTCTGAATACTTTATATTATTTAAGCCACGCGATATTGTTTCAGGGGATTTTTATTGGTTTGGGGATGTAACCGATGGAGTTACAGGACAGTATAAGGTAATTATCGCTGCTGCCGATTGCACAGGACACGGCGTGCCTGGAGCTTTTATGAGTATGATCGGTGATGTGCTACTTTCACAAATTGTCTTGGAAAAGCATATTACCGAACCTGACCTTATTCTTAATGAAATGAACGCTGGTATCCGTAAAGCACTTAAACAAAAGCAACTTAAGCCCGACGAGGCAGATCATACAGTTACGCAAGACGGCATGGATATTGCCTTGTGTGTATGGAATAAGCAACTCAACTTATTAGAATATGCAGGGGCAAGAAGCCCTATGTATTTGGTAGAAAATGGACAAATGAAAGAATTTAAGCCTGATAAAATGCCCATAGGTGGTTACCCAATGGGCGAGGAAGTGCTGTTTAGTAAACAAACACATAGACTTACTACTAATTGCTGGGTATACATGGCTTCTGATGGTTACCAAGATCAATTTAACGGCAGGACAGGTAAGAAATTTAAGAGCAACCGATTCAAAGAATTGCTACTTCAAAATCATCATTTACCTGCTGCAGAACAAAAAAATATTCTTGACCAAACCATAGAAGACTGGCGCGAAGGAAGTGAGCAACTAGACGATATTTTGGTAGTAGGATTCCATTTTCAGATAAATACATAACTTCTTTTCAAATACCCCCTAATAAAAATGTGGTGTCAAAATATCTGTTATCAAACAATAGGATTACTAACTTGCATCTCTATGCGACTTTGAGAACGAAAAAGAGATAAACCCCACTGAAACTCCGCCTCCAAAGATTGGACAAAGTTGGTAAGTTAAATAAAAAGTTATTCTTGACTTTAATCTACCAGAGGTAGCTCCACAAAAAAAGTTGTACCTACGTTATCTTCTGTTTCAAACCAAATCCTGCCACCCGCATGCTCTATGCCACGCTTAGAGATAGCTAGCCCAATCCCCGAGCCTGTATTTTTAGTGCTAAAATTAGGTAAAAATATTTTGTTACGCAAATCTTTGGGAATCCCTGTACCATTATCTACTACCTTTACTACTACTCTTTTTTGGGCTACTGTTTCTAAAATTAGTTTGATTTGAGGTTCACGATCCTCAGGAATGGCTTCTATGGCATTTTTTACCAAATTAGTAAAAATACGTAACATTAGCTTACGATCATTGATAACATAAAAATTACCTGCTGGAATTTGCAAACTCAATTTGATTTTATCATCATTAGCATACAAATTTTCTACCTCGCGTAGTACAGCGGCAAGCTCAAATCTTTCGCTTTCAGGTACAGGCATACGTGCAAAAGATGAGAAGGAGGTAGCAATATCATCTAATACATCTACTTGTGTGAGTAAGGTTTCAAAAGATCGCTCAAAAAAGGCTTGTATTTTTTCAGGCTGATTTTGTAAACGCATCTGCATGTGTTGAATAGTCAATTTGATAGGTGTGAGCGGGTTCTTAATCTCGTGGGCTACTTGTTGAGCTATTTCGCGCCAAGCATTTTCCATTTGTACGCGTTCTAGTGCTTCACGGCTGGCGTCAAGTTTTTTGAGCATTTTATTAAACTCCTCTACGAAAAGTCCAATCTCATCATTAGAATTCCATTCCAGAGGTTGATTATATTCACTAAAGGTTGTTTTACGGATACGCTGTGTAATAAGCCGAAGTGGTACGGTGAGAATTTGTGAGGCAAAATAAGAGATTGCCAAAAAAATTAAGAAAATAGACGTGAAAATATTAACAATAATTGCCAAAGACTCGCGTTTTTTAGTCTCTAATTGAAATTTAGAATCAAAAAAAGGAATACTCAACACTCCTTCAATCGTGCCTTTCTGGTAAGATTTAATAGGGACGTATACTGACTTGAAATTAAGTAATCCTACCTGCTCAGCAAGTAAAATATTTTTCTTTTTCTCTAAGATAATTGCTTTGTATGCCCAAGGGTTGATGTATCTAGAAAGCAAGCCATTGTTTTCATAAATAGCTGATTGGCTAGAAATCACTAAAATCCCCCGCTCATCAAAAATATTCATGTCAGCCTCTACATATTGAGCTACCTGAGAAAATATTTCTGAAAATTTATCGCTTCGCATAACTCCATTTTTGTAATTTTCATAATGCCAAGCAATATTATTCGTTACCGATTCAGTCTTTTGCACGAACTGCTCCTCAAAATCTTTTTGGTAGGTATTGCTAATCACATTCAAGGTAGTAATACTTACTATAATAAGTGGCAAGAAAAATGCTAGATTCAGATAAAACTGAATACGTGTGGCAAAATTTACCTTAATACCTTTGAATTTGTGAATGGCGGCTGAACCTAAGAGCAGAAGGGCAATTGCAAAAACTAATATTAGGAACAGAAATGAAAAGTTAGTAAAAATAGCTTGAAATGTGTAGTAAGGCGACGATACCACCACGCGTTTTTTCATGCCTCCCACTAAGGCAAAATGATTAAAATCTCTAAAACTCACACCCTTTTCAAAAATTTCGGGCTTGTTAAAAAGCAAAGTATCAAATTGAGTTTCATAGTTACATTCTCCTGCACTGTAATTGAGTTTGTTACCTGAAAAGATAGCATAGCTATATGACCTAATTGCCACAGGTTGCACAAATTTTTTATCTACTAAAAGGGTTGGATATACATTGTTAGGAATAGATTTTTTTTGAGTAAAATCTAAGACTAATGCTCCTACTTTTTGCTTCTTCGGATTGGAGACTTCTATAAAAACTACATACTGTCTTTGCAAATTGCCCGTAAGGTTGTCAATAAAATAAACTTGTGGAACATCCGTTTGATAATATGATTTAGCGTAGCGGTTTCGGTAAGTGGCATAGTTGAGGGTGCTATCTTGGGGAGAGTCTATCAATCTTCCTTGTTTATTAAAAAGTAGGGTAGTTATTTGATAATTCTCAAAATTTCGCTTAAAATAGAGATTAGATAGCCTATTTTCTATAATGTTTTTTTGCAAAGTACTATCTCTAAATAAGGTAGGTAAGATGCTATCTCTTTGAATTTGAGTTACCAAATCTTTTAACCGACTTTCTAATACAGCATCTGCTTCGCCTAAAAGTTGAATAGCAAACTTGCGTTTGCTTGCTATTGTTTTTATCTCTTCAGTAGAGAATACCACCAAACTGCTTAAAAAAGCATATAGAATTGCTAAAACAAAGAAATAAATTGTAGAAAGATATTTGAAACTATACAAAAATTTGGGTAATCGCCAGAAATAAGTTACCAAAATGAAGATAGAAACGAATAGTGCTGAATAAAAATGTATATACTGCTGAGTACCAAATATGAATAAGCTATATGCCAAGATAGCAATAAACAAGGCATATAAAAAATTAGAATAGTTATCAAAAAATTGAATAATTAACCTTAAAAAGGTATGAACAAGTAAGGCAAAGGTATAAGAAATTCCTATCAAAAGAAGCACATAAAGTAAGCGTATAGCATCAAAATCAATACTTTTGGTGAAATCCAAACTAACTTGTTGATGGATAAAAATTTGGCTTAAAATATTAAAATAAGCATATTCTAAAAGATACACGCCTGCAAGTAGCCCTGTGCCTATGGCGTATTGTACGTTTTGTGGGCTATGCAATACCCATCGCACAAAGGCAAAATTACGATAGTAATTCAGCCAATAAACCACTACCAATAACCCCCAGGTAGTAGCTCCCACAAGTAGTTGGTGGGTATCAGCCCAATGGAAATACCATAGTGCTCCGTAGAGCAATCCTAAATAAATGAGCCAAAAGATGTAAGGTAAGCCTAAGGTTTTGGCATAGGGAAGGTTGTTGATGATACCAAAATGAACCAACAAACCTAATGAAAGCAAGCTAAAGCAGGCACTCACTATAAAAGCATACCATAGAAAGTAGTTAATATTGATATGTTTGGTTGGCTTAAGGCAAAACAGAAACTCCCCACTTAATGCGGTTACCTTGAAAGGGTTTTCAGGTTTGTTGATTTCAGAAATAATAATATTAGGATAGGGTAAAATGTCAGAATTGTAGTGCGGTTTGAGGTATTGGTTTTCAATTTTATATTGCCGATAGACAGGAATAAGACTGTAAATTTCTGCCTTGTTCGGTAAAATATCTAATTGAGCTTTGAAAGAAATGAATAAATTTTGCCTTAAATTAAGCAACCGAAAGCGGTAATTGCCTTCCAACTCAGTATATTCAGGTACGAAGCCATTATCAGACCAATAAATTAGTTTCTTTTCCTCAAAGATAAAGAAGGGATATTTGGTTTTATAGTTAATTTGCTCAAAGGGGCGTAGCGGAAGTTGATTGAGCGATTTATTGATTTGACTCCAATCATATTCTACGATTTGCATCTCATGGTAAACCTGCTTTTTTATCTTCTCGTATTGTTGCAGGCTAATTTCACTAGTTTGCGGAATAGAGTAAAACAAATAAGCCATGAGAGCAATGATGCTCCAAACTATCCAACTTGCAAAGAATATTTGATTTTTAATTTTCACAACTAACAGCTCTTACGCATTATGTTATTTTTGAGTTTTGGCTTATGTATAGCAAAAATTTTGCAAAATTGGTTAGATATTCTCCTTTTGCAAAAAAATGCGTAATATTTTACCTTCCTAAAAAACCCACGCGTCCTTTCTCACGTCCGAAATATTCCATTTCGCAGAGCTCTTTCAAGTCGTTAAGATCGGGAGGTTCATCATTAAGTATATGTTCTAGAAGATATTTTTTAGAAATGTTATCAATTTGTCCGCCTGTTAGGATATAGCTATCTGCTAGAATAGCCACGTCTTCAGCAGAGAGTTCAGGCATTTTGGCTTGCCAAATTTGTTTACGTACTTCGGAGTCGGGTTTTTGGAAACGAATTTTATATAAAAACCTTCGCTCAAAAGCACTATCCAAATTCATACTTAGATTAGAAGTAGCTATCAGAATGCCCTCAAAATCTTCTAATTCTTGCAAAATAATATTTTGCATACTGTTATTCATTTGGTCAATGCTGGAATTGATTTCATAACGTTTACTAATCAAAGCATCGGACTCGTTGAAAAACAGAATAGGACAAAGGTCATAAATTTCGCGCGCTTGTCTGTAAGTTCTAAATACTTGTTTTATGCGTTTTTCTGACTCTCCTACATATTTATCACGAATTGAGGAGATATCAACCATGAGCCCGATTCTACCTGTTTTGTGTACTAAGTTATACACAACTTGGGTTTTGCCTGTGCCTGGATCGCCGTAGAGTAAAATTGTAACACCTGAATGTAAATTGTGAGCTTTGAATTTTTGTATAGCTTTTTGGTAATTAGGTTCTTCTAGTAGCTTTTCTATCAGTTCGATATATTTTTTTTCTTCCTCGTTAAAAAAAAGAGGAGTGGTACGAATTTTATCAGGTTTAAGTAAGAAGCAATTTTTAGGATTAAAAGTTTTTGACCTGTCGATTGTTCCCTCCTCGTCGCCAAAAAGGAGTTCAATAGCTTTGTCTGTAAGCATAATTTCTTTGCCGCCGTAGAAGCTATTGTCATTAAATGAAACCAAGTTACGTTCTACTAAAGGGGAACTTTCAGCATAAAATAGTTTCTTTGCTCTAATTTTTGCGCCCATGCTATCATACACACTGTAAATAAAGCGTTCTAAATCTGCTTCGTTGGTTTCGTTGGCATAAGAGGCACAAAGGTAGAGCAAAAGCAGTGTGTAATCTGTATTGAGGTTAAGGCTTCGTATTTTTTTGATAAGCGGAAAGTGTTTTTCTTTTTCTAATAGGTTTTCTACTTCATTAAATAAATCAGCTGTGGGGATATTATTTCGCTCACGGTCGAAAATCATTTCATTAACACGTTCAATCAACTCATAGACATCGCTAAAGTTGTTAGACTCAGGCAGGGGTTTATTGTTGGAAATGGCACTAAATACAAAGTTAGATACTAAGAAACGAGTGCCTGTAATCCGCATGTCATAACTTGAATTTTTAATCAGCAGACGCTTAGCTACCAAGCTATCCAAACTAGGGGTAAGTGTAAAGATAAAGAAGGGATTACACCGTAAATATACAGAGAGGCTCTCTAGGTCGGTGTCTCGTCCACTGATAGATAGGGCGAATATTACGCAAAAGATCCAAGTTTCCTCTTCGTTGCAGTGTAGGAAATTTCCTAAACACTTAATCTCCTCGCTCAAATTGGCGAGTATTTTTCGTTTATTTTTTTCGGTGAGTTCGGAGTCCTTGAAAGCTGTAGCTACTTTTTCAATACTTTTGAGGATATAGTTCGTATCAATGGTAGCTGTTTTCTCTTCTGTGTTCATGTATGTAACTGTCCCAACAAGGCGGCTTAAATAGCAGAGTGTTCTATCTTTATTTCAATCAACATACAAAGTTAAGATTTTTTTATTAAAAAAGCAAAAATACCAAATTGAACAGGATGGGTGAACAGGTAGCTTTCTTGCTAGAACAGAATAACCTCTAAAAATTATTATTTTTGCACTCTACAATGGTTGAGGCATGTTTTTCACTACAAATCTATGTCTAATCTATGTCTAAAATCTTATCGCTTGTCAAAAACGTATCGCTTTTCGGTGCGTTGTTAGTACTTGTTTTAGCATATTCCGATTTGAGCAGAAATGAAGTAATACACTTATATTTCAATTTATACGATGTATCGCAAATGAGTGTGAGCAAAGATGTTTTTTTTTATGTACCTACTTCCTTTATTGTAGTTTTTAATCTTTTGCTGATTATTCTCACCAAAGTGATAAAGCAAGCTCCTGTGCGAATGCTACCTGTGGCTCACAAATCGTTTTGGCTCAAAGATACTCAGTCTCAATTTTATTGCCGTGAAATGTTTATGAGTTGGCTGTTGAGTTTAGGCTTTTGGGTAAATATTGGTATCATTTTTTTTATAGTACGTGTTTGGAAAATTAATCGGGCTATGAAAGGTATAGAGAGCGATTACGCCTCTTTGTTCTATGGGAGTATAGTTGTACTAGTAATTTGGTTGATAGCTTTCTTAATTCGCATCAATTTGAAAAAGTATGAATTGATAGAATAGAGTAGGGATTACTTTCTAAAACTAAATCTGTTTTAAACTTATATGATTTTGCGTAGAGGTTGAGATCTAAAATCTATGATAAAAATTTAGCTAATGTAGAGCAGAGACGCCAGACACGAGAAATAGCACATGCTATGCCTCTGAAGGTATGAAGTATTCGTTTACTAGATAGGAAAAAGGAATGCCTTGATTAGGAAACTCTATAAAACATTAACATATTTACAATAATGCGCATTGTACCTATGACCAGAAGGTATTAAGTGTTTGATAAAGAGGATCGTCAGCTTTGTTAAAGCTTATCCTAAGAGACAGAAAGCACAAATATTGCTCTACGAGCCAGTAACAGACGACCAGTCCCAAGAACTACCTACTTCTCTAAAAAAAGCCCCTCATTAAGATAATTATGTTTCAGTACAAAAATTATCAACGTCATATACTCTAAGCTCCGCCTACTTTTATTTTCGTTTTTTTCTACTAACTTTGTAATTTATTCATATAATTTGCAAACTTTGTAAAGTTGTAAAACATTTTGCAATTTTTGCAAACTAGTAATTATACTTTATTACAAGAAACCACGCCGCACTAATTATGGATCAAGACAACAAGCCTGTTATAGGAATTACATTTGGAGATTTTAATGGCATAAGTGTTGAAGTTATTTTGAAGGCTCTAGAAGACAGCCGAATTTGTAAGATATGCACCCCTGTTATTTATGGCTCAATGCGAATTATTAGCAAATACCGCAAATTACTCAATCTAGAGGAATGGGCTATTTACACTACTACTACCCTACAACAAATTAGCCATAAAAAAGTAAATCTTATCTCTATTGCCAAAGACAAAAATTTTGAAATTGAACCAGGAAAGATGACTCAAGAGGCAGGGCGCTTCGCCTTAGAATCGCTCAGAGCTGCTACCAATGACCTTAAACAAGGATTACTCGACGCCATAGTTACTGCACCTATCAATAAATACAATATCCAGGCTGACGATTTTCAATTTGTAGGGCATACTGAATACTTTACCCAAGAGTTTGAGCAAAAGGATAGCCTTATGTTCATGATAAGCCCTTACCTTCGTATGGGATTACTTACCGAACACGTACCTTTAGCAGAGGTAAGTAATTTGATTACTCGTGAACGTATTTTTACAAAAACTAATCTTATGCTTCAATCACTCAAAAATGATTTCGGTATTATTAAACCACGCATTGCCCTCTTGGGTTTCAATCCGCATGCAGGTGAGGAGGGATTGATAGGAATAGAAGAACAGCAAGTTATCAAACCTGCTATTCTAGAACTCAAAAAGAGAGGAAATTTAGTCTTCGGCCCCTACCCTGCTGACGGCTTCTTTGCCTCAGGGGATTACAAGAAATTTGATGCTATATTGGCGATGTATCACGATCAAGGGCTTATTCCCTTCAAAAGTCTTGCTTTTGACGAAGGTGTAAATTTTACAGCAGGCTTGCCCATTGTACGTACTTCCCCTGACCACGGCACCGCTTACAGCATTGCAGGCAAAGGAATTGCTAACGAAGGCTCTATGCGTGCTGCTATCTTTTTGGCAGTAGATATTGTTAAATATCGTAAAGAAATGCAAGCTATCTATGAAGACCGCAAACAACGTGAAGCCCAAAGCAAAGTAATAGAAATTAGCAAAAAAATTACCTCTGAGTCTGAGCATCAGTAAGTTAAATACATGATAAAACTCATAGAAAATACACCTCAAAAACTTATCTTTGTAAGTCAAGCAGGTTATTTAGGGCTAAATTACCGCAAATTAGGCTATATAAGTATTTTTTTGGGGGCAGTTTTAGGAACATTAGCAGGAGGGCTCCCTTTTTACTATGTAAAGCACCAAGCCAGTAGCCAACAGATATTTTTATTTTTTGTTACTCTCTTTATCTTTTTAACAATCTGTATTACAGGAGCTTTGTACGTATTAGACCCTCTCGGGGCAGATACCGAATATGTGTTTGACAATACACAACGCTTGCTTACCATTATCGAAAAGCGTTGGTATGGGGCAAGTTCGCAAAGTTTTAGTTATCAAGATATTGCTTTTTGGGAGATTATTCCGCGACCTATTAATCCTGAAATTGGAGATTTGTACCTATATTTTGATGAGAAAACGCGTTACTGGTTAGCTTTTGGTAAAATTGATAATCTAAAAACTATTCTCAACTTGATGCAGAAAGCCGTAGAAACTTAAATAACCCCTTGATTTATGCCTAAAATTCTATTCCTTTCCTATGATGGTTTGACCGATGCCTTAGGGCAGTCGCAAGTACTACCCTACTTATTAGGTTTAAGTCAGCAAGGGTTTGCTATTAGTATTATTAGTGCCGAAAAACAAGACAATTACGCATTACGAAGGGAAGTAATTACTCAAATAATTGAAAAAAATAACCAAACTACACAAAGTATTATCACATGGCAACCTATTTTTTATACTAAAAAGCCGCCTGTTTTTTCTACTCTCTATGATATTTGGAAAATGCAACGCAAAGCCCAAGCTTTGCACAAACAACAACAATTTGATATAATTCACTGCAGAAGTTACATCCCTGCCTTGATAGGTTTGCGGTTGAAACATCGCTTGGGTTTGCCTTTTATCTTTGATATGCGCGGTTTTTGGGCTGACGAGCGGGTAGATGGGGGCTTATGGAACTTAAAAAATCCTCTTTTTAGGCAAATTTATACCTACTTTAAGCAAAAAGAAAAACAATTTTTGCAACAAGCTGCCTACACAATTAGCCTTACTGAAAAGGCCAAACAAGAAATTTTATCATGGAGCCTGCCCCAAGTTAGTCCTATTGAGGTAATACCTTGTTGTGCCGATTTGCAACACTTTTACCCGCAGAACCAAACGCAACAAACTAACAGCCAGGGACTTACTATTTCCTATTTAGGTTCAATAGGTACGTGGTATATGCTCTCTGAAATGCTAGCTTTTTACAAACAACTTTTGCAAACCTATCCGCAAGCTGAGTTTTTGTTCATTACCCCTGACTCGCCTGCACACATTCGCCAAGAAGCCCAAAAATTAGGTTTACCTTTGGAACAGATTCGCATACAAAAAGCAGAAAGAAAAGACATACCAACACTCTTAGCACAAAGTCAAATTTCTTTATTCTTTATCAAACCTGCTTTTTCCAAAAAAGCCTCTTCCCCTACCAAAACTGCCGAAATTTTGGGTATGGGCATACCTATTATTGCCAACCAAGGCGTAGGAGACAATGATTTTCTATTCCAAAATTATACCTGTGGCACGCTTATAGCCGATTTTTCAGAGCAAAGTTTCGCCCAAGCTATTGCCCAAATTCCAAAATTATTACAAATTCCCAAAGAAAAATTACGACAAACCGCTTTGGATTATTTTAGTTTAGAGAAAGGTGTAAAGCAGTATGCAAAAATCTACAAGCAAATTTTAGCTAAGAAATGAAGAAAAATTGGACTTTTTCAGCATATTTTTTGCTCTTAACGTTAGCAAGTTTTAAGTCAATTTTAGCACAAACTACTTATGTAGTCCCTAATTTTCGGATAGAAAAGCCTGAGGACTGCCCTGCTTACAACTTAGAAATTCAAAAAGCGACGGCTTGGATATTAGCTACGCCATGGAACGAACAACAAGAGGAAAAAAAACACATCTTTAAGCAATTTATTTTTCCTTGGGTAAATTTTTCCCCTGATGTTCACGTAGAAATCTACGGATATGTTATAGATATCTTTCGCAAAAATCCTGACTTTTGGATACCTTATACCTGTGCTTGGATACAAGCTGAGCTAGCCCAACCCTTACCCAAACCCGTAAAAACACCTATTAGCTTTGCCCAAACCCAGATTTATCACGAAAAAGCCTTACAAATTGTTATAGAAATCTACCAAAAAAGTAAAGTAAATCCTGATGAAAAAATTGATTTTTTAGTGGAACTAGCCAAAAAAAATAAGCTAAATACTTGGATAACTGAAAATTGGAATAAGTAAATCCTGAATAAAGAGTATTTTTTGGCAACATGCAATACATTTTCATTTTTTTACCTTACCTTTGACCATTCTTAATTAGCCCTCAAAGAAAGGATATGATAATCTCTATGACAGGTTTCGGAAATGCCCAAGTGAGTAATCCTAACCTACAAGTTTCAGTCGAGGTAAAGTCGCTCAATTCCAAATCCTTAGACCTAAATGTAAGGTTACCTCGTAATTTCCCTTCCGAAAAAGAATTAGAAATTCGCAATATCATTAAAGACAAACTAGAACGCGGTAAAGTTTCGGTATATGTAGAAATGCAATATTTGAGCGAGCCTGCAATCACGGCACAGATTAACACTTTGTTAGTAAAAGCTTACTTGCATCAACTTTTACCTATCGCCAAAGAATTAAATTTGGATACGCAAGGACTAATGAGTGCTGTCTTAACTTTTCCCGATGTTCTTATTCCTACTCATAAAGACGAGGAGAAAATGCACCAAGAATGGCAATGCATAGAGCAAGCATTGAACGAGGCTTTGCAAAAATGCTACGAGTTTCGCTTGCAAGAGGGCAAAATGCTGGAACATGATTTTAGAGAAAGTATTGAGCAAATTCAGAATTTGTTAGCACAAGTAGAGCAATATGATAGCACACGCATTGCACAAATTCGTATGCGTATTCAAAACCGCATGACCGAGTTGCTCAACCATGAGAAATTTGATATGAATCGCTTTGAGCAAGAAATGATTTATTATATTGAAAAATTAGATATTAGCGAAGAGAAAGCCCGTTTGCGAAATCACCTTACATATTTTTTGCAAATAATAGATAGCCCTGAGCCTAGCGGAAGAAAACTTAACTTTATTGCCCAAGAGATAGGACGCGAAATAAACACAATGGGTGCAAAAGCCAATGACTCACAACTGCAACAGTGGGTAGTACTTATGAAAGAGGAATTAGAAAAAATTAAGGAACAGGTGCAAAATATCCTCTAAGGAAATACAAATAGCACAGCATAAAATACACCGTGCTATTCCAAAAACCAATGATTTATGTCTTTTTCTTATGCTCAAACCTGCTTTATTCGGCTTCAGCAGTTTCGTGATATTCCTCATATTGGAAGCTAAATCCTTTTTCACCATGGTAAGCTTCATCAATGCCTTGCATTTCAATATGTTCAGCAACACGCGCACCTTTGGTAATAAAAGAGCATAAGTAAAATACTGCAGCAGTAGCTATAGCAGAGTAAGCAATAGTAACAAGCACTGCCACTAATTGTACCCAAACTTGTTTCGGATTACCGTAAACTAACCCTACTCCTGTGTTAATTGCAGGATTTGCAAAAATCCCTGTAGCTATCGCTCCCCAAATTCCTACTAAACCATGAATACCGAAGGCATCTAGTGTATCATCATATTTAAGTAATTTTTTCAACTTAAACACACCGAAGTAACCAATCCACCCGGAAACTAGTCCAATCACCAAGGCAGCAGAAACATTTACATATCCGCAGGCGGGTGTAATGCCTACCAAACCTGAAATTGCCCCTGAGGCTACCCCCAAGAGCGTAGGTCGGCGGTTGAAGGCGCGCTCCATGATTATCCAAGCTAACCCTCCCATGCTTGCTGCTACATTAGTAACTAACAAAGCATTAGCCGCTACAAAATTTGCTCCTAAGGCACTTCCTGCATTAAACCCGAACCAACCAAACCATAATAAAGCCGAACCTAATACGGTTAATTTTACCGAAGTAGGTTGGTCTGACTGGCTTATGCCTTTACGTTTGCCTAAAATAAGTGCTAAAATCAAACCCGCTACTCCCGCATTAATGTGAATTACCGTACCTCCAGCAAAATCTAATTCTCCATTTTGACTCAAAAAGCCTCCTCCCCATACCCAGTGGGCTATTGGAGCATAAACTAACAACACCCACAGGAACGAAAACACTACCCAAGTAGAGAATTTCACTCGTTCTACTACCGAACCGCTCACAATAGCTACAGCAATTGCTGCAAATGTACCCTGAAATACTACAAATAACAGCATAGGGATAGTCCCCTGTAAATCAGTAATTTTTATATTTTCTAAAAACCAGTGTTTTATTGAACCGATTAGCAGGTTATTCTGTCCGAAGGCAAGCGAATAGCCGATTATTACCCATATTATTGAAGCTGCACAAAACGAAACATAACTCATACCTACGGTATTGAGTACAAACTTGTTGCGTGATAAGCCACCATAAAATAATGCCAAGCCTGCAGGAGTCATAAGCATGACTAGTGCGGTAGCTATGAGCATCCAGGCAGTATCACCCGTGTCTAATTTAGAGGTTTCGCCTGCTGCAAAAGTGCTAATTGTGAATAATGAGAATACAATCAAAAGTAATATTTTTTTAACCATAGTCGTTTTTGATTACGTTTTTTGAAACAAACCTAGCGCTAAATTAGCAATAATTCAAATAAAAAATCATTTTTTTTCAAAAAAATGAAAAAAAAAGCCCTAAAAAAATAAAAAATTTCACTTTAACAAGATTTTATTAAAAAATTCTAATCTATTTTTACTTTTTGAGCAAAAATATTAGAAGCTTGCTACTATTAAAAATAACCTTTGGATTTTGAGGGAAAATCAAAATATGTTTCGGATAATGTTTTTTTAACGAAATGAAATTGAAAAAGTAAATAAGTAAAGAGATATTGTAAAAAAGCGAATACCCGAAAACCAAAAATATATCTTGTAGGTTATTAAACTTGCTACCAAAACTTAAAGCCTTAAAAATATCTGCTCATAAAAAATTCAAAAAAAAATTGTATCTTTACTTTTTCAAGTTTTTTCTGTTCTTCGAATAATTTTTTCAAATTTTAACGATATGACGCAACGAGCAAATAAAAATATAGATTCGCTTTTTAGTTTAGAAGGTAAAGTAGCATTAGTAACAGGTTCAAGCAAAGGGATTGGTGAGGCAATGCTTCGCACTTTTGCTCAATATGGTGCTAAGGTAGTGGTAAGTAGCCGAAAGATACACGACATAGAAGCCATAGCCCATGACATAAACAAGAAAGGCGGTGAAGCTATTGCAATTGCTGCTAATATGAGCAATCCTCAGGATATAGACAATCTAGTACGAAAAATTGAGATACAATTTGGTAGAATTGACATCGTAGTAAATAATGCCGCTGCTAATCCTGTTTACGGTCCTGTAGAAGATTGCAGCATTGAGGCTTTTGACAAAATTATGAACGTGAACGTAAAAGGTCCCTTTTTACTTTGCAAAGCCGCTTTACCCCTCATGAAAAAGAATGGAGGGGGAAGTATTATCAACATAAGTAGTATTGGTGGAATAAGCCCTGAAGAATTTTTAGGGATTTACAGCACTAGCAAAGCCGCTTTGATTATGCTTACCAAAGTAATGGCAAAAGAATGGGGTAAGTACGGAATAAGAGCAAATGCAATATGCCCAGGGTTAATTGAAACCAAATTTAGCCAAGCTATGATAGAGGATGAACGTACAATAAAGCGTTTTCTCAATTCATTACCTATTGCCCGCATTGGTCAGCCTGAGGATATTTCAGGGTTGGCTCTGTATCTTGCCTCAGAGGCCTCCTCTTACACCACAGGAGCGGTTTTCGTCGCTGATGGAGGAGTTTTGATTTAAGTAAAAATAAATTAATACAAACAGTAATGCACTCTTTTTTGAAAATCCCTAATTACAAGAATAGGTACTAAGTTAAGACTTCGCGTTAGTACAAAGGTGAAGTCAAGAGTGCATATTACTCAAGGCTGTATCAGGCTTAATTCAAGTTTTAGTAGTTTTCAGGTCTTTTAATAATTTTAGCTTCCATACCCGCAGTAAGCAAATCTCTTACTACCTCACCACGAAGGAATTGGTGTGGGAAGCCTAAAGGCACAGCGGATTTTTCATCTAAAAGTTGAATTGCTTCTGTGGGTAGCTTTACGTGCAAGCAACCTAAAGCATCTTGAAGTTGCTCTGCTGTTCTTGCCCCTAATATAGGTATGAAATGATAGCCTTTTTGCAAAATCCAAGCTAAAGCAACTTGTGTAGGTGTATAGCCTAATTCTTGGGCTACCTGCGAAACTAAGCGAGCAATTTCTAAATTTCTTGCATTGTATTTTACACTTTTTTCGCTCAAACGTACTTTTTCTGTAGGAAATCCTTGATTATATTTTCCTGTAAGAATACCTGCTCCTAAGGGCGACCACGGCATAATAGCTAACCCAAAATATTTTGCCATAGGTATCAAATCGCGTTCTACGGTGCGTTCTATGAGGCTGTATTCTATTTGCAAAGCTTCGAATTTAGCCCAACTGCGCGCTTGTGCCAAGGTATTGCAATGAGCTACTACCCAAGCGGGTGCGTCGGAGATACCAACGTAATGCACTTTCCCTGCACGTACTAAATCGTCTAGTCCACGCATTACTTCTTCGGCAGGTGTCATAAAATCCCAAGCGTGAACCCAAAACAAGTCAATATAATCGGTTCGTAATCGTTTGAGGCTTGCTTCTAAGGTGCGTATCATATTTTTGCGTTGGTTACCTGCGGCATTTACGTCTCCTCGCTTTTCTAGGAGAGAGTATTTAGTAGCTATTACAAAATAGTCGCGGTCATGAGCAATAAAATCTGCCAAAAATTTTTCGCTTGTGCCTTCGGTGTAGCGGTTGGCAGTGTCAATAAAGTTGCCACCTTGTTGGGCAAAAAGGTCAAATATTTTTTTGCTCTCTTCGTAGTCTGCTCCTGTGCCCCATTCTGTGCCAAAAGTCATAGCACCAAGGCAGAGTTCGGATACGCGAAGCCCTGTGCTTCCCAAGAGTTTGTAATTCATAAAAGATTTGTAGAGAGGTATTTAGGTAAAAAGTATTTGATTATTGATATTTATGAATTAAATTTCTAAAAAAGCATGAAGTCAAAAGAGTGCTTATTTTTTTAAGGATAAAACTATTGGCAGTGGTTGAAGCTACTGCCAATAGTTCTACGAAGATTATGCTACTGAAACACGCTTAAAAGCAGCAACTTTGAGGTTAGCACTGTGCTCTTTCAAAAGTTGTGCGATGGTTTTGGAGTTATCTTTTACAAAGGTTTGGTTTAGTAAGGTATTTTCTTTATAGAAACTTTGTAAATAACCTTGTGCAATTTTATCTAGAATATGCTCGGGCTTGCCTTCGTTGCGGGCTTTTTCCTTAGCAATTTCTAATTCTTTTTCAATGATTGCAGGGTTTATATCTTCCTTATCAATAGCTATGGGCTTCATAGAGGCAATTTGTAAGGCAATATCTTTGCCTAATTCAGAAACATCAGTACCATTTACACCCGTAAGTGCCACTAATACTCCTAATTTAGAACCTAAATGCACATAACTTATTACTTTCTCTCCTTGCACAACTTCGTAAGAGGAGATTTCTATTTTTTCTCCAACTTTACCAACGAGGTCTATAATGAGGTCATTTATTGTTCTGCCTTCAATTTCAAGGGCTAAAAGTTGCTCTTTATTAGCAGGTTTGTGGGCAAGGGCTGCTTGGGCTATTTTCTGCCCTAACTGCTGAAATTCGTCATTTTTAGCTACAAAGTCAGTTTCGCAATTCAGAGCAATGATTATACCTTCATTACCTTGGGCATTGACAAGTGGGAAAACGGCTCCTTCGGAGGCTTCCTTGTCAGCACGAGAAGCTGAAACTTTTTGCCCTTTTTTTCTCAAAATGATAATGGCTTCTTCAAAATTTCCATTGGCTTCGGTGAGGGCTTTTTTACAATCCATCATACCTGCCCCCGTCATTTGACGCAGTTTGTTTACGTCTTGTGCAGAGATGTTCATGGTTTAAGTTTAAGTGTGTTTGGGAATGAATAATGAAGAATTTTTTCTATTTTTCTAAATTTAAGTGCAAAGGTAGTTATTTTTTGCTGAAAAGCAAACAAGTAACACATCTAGGATTATTGCAAACCGCTATGAGCATCAAAGAAGTTTATAGAGTTCATCACAAGCCTTTTGAAAAAAGTAAGAAGTAAAAGTTTATCTTTTCAATTTCAACTCTTAACGTATTTTTTCATTTTTCCTTTTTATTTTTTACCTATGCAAATGCTAATTTTCGCTTTTCTATTGCATGGGCTACAAAACCTAATAAACCCCAATATAAAGATGCACCTGTGGGGCTTTCCAAAACTAAATTAAACAAGCCTACTATGCTTACTGAAAAGAAACTTATCATAAGCCAATAATCAGTAGTTTGGCTGAGATAGTACTTTCTGTAAAAATAAAACTCTCGGAATATTTGCCGATAAATTAGCAATAAAAAGAGCCAAAAAGCTAAACCTAAACGTGTAGCCACCGTAAGGTAGGTATTGTGCGCCCCTGTTACGTGAATATCATGCTCATCATCGTAGTTACTCTCTACTGTGTCCATTCCTTTCTTGTAAGGTAAAAGTGGTGTACCAAAGCCAATTCCTATTAAATTATTAGGAAATTTCTCTACGATAAGTCTGTACCAAAATACGGCTCTCCAAGTAGAATTACCATCTAGTTGAAGTAAAAAATGCTGTTTAGCTACTTTTTTTATATCTCCAAACAAGGAATATCTGCTTGCTTTGTACTGCTGAAAAGCAGGAATAAACGCCACAAAACAGACCGCAAATATAATAGCTCCACTCAAAACAATAGCTTTGAAATAAACATACCGTTGTATGAGAAGCAGCACAAATAGGAGAAAAGTCAAAATAATAACTGTAAGCGATTCGTAACGAATAGCTAGTAAAATATCTAAAATAAAGACTGCAAACAAGGTAAAAATTGTATTTCTTTTGAACAGAAAAGGAAAAAATGCCGTACCCATGAATCGTTCTAAGAGAGCTATTGAGGGTTTGTAAAGTGCATAAGCCACGTATATTTGCAAACCTGCTCGTACGCCTTGCACAAATGAACTGAGGTAAGGATAAAGATAGTAGCACAAAAAAAATGTAAAAATAGAATAGATTATTACGCTATTTCGGAGGTAAAAATACCAACTTGTTTTAGTAAATAGTGAAATAAAAAGCTGAAAAACTCCTAAAAGAATAATAAAAAGTACAACCTTGTAAATCGGTGAACGAGGTATGCTAACCTTGCCATGTTTAGCCACTAAAACCACCTTTTTTAAGAATAACAATAACCCTAAAAAAGACAAGATTTCATTGAAAAAAAAACGTCTCTCAAATATGAAATTATTGATACCATACAAAAAAAACATCAATAAAATAAGGTAAGCTATGTATCTTTTATGAATTTTCATACATCTTTTTAGGATTTAGCATAACTCCCAAAATCATTCTTATTCTATCATATTGTCCGCGTATTAGCCTATTAAATAAAACTATCCCAAAGCTGAGGTAAACTGTAAACAGGCACAAACCTTGGTGGAATTTACGAGTAAATAGAATTTTACTACGGGCATAATAAAAATCAGAAAGTTTGCTAATTGCTTTGATATTCAATTGGTTACCACCCACAGTGCTACCTTCTTTATGATATATAACTGCCTTGTGCGTATATCCTAGGCGAAAGCCTGCTCTTTTAGCACGCTCTGCCCAGTCTTGCTCTTCAAAGTATAGGAAGTAATCCTCCCCTAATAAGCCAACTTTTTCTATGAAATGCTTGCTTACGAACATGCAGGCTCCTATCACAAGGTCAAAGCGAAAATTCGTATTGTCAAACTGTCCCTTGTCTTTTTGCCCCGTGCCAATCTGCTTTCCGTAGGCTAGCCATTTGTTATAAGTTGCTCCTGCTGCGCATTGAAGTGTATCAGGAAAATGGTAATACCGTACTTTACCTCCTAATATGCCTAGTTTAGTATGTTTATTTGCCTCGTAAGTAGCTACAAGATGCGTTAGTGCTTCTTTTTCTACAACTGTATCATTATTTAATATCCAAATATAGTCAAAATCATTTTGTTGCAAGCAATACCGAATAGCTATGTTATTTCCTACGGCAAAGCCTCTATTTTCTTGGGCTTGTATCAAGATGAGTTGAGGTTTTTTAGTATTTTCATTAAATTTAGGTAGTATGTCTACCTCTTTTTCTTGAATAGTCATAACCTCAATAGGTTTGCTTACAGGAGGGCAAACCAAATGCTGCAAAGGGCTATTGCTAAAATCAATTACTAGCTCACCTCTTGCCCATTGTTGTATATTTGCTAACGAATTATTGTGTGGGTTTGTAGGATTATCTACCACAACTACCTGAAAATTAGGGTATTCTAATCTAAATAAACTTTCTAAACACTCTATCGTGTCTTTCCACAATTTGTAGTTAAGTAATATAATATAGACTTTTGGAAGCATAGATTATCATTTTTAGCAAATTTTTTCAGTAAAATTACAAATTTTTCAAAAGCAGCGTGAGTCTAAAATTTGTATGCTATACTTGTAAGTTCTTACATTTCCTAATCAAATTTACATTTCCTAGTAGGTTTTCGGCTGGGTGCTTATAGTGTAGAACAAAGTGCAATCCTATGGTAATAAAAGTTTCGGTCAAGATAACCGAAAGAGCAGTACCTTCAGCTTTGAGTAACCAAGCTAGTAACAGATTAAGCAAAATATTGAGCAAAGAGCCTATCCCTAACACAAGCATATAGCTTTGCTGGTGTTGGTAAGCTAACAAAGTTTGGTTAGCAGGGATATTGAGTGCTACTATAAAAGGGACACAACAAAGTAATTGCAGTAAAAAGATTGCCTCAGGTAAAGATTTTTTAGCCAAAATAAGCACTAACCAATCAGAAAAAAAGAAAACTGCAATACAAAAAATAAGATAAAGTGCAACAAAAGGTATAAATATTTTTTTGAATAACTGTCGTAACTTTTGGATACTCTCTTGGGCTAATTGGCACACTTGCGGATAAATAGCTTGTGAGAATACCACCAAAATCTGTCGCATAGCTAGTATAATTTTTTCGGCAATGCTGTAAATTCCTGTAATATAATCGTTGGCAAAAAGTCCTAGAATAAATAAATTACTATGAATGTAACTAATAACTGAAAGATTAGCCATAAATAAACTTGTGCCTGTTTTTATCTCATGGGCTATGGTGCTAAAAGAAGGAATTATTAAGTGAAAATTTTTCAATTCCTTGAAAATCAACCATATACCTATTACACCTGAAATCACATTACCCAGCCCGAAAAATAATAATACCCAACTTGTATGCTCTGGATACTTGACAAACATAAAAATTAAAATAGTAAATAGCATTTTAGCTACAAGGTTAAGGTAAGTAAGATAGTTCATTTTCTCTATCCCCTGAAAAAACCAAACAGGCATAAGTGCTTGCCCAAGTACAATAGAAAAACCTAATAGGTAGGCTTGTATATTCTCTTGGAATTTGGGTACAAGGAGTAACAGAATAAGTAGAAATAGAAAAGCAAAAAAGGTGAGTAATAATTTGATTATCAATACTTTACTAACAATTATTTGCATCCTATGGCTATTGCCCTTATAGATAGCAATTTCGCGTGTGGCTGAGAGATTAAAGCCAAAATCGGCAAAAGTCGCTAAAAAAATCATAACTGTTTGCACAAAACTTACCACACCAAATTTTTCTATACCAATTGTAGCATTGAGGTGAGGCATTAGAACAAGGGGCAGAAGAAAATTTGTACCTTGAACAAGGGCTAAAGCAATAAAATTCTTGAGAATGCGTCGGTAATTTTCTTTTATTTTCATAGATTGAGTCATAAAACAAATCTAACAATTGGCTTTGGTATTGTATATTACAATTTCTTTTAGATCTTACTTAATCCCATTTTTTGAAAGTAGCTGTTTTAGGTTAATCTCCAGGTTTTATCTAATTTTAGCCCTTATTTGAAATAATTTGATGCAGAAATGCTGAAATTTACGAGTATACTTTATGAATGTTCTACCTTAAAACCTGCTTTTTGAAATAACTTTACCCAAAGCCACGCAAAACTTGTTCCTACCCCAGCCCCAACTAAAATATCCAAAGGATAATGCACACCTAAATAAATACGACTATACGAAACTACACTTGCCCACAGAAAAAGCCATCGATAGCGCCTTTGTTTGGGAAAAAGCAAATACATCGCCATTGCTAACCCAAAGGTATTTGCCGCATGAGAAGATGCCATACCATACAATCCACCTTTGTAGTCATAAACTATGTGTACTTTCCCTTTCAAACTCGGCTCATGACTGGGGCGTAACCGCTTACAATACGGTTTCAGGACGCGTGAGGTAAAACTATCAGCAGAAACAATTACTAAACATATCAAAATGAGCGTTCTTAGCGTCTTGTGTCTGTATTTCAGAAAAATTAAGATTACCAGAACACAATAGAGTGGCAGCCAAATATCACTACGGCTTAAAGCAAACATCACCCCGTCCCAAAAAGGTGAATGAAAAGCATTAAGCCATAAAAAAAGCCATGAGTCAAATGTTAGTAGGTACTCTATCACACTTTTTCAGAAAACTGGTCAATAGACTTGGTAGTTTGAAAGCCAATTGGTTCACCTGTTACAATGGAGATAAAAATCTCCTCAATAGTAGGGATTTTTTGGGCAAAGCTTTTGATTTCTACCTGTTCAATCAATTCAGCAAGGAGGGCTTTCGTACCTATGTTAGCTTTGTCTTTAATAAAACTTCTGAATTGATTTTCACCGAGCTTTTCTTGGTTCATTACCTCAAAACTAGGCGAAATTTGATGTAGAACTCCTGCATATTCTATGGTGTAGATATTAGTATGATAGCTTTGCTTAATCTCTTGGGTTTTGCCGTCAAGCATTTTTTTAGATTTGTTAATAAGTGCCAAGTAATCACACAAGGACTCTACGCTATCCATGCGGTGAGTAGAAAAGATAATAGTACAACCTTTTTGCCGAAGTTCTAAGATTTCTTCTTTAATGAGGTTAGCATTCACGGGGTCAAAACCTGAAAAGGGTTCATCTAGGATAAGGAGTTCGGGTTCGTGTAGCACGGTAGCTATGAATTGGATTTTTTGTTGCATACCTTTTGACAAATCCTCTACATTCTTGTTCCACCAAGATTTAATGTCGAATTTTGTAAACCAAATTTTTAGCCGTTCTAGGGCTTCTTTTTTGCTTAATCCTTTTAGTTGGGCTAAATAGAGGAGTTGTTCTCCCACTTTCATTTTTTTGTAAAGTCCTCGCTCTTCAGGCATATATCCTATGCGCGAGGTATGAGCAGGTGTAAGAGGTTGATTATCAAATAATATTGTGCCTTCGTCAAGGCTAATAATTTGAGTAACGATGCGAATAAAAGTAGTTTTACCTGCTCCATTTGGACCTAAAAGCCCAAAAACTGCCCCTCTAGGGATGTGAATACTCACTTTATCCAAAGCAGTGTGTCCTGCATAATGCTTGGAAATGTTATCTGCTTGCAAAATGTACGGAGTCATAAAAAAGTACGAAAATATAAATTAAGTAATTTGGTTGAATAACTGTTTTTAAGGGTATCCAAGTATTGTAAACTTAGTTACATTTTCCTGACATACGTCTTGTGTCTACGGCATGGTAAAGTAATGCTTCATTATCTCAAATTGCTTGCGATGCTGAAGATGCGGATAGTAATAAAAATTTACTTGTATAAAAAGATATTGTATGTGCGCAAAGTTAGGCAAAATAAATGGTTCGTGAAATGTTTTTAGTAAAAGGTAAAAAAAATAGACTAATAAAGGGGTAAATTAAGCGAAAAATTAGTAGTTTTGTCAAACCAAACCTTACAAAAATGGTTTTGCCAACAAATAGAAACCAGTTCCTATGAGACATTTTTTTGCAAAAATGTATCATTTTTTAGTACTTTGTTTAGCCTTGTTAGGCTTGGTAGCCCTGCAGGTAGGTTATGCCCAAACTTCTGAGGAAGAGGAGGAGTTGAACAATGAATTTACGTATGGTATAAATTTTCATACTAACGGTGGCTTTATTGGTGGATTTAATTTCAAATATGCTAAAAAACTGACTGCGAACCGATGGGCTACATGGGGCGTAGAGTTGGTAGGTGTAAAACACCCTCAAGAGCAACGCGTAACTTACTTGTATAGTCCTTTCATCTTAAATAAACAAAATTACTTATATTCTCTTCGGTTGCTTTATGGTCGCGACATTGTATTGTTTCACAAAGCTCCTGAAGAGGGTGCCAAAGTGTCGTTGTGTTCAGCAGGAGGGCTAACTTTAGGCATCGTGAAACCTTATTACATACAGTACTACCCTCGTAATACGAATATACCTCAATCAGTTCCATACAATCCAAGTATTCATAGTCAAGGGCAAATTGGTGGAGCTGGCGGTGTATTTGAAGGGATAAGTGAGTCTAAAATTGTTCCAGGAATATACCTTAAAACAGGGCTCGCCTTTGAGTTTGGAACCTTCCGCAATACAATCTCAGGCTTTGAAGCAGGGCTAAATTTTGAGGCTTTTTCTCAAAAAATTATTATCTTACCCACTAATCCTAACTACAACGTATTTACCGCAGCATACCTTATGTTCTTTTTTGGAACGCGAAGGTAAAGCATTTTTTTCTAAGAGGTAACAGATTTAGCAAAAATTAAAATTAAGGTTCCAACAATTAGAATGTTCTAAATTAAAGAAAAGTATAAGAAAGTAGTAAAGCTTTGTATCCTTTTATTTTACACCTTCTATTTTGCGATTACCTTAGTTGCCTTCGTTGTTATTTCCGATGCCTTGCCGTCTGTTTTGTCTATTTCGCATACGCTCTTGCATTTGATTAAACTTTTTCACTTGCTCTTTTTTCAATACTTTACGAATTTCATAGGCACGGTTTTCATTTTGTATTCTCATCTCCTGAAAACGCTCCATTTGGTCGGCTAATGAGTCAAGCAATAGTTTTTGAGTTTTTTGAGCATACTTCAAATTGATAGCTTGTACTTTTTTTTCCTGTTCAGCATCTAACCCTAAGCTATCTTTCAAGATTTTAGTTTGTCTTTCTGCAACCTCCTCAGGCTTGAAATCTCGTGGATCCCAATTTCGTCCTCCTTGCCTTTGGGCAAATGATAAAGTAACGTAGAATAACGAAGAAACTGCAAATAGAAATAACTTATTTTTCATATTCATATTGATTTGTGAAAAAGGTTTTTGCTTGCAAACAAAGTTAGAAATTGACCAAGAGTTGCTTATTTTTGTAAAAACTCACTACTTTTTTACGAATAAAGCATCAACTTAATCTCTACCTTCAAAGTTCAAAGGTAAGAAAAAACAGTAAAATTTTTACAATGTAAAAATTTTTTATGCTAAAATTCTTCCTGAAGTTTATTCTTTTTAATGCTTTTTCCCTAAGTTCCCTATCTCTTTTACTATCAATTAGAAAAATTAAGTTTATCACTAACTTTTTAACATTTTTTACGTAGGTAATAACAGGCTGTTTATGCTAAAAATACTACTCATTGCCAAAAATGAAAACCCTCTTTCATTTTGGGTAAATAACAACAGTTGCTAACCTTTTTAGTGCTATCTTATTGCTATTCCATATAAATCATGATCGCAGAGAATATACCTATTATTTATGAAGATAACCATCTCCTGATTGTTAATAAGCCGAACAATTTATTAGTACAAGGCGACCAGACAGGTGATGTTACCCTATCCGATTTAGCAAAGCAGTACATTAAAGAAAAATATAAAAAACCTGGCGAGGTTTTTTTAGGTGTTCCGCACAGATTAGACCGCCCTGTAAGTGGGGTAGTTATCTTGTGCCGAACCTCCAAAAGTCTTGAGCGTATGACTGAATTGTTTAGAAAACGTGAAATCCAAAAAACTTACTGGGCAGTGGTGAAAAATAAACCACCTAAAAAGAAAGGACGATTGACCCACTGGCTTGTAAAAGATGAGAAAAAAAATATAGTAACAGCTTACGAACAAAAAGTACCTAATAGCCAAAAAGCAGAGCTTCGCTATCGTTTATTAGGTAAACTGAACGACCATTATCTTTTAGAAGTAGAGCCCCTCACAGGCAGACCGCACCAAATTAGGGTGCAATTAGCCCAAATGGGCTGCCCTATCCGAGGAGATGTAAAGTATGGTTTTCACAAATCTAACCAAGACCAAAGCATTAACCTTCACGCAAGGCGGGTATATTTCATTCACCCTGTAAAAAAAGAACCAATTACTTGTATTGCTTCTCTACCTGAAAATGATTTTTGGGAACAGTTTTTAGTACTTGATGACTTTGAGGTGAAAGACAAAAATTTAGACAATACCTTTTGAATATGCTATATGCTCAAAATAGATTTTTTTGTTTTGAGAGAAATAAGTCCTTGAAAATCAAGATATTCAATCAATAAAATTACTTAAATTTGCAATAAAATACACATCAAGTTTAACATCTTGCCTTAAATAAAAATGATATAAATATCGTTTTGCTTAATGTACTTTTTAGAAAAGCTACAATGTTGGGTAATTTCTACTCCTTGCGAAATAAATTACTTTTTGTTTTTTCACTTTTTGTTTTCTTTATCATTTTAATTGCTGCAAGTGCTTTTTATTCTTATGTTTCTACACGAAATTATAGCAATTTGGCTAACCAATTAGATGCCTTAGTTATTCAAACGCTTAAAATGATAAAAAATCAACAAGATTTTTTTTACTATGAAGCCCATAACGAGTACTTCTTTCGTACTAAGAAAAGCAAGTATCTTCAAGAGCATGAACAACTTTTTCAAAAAATAATACAAAAAATCTATGATATTGAGCAGATAGAAGCAGAAATTAACAGTACTAATTCAACAATTGCAAAGAACATACAAATTATACAAAGAGATTTACAAGCATACAACCAATTATTTGCAGAATGTACTAAACTGCTCTTTAAGAAAGGATACAAAACCTTCGGTACTGAGGGCGAAATGCATGCCTACATGCACGAAATAGAGAAAAAATATGCTAACTACATAGATAAAAATCTGATTTACAATATACGCCGCTACGAAAAAGATTATACTATTCGAAGGGAAAATATTTACATTGAGGCCTTAGAAAACCTTTGTAACCAATTACAAGAGCAGACACAAACTACCCCCTTTATACCTCCCAAGGTTAAAGATAAAATTATCCTATTCCTTGCCTCATATCAACGAAGTTTTAGAAGTTTAGTGTATTACGACCAAAGGCTTTACCACCCACAATCAGGTAAGATAGCTATTATGCGAAATAAAGCCTCTATAATAGAACAAACCGTACTACAATTACAACAAGAAGTAGAAAACCAATTGAGAGATATTCGTAATTTTTTTGCCTTTACTTTTTATGCTACCCTTGTGCTAACCGTGCTTATTAGCATTGTTTTGAGTTACTACGTAGCTAACGCTATTGCTCATCCTATCAAGTATCTAATGCAAGCTATTGACACAGCAACGCAAAATGATTTTCAAGGTATAAAGCCTATCTTTATTACCTACAAAGATGAAATTGGGCATCTTACCCATAAATTCAATGAAATGTTAGCGGCTATTCAACAACAAATGGCAAGTATTAAGCAAGCAAATGAGCGACTTGCTGTGCAAAATACCGAACTTACTGCTCTCAATGAATCACTCTCACAATCAGAACAGGCACAAAAGCGAATCAATGAGGTAAAGAACAAACTGCTCTCTATTATTTCGCATGACCTCCGTAGTCCGCTCAATACTATGAAAGGTTTTTTGCAAACAATGGTACAATTTGCTGATGCCTTTACCCCAGCAGAAATACAAAAACTCTCGCAAGAAACCCTCTATTCATTAGAAAATATACTCAATTTACTTAATAATCTTTTGCAATGGTCGCTTTCATGTACAGGCGAGTTGGAATGTAAACCCAGACTTATCAATTTAGCTGAAACTGCTAATTCTGTTAAAGATTTATACCAACAAATTGCTCAAAATAAAAATATTCAACTCCAAACTACAATTAGCGAAGATTTGTACGTATGGGCAGATAGTAATATGTTAGAATTTATACTACGTAATCTACTTTCTAATGCTATCAAATTCTCACATAATAATAGCCAAGTAACTATTTTAGCTCACCGAGCTAACGGGCTATGCTATGTACAGGTAAAAGATCAGGGTGTAGGTATTCCCAAAGATGCACTGCATAAAATTTTTAGTAAAGAACAATATTATTCTACCACAGGCACTGCCAAAGAAAAAGGTACAGGTTTTGGATTATTGCTTTGTAAAGATTTCATAGAACGAAACCAAGGAAAAATGCACATAGAAACTGAAGTGGGTAAAGGTACTACTATTCAGTTCAGCCTACCTGCTAGAGAACCCATTACTATTGAAGCTACTACCACTACCTAATCTTATACTGCAAAGCTAATTGATGAATAAGACCGAGCGGATTATTTGTAAGCAAGGCGTAATCAAAGTGTAATTTTTTAGTGTGATACCCTAACCCAAAATGATTAGTATATGGACGTATATTGATACCTGTACGAAGGAAAAAATTTGCCACAATTTGATATTCTACTCCTGCCTTGAAAGTAGCAGGAAATTGTAAATTCTTTTCACTTTCCACTGCAATAAGCAGAGGCTTGATAGGTGTATAAGCCAACCCTGCTTTCATAATTACAGGAAGCCGCTCATCAGGGGCAAAGTTAGAACGTAGTACACTTTGATTGAAGTTGAAAATATGGGCTGCAAAACTAAATTGTGAGCTTAAAGCCGCCCTGCCTCCAAATTCAAACTGAAAAGTACCTTTACTTCCTAAATCCTGAAAAGCTACCTGAGTATAGTTCACTTTCAAGCCCAAACTCACTTGCTCTATTTCGTGAGCATAGCCCAACCCTATACGTTGCACATTAAATAGCTCATCTCCGAAACGGCTAATGCTCAGCCCTATCGTTCCCCAATGCTTGCCGTCGTTAGTATTTCTACCTGTAAAAATAGGATTAACAAATGCCAGCGAAAACGTATTGAAACTACTCATGCCAAAGCGATTCTCAAAGGCTCCTAAAATGCTCATATTCTCTACTTTGGCAATCCCTGCTATGTTGTTGAAAAATGCCCAACTATCCACTAAGTTAGCAGAAGCATTTCCTATTGCCGCCGCACGACCACCCATGGCCTGATTCTCTAAAATAGGTTGTTGGGCATACCCTACAGCAAGCCAACCTAATAAGCACAATGAAAAAAATAATTGCATTTTCATGCCCACAAAATAAGATTTTTTATGTGGGCTTTCCAAGAAATGCTTGTTAATTTATTATTAAGTTTTCTGAATTATATCAACACCTCTAAAATAGAACAGAGTAGGTTAGCACTTTCAGAAAAAAAATATTTGAAAGTTACTTATATACTACTTGCAAGGTTAGTTTAACTAATTCTTAAAAACAACTACTTAATTTGATATCAAGAATTTATCCAAAACTTTTTGCATCTGTGCAGCAGTCATATAACCTGACTGGCGCCATTTAAGTTCTCCTTTTTGAAAAATCATAAGAGTAGGTACTCCTGAAATTTGAAGATTTTGAGCTAATGTCGGATTTTTGTCTATATCTATTTTTAAGACCCTAGCTTTACCTTCTACTTGTTTTGCTAATTTTTCCAACTCAGGAGCAAGCATTTTGCAAGGACCGCACCACTCTGCCGAAAAGTCAATAAGAACAGGCTTTTCTGAATTGATTAATTCTGAAAACTTTACCATAATTGAAACTGAATTTTTGAATATTGATGAAATAATATAAAGCTAATTTTTTTCTGTGAAAATACGTACTAAGAGTACTCCAAAGACTGCCCCATAAGCGCTACTCATATACCATGTAGAGCTGATTATGCATGTATCCCCTGCACAACCTACATGCCGCCAATACATAAAACCTGCAATAGCTCCTAAAATTCCGAACACAAGTTGCCAAAAAAACTTGCTTTTGAGAAAAGTTATCATATTAGTTTATCAATTTTATCTCTTGTGCTAATTTTTTACATGCTTTTGCAGTAATTTTCTCAACTCTTCTTTTGAGGTAAAGCCTTCTTTTTGCCAAAGTTTTTGGGCTTTTTGGTAGAGCAGGAGCGTAGGTAGGTTTTCTACGTTAAGCTGTTTAGCTAAATTTTCATTTTGGTCAAAATCAATTACTACGATACTCGCTCTCCCTGCAAACTCTTGATTTAGCTCATCTAAAAATGGCTTCATTTTACGGCAAGGAGCGCACCAAGAGGCCGAAAAATCAACTAAAATAGGTTTTTCACTTTGCGTAAGAGCTTCAAATTGGGCTAAACTCATACCACTTTTTGTGGCTTCCTTTTCATTTTTTACTATTGCTTTATTTGCATTTTGCCAACGAATAATTCCTCCTTGCATCTCATACACTTCCTTAAAACCTTGCTCTCGTAAAAAACCTGCCGCAGCACGACTCCTACCTCCTGAAAGGCAATATACAAATACAGGGCGATTCTTATCCAAATAAGTTATTTTTTCGGCAAAATCACTTCCGTTGTAATTGATATTTAAAGCATTAGCTATGTGAGCTGTTGCAAATTCTTGGGGCGTTCTTACATCTAAAAGTTGAGCTTGTGGATTCGCTTTCAGTTTTTGCTCGAATTGTTCTACATCTAACAAGTAGCTATCGCTTTGTCCTTGTGAGCAGTTAGTCAAACAACCTCCAAGCAAGGCTATCCAAGCTAACCAAACAGAACTATATTTTTTTCTTAGCATAATCATTGCTGAAAGGCTATAATTTATTAGAACAGTTTTGAATACAATGAACAATATTAACAATGTTACGGTCTTTCAGAGCATAAAACATATTTTTACCTTCACGTCTTACTGTTAATACGCCTTTGTCTCGCATTTTGCCCAAGTGGTGTGAAAGTAGAGCTTGTTCTATATTCAATTTACTCTGCATGTCAGACACACTCATACCCGCCTCGCATTGGTCAAGTAAATCTATAATTGCAATACGAATAGGGTGCGAAACAGCTCGCAAAATGTAAGCAGATTTCTCTAACTTCTCACTTTCTATGCGCAGTCTCACTAAATTAAGTGGTATTTTTTCTTGTATATTTTCCATGAATTTGAAAAAGTAAGATAAATGTTAAAACTTGATATAAAAATATGTTTATCTTTTTTTTGTAAGGATAGTACAAATTAAATTTACAATAAGTTCCTGCTTTTGAAAATTTATATAGATTAGTCTCTCTTTTTTATTTTATAGAACAACCGAAGAATTTATAAGTATCTTTAATTTTGAACAAGTCTAATAAAATGATATTTTTAAGGCATTTTTCATAGAAAAAAAATATTTTTATATTTTTTTTTCTAAAAAATTTGCAAAATTCAAAAAGACGTTTTATCTTTGCAAAGTCAAAACACAAGGTAAGTTTTGAAACTAATTTGTAGGGTGATGAAACTTTTGGCAGCCATACCCTCCTGTCTCGAGGGCGAAGATAAGGGAAAAATTTAGGTATAATATACCTAAACTAACCGCTTCGTGAAGGTTCGAATCCTTCCCCTACAGCTAAGATAATAAGTTGAGTTTTAGGTAATTCATTTGAAAAAAGGTGGCACTCTGTTGGGCTACCTTTTTTGTTTTTTGTTACTTTATGAATTTGAAAGGTAATTATTGTATTTATTCAGGCTATACTCTTTTAGATTAGCTTTACTAATGTTTGACCTCCTGAGATTTGATTTTACTTTTCAGGTACTAAAAACCACTTTTTTTGATTTCGGTTATAGCTTGCCTGTATTAGGTGCAAAAATTATTATGCCCAAATCTTTGTACCTTCAGTACAATTCTTACACATTGCTATTGCAGAGCGTGCTTCAAGTAAAGATTGCCGAAATTGCGTGTATTTCTCACTTCGCCATACTTTAGTAAAAGAGGTTTGCGATACATCGCCCAATCGATAGTGAGCATCCTTATCAAAACAACAAGGCACAACGTAACCATTCCAAGTAATGACGCAGGAGTGCCACATTTTCCAGCAGTGATTAAGTAGTTGATTTTTAATATGATACTTCCCATCACTACCCAAGCGGTACCGAGAGTACTTATCAATAGTTGGGATAAGGTCAGAGCCGTTTTCGTAGTCATAGATTTGAGCTGTTTTTAGCCCTACGGCATCTACACCGAGTTGTCTGGCTAATTCCTTTACCTCATCAATTTGATGTTGATTAGGTCTGACTACCAAGAACTGAAATAAGATGTAGGGTGTTTGTGATTTAAGTTCGCGTTTCCATTTAATTACATTCTTCGTACCTTCAATCACTTTGGCAAGTTTTCCACCAATTCTATATGCTTGGTAAGTTTCTTGGGTAGTGCCGTCAATAGAAATAATAAGCCTACTTAATCCTGATTCTACAGTTTTGCGGGCTTGGATATCGTTCAAATAGTGAGCGTTGGTAGAGGTAGCTGTATAAATTCCTTTTTGTGAAGCGTATTGCACCATTTCTAAAAATTGTGGGTGTAGGTAAGGTTCTCCTTGAAAGTAAAAAATTAAGTAAAGTAAAGTTTGCTCTAATTCATCAATGGTTCTTTTATACATTTCTATTGGGAGCATACCCGTTGGGCGCGTAAAACTTCGCAAGCCACTGGGGCATTCAGGACAACGTAAATTGCAAGAAGTGGTAGGTTCAAAAGCTATACTTATAGGCAACCCCCAGTGCACAGGCTTTTTAGTTAGTTTGGCATACCAATAACTACTTACTACTTTGGCAATATTAAAGGCTTTTCGGGGCGTAAGTTTAGAAAGTAAATGTAAGCTATCTTTCCAGTGGATTATCATAACACAAAAATAGCTATTAAGATTTTAATTTGAAAAGTTTGAGGAAAATTGTGTTCAGTTTTTTAACTTATATTTCCCTATATACCTTATGTATGTAAGGGTAAAGTTGAAAATCTGCTTTGCTTAAAAGTTCTCAAATGTATTTTCAACGCACTCTTATTGTTTCTAGTGTTGCTTATTAAGATTATTATACCTGAAAAAGTATTATCTTTGCAGTTATTTTGAAATATATTTTGTTTTTTTCAACTTCATTTTACGAATATTCTTACACAATGGCACAACAAATGTGTTCTTTTTGTGGGCGGGGCCCGCGTGAAGTAAATATGCTTATTTCAGGGCTAAAAGCCCATATTTGCGACGACTGCATTACACGCGCTCACGAGGTAGTATTGGAAGAGAGAAATAAATCCAAAATCAGGAATAGAAAACCTCTAGGGCTTACTCTTATGAAACCCAAAGAAATGAAGGCCTACCTTGATCAATTTGTGGTAGGGCAAGATGAGGCAAAAAAAATCCTTACAGTAGCCGTGTATAACCATTATAAGCGATTATTGTATAAATATAACAAACCCGCAAAAAATGCTCAAGACGATGATGTAGTTATTGAAAAATCTAATATCATTATGGTAGGTGAAACAGGTACAGGTAAAACCTATTTGGCACGTACCATTGCTAAATTGTTAGACGTACCTTTTGTTATTGCTGATGCTACCGTACTTACCGAAGCAGGCTATGTGGGAGAAGATGTAGAAAGTATTTTATCCAGTCTATTACAAGTTGCTAACTACGATGCCGAATTAGCAGAGCGCGGTATTGTGTATATTGATGAAATTGACAAAATTGCTCGCAAAGGCGATAATCCATCTATTAGCCGTGATGTGAGTGGAGAAGGTGTGCAACAAGCCTTACTCAAAATTTTAGAAGGTTCTATTGTAAACGTACCCCCCGAAGGAGGAAGGAAACACCCTGAACAGAAGTTTGTAAAAATTAACACTGAAAACATTCTGTTTATTTGCGGAGGAGCCTTTGAAGGGATTCACCGAATAATTGCCAGCCGTATCAAGACGCGTGCTATCGGCTTTGGAGAAGAGACGAGAGAGGCACAAATCAACCAAGATAATTTGTTGCAATACGTAACTTCACAAGACTTAAAAACCTTTGGGCTGATTCCCGAACTAGTAGGGCGGTTGCCAATAATTACTCACTTAAATCCTTTGGACAGAGAAACCATAAAACGCATTCTAATCGAGCCTAAAAACGCTCTTATAAAGCAATACCGAAAGCTCTTTCAATTAGAAGGTATTGAGTTAGAATTTGAACCTGAAGCCATAGATTATATCGTAGATAAAGCTATGCAATCTAAACTTGGAGCGCGGGGGCTACGTGGCGTCTGTGAAATTATAATGACCGATGCTATGTTTGAGTTTCCTTCAGAGGCTAAAACAGACAAGCTAGTTATTACATTGGGCTATGCCAAAGAAAAATTTGAGAAGTCTAAATATAATCAGTTCAAGGCAGCGTAATACATAATTGATATTCAAGTTTTTACAAAAAAAGCATTCTCTGTTTTGAAGCAAAAATTTGATTTATTTGTTGTATATTTGTTTTTCAAAATGACACGATTTTCATACTTTTTCGGAGATAGATTTGAGAACGAACTGCCAAATCCTCGCTTTTATTCTAACTACTTGGGGAATAATCGCTTTGCACTGCCCGCGTAGTATAGCCCAACAGCAGGTGTCTTATCGGGTATCTGAAGTGGATAGTTTGCGTGCTATCATTCAGACTCAAAGGCAAAAACCTGATACTAATTTGGTAAAAAGCTATCTTCAACTTTCGGCTTTGTTGCAAAGCAAATCTATTCAAGAAGCCGAGAGGTGGGCAAAGGAAGCTATAGCTATTGCCGAAAAATTGAAAGAACCTAAATTTTTAGGACGTAGCTATACACAATTAGGGGTTTGCTATCGCTTACAATCGCAATATGATAGGTCTTATATTTTGCAAATCCAAGCCTCGCCTCTGTTAGAAAAATGCAATGATAAAGATGGATTAAGCCAAACACTTAAAGAAATTGGAGTAGTGCATTATTACGAGCAGGAATACGAAAAAGCCTTAGAGTTTTTCAAAAAATCACTTTTACTCAAAAAAGAACTTAAACAAAACTTATCACTCTCTTACAATAATATAGGAGCAGCCTACGAAAGTTTAGGGCAATTTGCAAAAGCTATTGAACATTACGAACTTGCTCTTGTGTATGCTGCAACTAATGATTGGAAAAGTATAGCATATACTAAAACTAATTTGAGTAATGCTCTTGTTAAAATTAAACAATATGAAAAAGCCCTTCGTAATGCCACTGAAGCCTTACAAATGTTAGAAAAATTAGGTGATAAACAAGCCCTTGCAGAGTGTTTTGTCAATATTGGCTCTATTTACCTCAAAATGAATCAACCTCGCCAAGCGGAGGCTTTTTTGAAAGAAGGCCTTGTTCTAGCTGAACAAATGAAACTTAAAAACATAAGCATTGAGGCGTTTCGGCTTTTGGCTGAGAAAGAAAAAAAATTAAAAAATTTTGAGCGGGCTTTGTATTATTACAGCAATTATATGACCTTAAAGGATAGCCTGTATAGTAAAGAAAAAGCACGCGAACTTGCTAAAATGCAAGCCAAATACCACACCTTACAGACAGAACGCGAAAACTTGAAACTAAAACAACACGAAATAGAACAAAAAAACACTATTACAAGACAATATTACATTACCTTAGCTATTAGCGTCGTTTTACTCCTTGTAGGAATTATTGCTGGGTTAGTTTTTCGCAACTATCAAAAAGGGAAAAGGATAAATCAAGAACTTGAACGGCAAAAAGAAGAAATTCAATCACAAAGAGATATTTTAGAGAGCCAGCACAAAGCCTTAGAAGAGAAAAATGCACAAATCCAAAAAAGCATCCAAGCAGCTCTTACTATACAGCAAGCCGCATTGCCTGATTTAGAAAAATTCGCTAACTTTTTTAGTGATTTTTTTGTATTTTTTAAGCCAAGGGATGTAGTTTCAGGGGATTTTTATTGGTTGGAACGCATAGATCAAACTACTATTATTGCCGTAGCAGATTGCACAGGGCACGGCGTTTCGGGTGCTTTTATGTCTTTGATTGGAAAAATCTTGTTAGATAAAATTATTCTCCAAGAAAAAATACTTAACCCCGCACTCATTCTCACCAAACTGCACGAAGAGGTACAAAAATCGCTTAGGCAAAAAGAAACACATAACCAAGAAGGTATGGATATTGCTCTAGCTACCTTTATGCCACTACCTGACCAAAGAGTTGAGCTTCACTTTGCAGCAGCACGCAGCAGCATCTATTACACTGAGCAGGTAAATGAAAATTCACTAGAAATTATGCGACTAAAAGGTACGAAACAATCTATCGGAGGCATACAAAATTTGCGTAAACCTTTCGAAAATCTTACACTTGTTTTACCTAAAAAAACAATCATTTATCTTTCCTCTGATGGATATATTGACCAAAATAACAAGCAACAACAAAAATTCGGAAAAGAAAATTTTAGAAACCTCTTAGCCCAAATTTGCCACCTGCCTTTGCAAGAGCAACAACAACGCTTACAACAAGTACTAGAAACACATCAACATAATACCCCTCAAAGGGACGACATACTCGTCGTAGGAGTTCAGTTGTAAGGTAAAATGCTTAAAGACAAAGGTTTGAGATCAATCAGATTTTAAGTAATTTAGCTATTTTCATTTGAAAAAGCATCATTCTTCAAAAAACCGTATCTTTGTTTGCTTTTTAAGGAAAAATATATTTTCTAAGATAACCCAATTTGGCTATGGCAATAGAAGACCCTGAAATTTCAAGACTAAACAAAATAGCTAGCCAAGTGCGACGCGATATTGTAAGAATGGTACATGGAGCAGGTTCAGGACACCCAGGCGGTTCGTTAGGTTGTGCAGATTTAATGGTGGCTCTTTATTTCAAAATATTGCGCTACAAATTACCATTCAATAAAACAGGGCAAGGAGAGGATATGTTTTTCCTATCTAACGGGCATATTTCGCCCGTATGGTACAGTGTATTAGCGAGAGCAGGTTTCTTTGATGTGAAAGAATTAGCCACTTTTCGTAAAATAAACTCCCGTTTACAAGGGCACCCTGCTACTCACGAAGGATTAGAAGGCATACGCATAGCGTCAGGCTCTTTGGGGCAGGGGCTTTCCGTAGCTATCGGAGCAGCACAAGCCAAAAAATTAAATCAAGATAACCATTTGGTGTATGTACTCATGGGGGATGGAGAACAGCAAGAAGGGCAAATTTGGGAAGCAGCTATGTATGCTGCACACCACGAGGTGGATAATCTTATCGGTATAATCGATGTAAATGGGCAACAAATAGACGGCCCTGTAGAGCAAGTAATGTCATTGAAAGATTTAGGGGCAAAGTGGCGCGCCTTTGGCTGGCGCGTATTAGAAATGCGTGGCAATGATATGGAAGAGGTAGTAAAAAGTTTGATTCATGCACGTGGACTAACTAGTCGCCAACAGCCCGTAGTTATTTTGATGCATACTACTATGGGTTATGGCGTAGATTTTATGATGAACTCGCACAAATGGCACGGCACTGCCCCTAACGATGAGCAGTTAGCCAGAGCCTTGGCGCAATTAGAAGAAACTTTAGGGGATTATTAACATTAGGAATTTACTTCAATTCAAAATTAGGTCCCTTGTTACTTGGTAAGTGCCTGAAAAACAGCTTCTAGACTTGTTTCCTGTTGTTGCAAACCAACTAAAATCCACTGCTTTTCAGCAGCTAATTGAAAAATTTTGGGTCTAATATCTATGTTATTTTGTACTTGAATTTGGTATTTGTTTGCTCCCAAACTTTGCACGGAGAGTACATTTTCCAAGTCCGCAAGGGCTTGTTTATCAATACTTTGGGCAAATTCGGCAATAATGGTAGTTTGCCCAGTTGTAAGATTTTTTAATTCATTAATAGAAGCATTAGCTACAATTTTCCCTACATGAATAATCATAGCTCGCTGACATACGGCTTGCACTTCTTGCATAAGATGCGTAGAGAAAATTACTGTTTTTTGTTTACCTACATTTTTTATCAATTCTCTGATTTCTACAATTTGATTAGGATCTAAGCCTGTAGTGGGTTCGTCAAGAATAAGTACACTTGGGTTGTGGATAAGGGCTTGTGCTAGGCCTACCCTCTGGCGATAGCCTTTGGAAAGCGAACCTATTTTCTTATGTTGTTCACGTACCAACCCGCAAAGTTCAATCATTTCGCTAATGCGTTGTTTTTTTTGCTTAATATGGTGTAATTCAGCTACAAAGCCCAAATACTCCTTTACATACATATCCAAGTAAAGCGGATTATGCTCAGGCAAGTAGCCAATACTTTGCTTTACAAGCATGGTTTCTTTCTGCACATCAAAGCCATTCACTTTGATTGTCCCACTAGTAGGGGTAAGATAGCCCGTAGCCATTTTCATAGTGGTAGATTTTCCTGCTCCGTTCGGACCTAGGAAACCTACAATTTCACCTGTTTTTACCTCAAAACTAATATTATCTACGGCTTTCTGTTTACCAAAATGTTTGCTTAAATTTTCCACAATAATAGACATAGTTCTTTACTTATGCTGAATTCTACTTATTTACTTTACCTTTTCCTATTTATACATACCACACCACGTGAGTAATAGTGTACCAAATCATATAGGCTCCGAAGCCGAGTAAAATAGTGCCTGTGGCTTTATCCACAAGGCTAAGTGTGTGGCGGTTGAGGTAGCCACTAATTTTATTAGCGATGTAGGCTTTCAAGGTGTCAGTCAGAAAAACTATTCCCAAAGCAATACCAAAAAAAGTGAAAGCCTGTGTATTAGCATAATTTTTAGGTAAAATGACTAAGGTTACAATCCCTGCCCAAAATAAATAAACCGAAGGATTAAGTGCATTAAGAATAAAACCCGAAAAAATATACCACACCCCACGCCCACTATTGATAAAACGTGTATTAACTAACTTCTTTTTCTTAATAGTATTAAAAAAAGATATAATGCCCATAATTATGAGCACTACCCCTCCTATTAAACCTATCCAAAGGCGAAAAGTAGCACTATTAGAAAGTTCAGAAAGCCCTAAATATACTAAAACAATGGTAGTAAAATCACTTAACGCTACACCCAAAGCTAAGAGTACTCCCGACCTGAAGCCTTTTTCTATACTCACTTTAACAAGAGCAAAAAAGGTAGGACCTATTAAAAAAGCTAATCCAACGCCACAGCCGATAGCTTCAAGAACAAATGATACCATTCAAAGAAAAATAAATTTTTAGAACAAGCCTCACAAGCTAATATACAAAAATACAGATTTAGCACCACAAAAACATTTTTTTACAAAAAAAGTTATACTCTTTTGAGTATCGGCAAAAAAGCGTTATTTTTGCAAGTTATTAAAACCTACATTTGTAGCATAGTAATTTCGCTTGATAACGCAGTGTATAAATGTTTCCTTTTTACCCCCAAAAAACACATGTTTTTTTTATAGCTTGCGTAGCAGTAGCTCTCGCAAGTATATTCATACGAGGGCAAGGATTAGCTCAAAAAAAGAATAATAAAATAGATAGCCTCTTATCCCTTTCAGCTAAGCTTAAGGACAGCCCCCAAAAAGTAGAGGTACTAAGAAACTTGGCTTGGGAATATAGAAATAACAACTTCAAGGAAGGGCTATTTCTTTCTAAACAAGCTATTGATTTAGCAATAGCACTGCAATACGGCGAAGGGCTAGCAAAATCCTATAATACACAAGGAGTTATTTACAGAAATATCGGTGATTATGACAAAGCCCTAGAATGCTTTTTCAAAGCCCTCAAAGTAGCTGAAAATATAAAAAACATCGAGCAGATAGCTTATTCAAACAACAATTTAGGAGATATTTACAAAAATAAAAAAGATTACAAAAAAGCTATCAACTATATCCAAAAAGCTATTCTCCTTTTTGAACAAATCAAAGATAAACGTGGACTTGCCTACGGATATATCCGCCTTGGCGATACCTACAACAGCCAAAAAATGTATAATAAGGCCTTAGAATATTATGAAAAGTGCCTTTCCATTCGTTTGGAACTCAATGAAAAAGACGGTTATGCAAGTATTCTTAATAGAATTGGTGTGAACTACCAAAATAGAAAGGATTACGTAAGAGCCCTCGAATATTTCTATAAATCAGCTAAAATAGACTCTGCTATCAATAACCAAAAGGGCATTTCGGCAAATGTTACAGAAATAGCACGCACATACCTACTCATGGGGCAGTATGATAAAGCTCTTGACATTGCTAAAAAATCGCTAGAGGCTTCGCAGAAAATTAAAAACTTTGAACAGGCACGTACCTCTGCTGAAATCATCTGCCAAGTGTACTTAAAAAGACAAAATTACAAAGAAGCCTTTGAGTATCAAGTAATTCACGAGATAATGGAAGATAGCCTTTCACTAGAAAATTTAGACAAGCAAGCCGCTAAGTTAGAAGCAGATTATGAACTCGAAAAGAGACAATCACAGTTAGATATTTTAGAACGCGATAAGATAATCAAAAAGCAAACAGAACGGGTACAAAGTATTATTCTTGGAGTAAGCATTCTTGGTTTCACTGCTTTTTCGGTTTTAGCAATCTTCTTGTATAGAAGCTACCGAAAGCAAAAAGTAACTAATATACACCTTAAACAAATTCAAGAAGAGTTAAGACTAGCTACTGAAATCCTAGAACAGGACAAACGCCAAATTATGCGCCAGAAAGAAATATTAGAGCAAAACCGTGAAGTACTTATCAAACTTACAAGAAATAATGCTGTTCAGTCAGGTAATTGGCATATTGCTTTACAGATTATTGCTAAAACTACTGCCGAAACCCTAGACGTGCAGCAAGTAGGAATATGGCTTTATGAAAACAAACCCAAAGAGCATTTAGATTGTGCTAATATATATGATAGAGAAAAACGTACCCATTCAGAAGAAGGACGCTTAGATATTGAAGGCTTTGAAGAATATTTTCATCAAATTAAGAAAGGAGAAATTATTGTTGCTGAAAATGTGGCAACTCACCCTATACTCCAAATTCTAAACAAGACCTATTACGAACCCAATAACATCAAGAGTAGTTTGGTAATTCCCTTTTTTAGTAAGTCAGGGTTTGCAGGAGTTGTTACAATTGAAGCTAAACACCAAACAAAAGCATGGGCAGAAGAGGAAATATTTTTCGCTAAATCAATCTCTGACGTGCTTACCATTGCCCACAAGGCGTATCACCGAAAATTAGCCGAAGAGCAAATTCTAATACAAAACGAAATAATACAAGAAGAACACGAAAAATCAGAACGCTTACTGCTTAATATTCTCCCTGAAGAAACCGCCAAAGAACTAAAAGCCACAGGCAAAGCCACCCCTAAAAGCTATGAAAAAGTAACCGTAATGTTTACTGATTTCAAAGGTTTTACACAAGTTGTAGAAAAACTTACTCCTCAAGAAGTAATTCAAGAACTAGAATATTGCTTCAATAAATTTGACGAAATTATAGAAAAATATAACCTTGAACGTATAAAAACCATCGGGGATAGCTACATGGCTGCAGGCGGAGTTCCCGTTCCAGATGATGACAACCCTATCAATGCCGTAAAAGCAGGGTTAGAGATACAAGAGTTTATGGAATGCTATAAAGAAGAGCGTATAAGCCTAGGATTACCTTATTTTGAAGCCCGACTCGGAATGCATACAGGCGAAGTAATTGCAGGAGTAGTAGGGCAAAAAAAGTTTGCTTTTGATATTTGGGGAGATACCGTAAACCTCGCCTCACGCATGGAAAGTAGTGGAGAAGTGGGAAAGGTAAATATTTCAGAAGCAACTTATCGCTATGTAAAAGATTATTTTGAAGTAGAATATAGAGGCAAAATAAAAGCCAAAAATAAAGGCGAGGTTAATATGTATTTTGTAAAAGGGGAAAAGACGCTCACTTAATTCAATTTCAATTTGACTGATTTGATTAAATTCAAAAAAATGACCAACTTTTATTATTTACCGCTTATCTAACAAAATGAAAAAGATTATTATTGCTATTGATGGCTTCTCAGGATGTGGTAAAAGCACGACTGCCAAAAAAGTAGCTCAGGAATTACAATATACATACGTAGATTCAGGAGCAATGTATCGTACACTCACTCTGTACTGTATCCAAAATCAAATCAATGTTCAAGATATTGCCTCTCAATTGGAAACAATATTGCCTCAAATAGATATAAAATTTGTCTATAATGAAGTTACTCAAAAAAATCATATATGGCTTAATGACAAAGACGTAGAGAATGAAATCCGAAAAATGTACGTCTCTGACAAAGTAAGCCAAGTGAGTGCTATCCCCCAAGTACGAAAAGCTCTCGTAAAGATGCAACAAAAATTAGGAGAACGAAAAGGAATTGTTATGGACGGACGCGATATTGGCACTACCGTCTTCCCTCATGCAGACCTCAAAATTTTTATGAATGCAGATATATTAGTACGTGCTGAAAGAAGACAAAAAGAACTATTAGCCCAAAATCAAATCGTGGAACTCCAAGATATTATTAAAAACCTTCAAGAACGCGACCTCCAAGATACTACCCGACAAGAAAGCCCGCTCCGTAAAGCCGAAGATGCTTACTATTTAGATACCACCCACATTAGCTTTGAGCAACAAGTGGATTTTATTCTTCAACTAGCCCAACAAAAAATTGCACAAATAAATGCAACAGATAAAGAAAATGAAAACACAGAGAAGCTTCTCCACAGCTAATTCTCCTCTCTCTTGGCTACTCCGTGAAGGCAGTTGGTATTATTTTTCGAAGTACAGTTAAAATTGTGGAGTAAGTGTAGTGGTTTTTTTGCTAAAACATTTATTTATGCTAACTTTGCTATGTACTATATAGTAGAACTAAAGTAGCTCACTTTAAGGCTTATCGTATTCTGAAATACTTTTTTACTATCTACATAAATGACCACGGGTGAAAAACTTTTGCATTACTCCATACAAACCCTGACCGAAGAAAACCAATTTTTTAGGGCATTTACTGCCAAACATACATACCTTGACAAGCAAGTACTAATACGAAGTTTCAAAAACTTTGCCTACGCCCAGGAAAAGCAAGCCTTTATCGCCGAAATACAAAAATTAGCTCAAATTCAGCACCCTAACATCATTACCCTTTACGATTTGATAGAAACTGACAACGAAATTTATCTCATCTTTGAAACTGCCGAAGGCAAAACCCTCGCTGAGTATATTCAAAATGTTACAGGACCTATCCCCGAAGAAAAGGCTAAAACTCTCTTTCTCAAAATTGTAGAGGCATTTCAATTCGCACATAAGTATGGTGTATGGAACGGAGCTATTACTCCACAACACATTATCATTACACCACAAGAAGAAGTAAAAATTCTTGATTTAGCTTTGAGTCCTTTTTTCTTACATTTTTTGAGAAATCAAGATAAAGAAGCTATCGCCTACCTTAGCCCCGAGCAAATCAAAAACCTTCCTACAGACAAACGAAGTGATATCTACGTTTTAGGGCTTATTCTTTTCCAAATGCTCACAGGAAAAAATATTTACGAGGGACTACCTACTACTGAAATCAAAACTAAAATCATTACCGAGCCTTTACCCGATGCAAGGCAGTTCTATCCAATGATTAGTGATAACATTCAACAAGTTATTCAAAAAGCTACTGAAAAAGATCCTCAAAAACGATATGCCTCTTGCGACGAGTTGAAAGCCGCTATTCAAGCTATTGACCAACAGCCCACTCCAGAACAATCAATACCCGCTCTTTGGAAAAACGAGTATGCTAATGCCCCGTTTGTTAATATTCCTTTATATGCACTCATCACACTAGTAGCGCTTACTTTGCTTATGCTTTGGCGATTCAATACCTATCAACAAAATTACTCTGAATTGATTAGCAATATCCAAGATACCCTTTCTATCAAAGCTAAAAGAGACTCCATTTACAAAGCTAAAATACAAAAAAATATTGAGGATAGCCTGCGTATTTTAGACCGCAAGAATCCCAAAGATAGTGCAAAATTATATTACCACCGCGTAAAAGCAGGAGAAAATCTACAATTCATTGCTGGTAAATATTTTATGCCCTTAGAAGAGTTGAAAAAAATAAATGACCTGAAAGGCGACGAAACTCTTAACCCGAGAATTGCCCTCAAAGTATGGATAAAAGCTAAACATATCTATAAAGCAGGTGAAAAAATATCAGATATTGCTTTGAAATATAAAATTTCGGAATATGCTATACGACGAACTAACGACATTGCCAATGAGGCTGACCTCAAAGATGGCAGAGAGTTGGTTATCCCGTGGATTCGTTAAAAGCTTTTTTGTTTTTAATTAAAAATATGACTACTACCAAAATTCACAACTATCAAATAGCAAGTATCTGTTTTGAAGGTAGTACGGCCTATGTATACGTGGGTATACACACCACACTTGGGCGAAAAGTGATTATTAAAGCCTTCAAACCTGAATATACTCCCCTTGAAGTGCAAGCAAAATTACGAAATTTAGCTCAACAACTTACCTCCATAAAACATATTTACTTAACAACTCTATATGATTATTTTGAACAAGAAGGGCAATCATTTTTTATTAGTGAGTATGCCCAAGGGCAATCACTTAAAGAATATCTCGCCCTTCAAGTTAAACCTATGGACGAGAACAAGGCTATTTTTTTTATGAGTAAAATCTTGGAAGCTATACAATATGCTCACAATCAAGGAATCATCCATAAAGATTTACATCCTAATAACATATTCATCACACCTGACGCACAAATTAAAATTACAGATCTAGGATTAGCAAGTATTTTCAAAGAAAAATATAATCACTTATACTCTGATAATCAATCAGTTGGCAATATTTGTTATCTTAGTCCAGAGCAAGTAGAAGGAAAATTAAGCACTGAAAAAACAGATATCTACACCTTAGGAATTATCCTTTGGGAAATGCTTACGGGTAAATCATTAGCCATGCTTTACGAAAAAGCAGATAAAAATGAAATTTATCAAAAAATCTTACACGAAAATATACTTGATTTGCCTGAAAGCAAAGCTATTTCCGAACGTTTACAAAAGGTAATTGCGAAAGCTATACAAAAAAATCCTGACCAACGCTACGCAAGCTGTGAAGCCTTTAAGCAAGATTTACGTACAGGTTTAGACAAGTCTCTCACTCTCAAAAGCACAAAAAAAATCACAGACAAGAAAAAAGAAGTAACTACTATCCCCCAGCGGCTTTTGAAATATACTATTTACACCGCCTTAGGAATCTCAATAGGTATCTTTTTAATACAACTATTATCCGTTAACGACACAAAGCAAAATAACTTGGCTAATACAGAGCAAAAAAATCTTAAAAAGATACATAAAACTGATAACAATAATGAAACCAAAGTAATTGAAACCGAAGATGAAAAAGAAGAAGAAGAAAAATCAGCCGAAGAGAAAGCCATAGATAGCTTAAAAAAAGAACAAAATAGCCTAAAACAGGAGCTCAAAGCAATAAAAGAAAATCGTAGGCATGAGGTCATGAAAGATTTAATTATTGATACTCAACTAGAAGATGAAAAATTAGGTGAGTTGAGTATACTTATTACTCTGAGTAATCTACGCAAAGATGTTACTTTTAGGAATATTACTTTTCATACAATTTATACTGACCATACAGGTAAAGAGCTAGAAACCGAAAAACGCGAATTAGAAATCCTAAAACCTGAGCAGACACATAGTATAAAAGTAACTAAAACTATCAACGCTAGCAAATTTACTACTAAACTCAAATCAACTGATATTGAAGATAATACCCCTTTACCTATAATTGATACAATACAAGCCAAGATAAAACGCATAGAGAATGAAATTGAAAAATTGAAAGAAATTAAAGAGAAAAAACAAAAAGAGAAAGAAAGAGAAAAAAATAAGTAATAAAAAGAGTTGAAAGAATTGTAACTTTCATTACAAAGAATTAGCTGCAATACTTAGTTAAAACTAGGGCTTAAAATTTGACGGTAGTTCACAATATGAGTCAGTTTCACGAATACTAACTAATACTAACTTTGGCAAAAAACTGTGATTGTATTGATAAACCTTGCTTGCAAAGGCTTGTAAGGAATAGAGCTAAGTGTTTTTTTTACCCAAAAAACAATATTTCCTTTCCATTTTTGCCAAATATTTTTAGCATAAAAAGTAAATACTTTTTGCTCATAAACGCCCCACTGCTCACGTAAAATTTGAAAGTTTTCAGTTAAGAGCAAAAATTTGAGCAAACTTGGAGTGTAAAGGTTAATGTGTCCGTAACTTAAAAAGTGGTTTATTTTCTTTTCTACGCCATACCGGTAATCGCGAGGTACTTCAATTACTTGGTGTTTGCTCACGCGTTTTATTTCTCTCAAAAGTAGCCGCTCGTGTTCTACGTGTTCTAAAACGTGAGTGAGAATTACTAGGTCAAAGAAATGGTCAGGGTAAGGGATATGGTAGCCGTCAAAGAGTTGAGCTTCTTGCAAATGTGGGATATTTTTAGCCTGAATTTGTGCTAATCCGCTTTCTGAGATTTCAAGGGCATAGTATTGCTGGGCAAAATTTTGTGAGGCAAGTGCTTGTAAAACACTTCCGTCACCTGCTCCTACTTCCAGCACTTTGTACCAAGTAAAGCCTTGGGTAATGCGAATAATATTTTGAGCTTTGCCTTTTGCTCCTAATTTTCGCCAGGCTTCGGTGCTTGGGCTGTATTGATTTTTGTAAAATACTTGTAGGCTAGGCTGTACGGTGGGTTGCATAATTTTTTTTAAGAGAAAAACTAGTATAAAATCATTTGAGTACAACGAAAAAGGGCTAATTTTTTTCCTGTCTCTTTATGCATCACTTCTACGTCCCAAATTTGAGTACTTCTGCCCAAGTGTTCGGATTTGGCAGTGGCAATCAGCGTACCTTCGCGGGCTGTAGCTATAAAATTAGATTTGAGTTCTATGGTTGTAAAACTTTTTGCACCTGCAGGCAGACAAGCCACACAAGAGAAACCCGCTAATGTATCAGCGAGAGTAATGTACACACCTGCATGTAGATATTGATTAGGAGCGAGATGGTGTTTTTGAATAGCTAACTCTGCTTGAAATTTATTTTCGGCAATACTCGTGATATGTACTCCGACAAAAGCAGGAAAAAAATTTTTGCTTGCTTCATTAAAAAAATCAGCATCAAGGTTGGTTTGGGTAATCATAAAAAAATGAAAAAGTGGTAAAAAAAGTTAATTCCCCTGACAAAATTCTAATAGTAAAAATAATAGGGATAATTACGTTGATGTTGAGCTTTATCTAGAGCTAATTTTGTAAATATAAAAGTCCATACTTAAAGAAAGAGAACTTTCTATATCTATTTTTACAAATTCTAGTAAGCTTTTTTTCATTAAGCCAAAGTCCTATTTTGTACACCAGCCTGATAAGTAATTTACAAAATTGATAATAATTCATTACCCTTACCAAAGGTTTTCTCTTTATATTGAAGAGCCATATATTTTTGATTTTTCACCGCAAATATATGGCTCTCTTTTCTATTAAAGAAATTTTGTCGAGGGAGTGCGATTTTTAGTATTTTATCAATTTTTCAGTTTGAAGATTGCCGTTTTGCCAAATTTGTAAGAAATAAATGCCTTGCGGTAGTTTTTCTAATTGCGTATTGAGTACCTTTGTTGCCTCTTGGGGGGTATCATTCACCTGACAAAGCATTTGCCCTTGAGCATTAAATAAGGTAAAGTTAGTCGCTTTCTCTTGGTCTAAACCAAAGATTTTCAACTCATTAGCTACAGGGTTAGGATAAATTTGGGCTTTGCCTATTTCAGCTTGATGGCGTATAAACATAGTTTCGCTGTAGCTATAATGTATGCCGTCGCGGTCTATTTGTTTAAGGCGATAATAAGCCGATTGATTAAATTCATTGTCAAGGTATTGGTAATTACGCAACCTATTACTGTTACCTACTCCTTGCACAAAGGCTATGTTTGTAAAGTTAGCTCCGTCGAGGCTTTTTTCTATCTCGAAGCCTTGGTTATCTTTCTCGAAAGCGGTTTGCCAAGTGAGTTGGGCTTGCCGTGAATTAAGTGCTTTACCTTGAAACCTTAATAAAGTAATAGGTAAAGGATGTTGAGAAGAGCCTAAACTCCAATCAGAAAAACTATTCTGCCCACTAGAGGTACATACATCTCCGCCGAAGCAACCTGTATCAGTAGAGGAGATATCTGACCACGAGCCAGAGCTCCATCGGTAAATTTGCACGAGTTGTGCTGTGGTATAATTATTAGGGTTCTCTTCAGAGGTAGGTCTGCGTAAGCCGATGTTCGTATTTGTACCTGATATAGACCCTGACATTTTGTAAACTAAGCGAATACCTTGTCCGTTTCCAGCTGTATAATGGTAACGTCTAATGGTAACGGTATAGTCTGAGCCTGAGCTACGTCGTAGGAATACCCCTAATCCTGCCATACCACTGCTAGAAGTAGTTACGGTGCGTGTTGTTTCAATGTAGCCACCTTGTGTTCCTGTATCCGTAGTAGCTGTTGCATCACGAATGATATGACTATTAGTGATATCCTCACTTATAGAACAGGTATTACATAGTTTGATTACTCTACCTTTAATATTCAAATCTCCACTAGTCATTGTGATTGTACCACCATTTTCAATATTTATATCTTGGTCTCCTAGTGACAACAGGTTAGGACTACCTACATTCACGGTGAGGTTTCGTAAAATAGTAGGGTTGTTTGTAAATGTACCATTAGGGATAGTAAAGTTAGAGCTTGCGTTAAAGGTCAAGTCAGTAGTGTTGTTTGTAGTAAGTGTGCCGTTTGTACGACTAATGGGGGTTGCCCCTGTTAGTGTAACACTTCTTCCTGATATATTGAAAACACCGTTAGTTAGTGTCATACTGCCAGTACTCAAATTGGCACTTAAGTCTATTGTAGGGGTTGTTCCTGTGTGGTTAATGGTAATGCTTGCTACGGTAGCTGGCAAGTCTGTACCTGTGCTAATAGAACCAGCAGTATTTCGTGAGAATACAAAATGTGCTCCTGTGCTGTAACTTTTAGTAACCCCAGTATCTACTACATCATTCAAAGAGCGATTAGTTTGAAAAGTTGCTCCAGAGGCTACGGAAAGTGTTTTCGTATTACTACCAGTTTGTCCTATGGTATTTGTA
>JANWZA010000004.1 GCA_025054775.1 Microscillaceae bacterium
AATAGCCCAACGCTCTGAAAAGCAATTTGAAATAAATCAAGTACTTGTAGAGGTAGATCTATTGCCCTACGCCGAAGGCTTATTCCATGCCATTTATCAAAACAAATCATATCAAATTGCTATACTCAAAGCTGATTTTGAAACCAAAACGTTTAGCCTCAAAATTAACCAAAAAACAGTACAAATAGAAGCCAAAGATAAATTTGATTTGCTGTTGGAAAAAATGGGCATGAATGCAGGGGCAAAAGCAAAAGTAAACCACTTAAAAGCACCAATGCCAGGAGCTATTTTGGATATAAAAGTACACGAAGGGCAAGCCATAAAAAAGGGTGAGCCACTTATTATTTTAGAAGCTATGAAAATGGAAAATGTACTCAAAGCCCCTGCTGATGCCCTAGTGAAAACTATTATGGTGAACTTAAAAGAAAACGTGGAAAAAAATCAAGTTTTGATAGTTTTTGAGTAATTAAATTAGTTTTTAGAAAACCCTTTAACCTCAAATATTACCTAACTTCATATACTTTTACTTACCTTTGCGCAGTTGTTTGTCTTTTCTTGTCTTCATAAAATCAACTGCCATGAAAAAAAATCTTGTTTTCTGGTTATTTACCTACCCTACCTCTTTCCTCTTCGCTCAATCGGTTTTTGTACCCACCAACCAAGATTACAGCCATTTGATTGAACGCTACGAAATTCGGCAAGGGAAATTTGCTAAAATGCATACCCACATGAAGCCTTTAAGCCGAAAAAATATTGTACTTTTTGCAGAAAATTTTTTAAAAGATAGTACTTTATCTGCCTCTCAAAGTGATAAATTTAACCTACAATACCTGATAAGTGATAGCTGGGAATGGGCAACTTCGCATGAAAATAATGCAAAAAAGCCAATTTTGAAATATTTTTATCAAAAAAAATCTGATTTATACCAACACCAAGAACCTAATAAAGATTTTGATGTTCACGTAAATCCTGTATTGTATTTGAGTGTAGGAAAAGAACAAAACTACGAACAAAACTTACTTATCAATACGCGCGGAGTAGAGGTAAGAGGCTATATTGCCGAAAAAGTGGGCTTCTATGCGTATATGGCAGACAATATTCTTACCTTGCCACAATTTGTAAATAATCGGATTATTGCAAACAATGCCGTTATGGGTGAGGGTTACTACAAACGTGAGCCGCTGAATAGTCCCACCGTTAGTTTGCTTACAGGGCGCGGCTACATTACTTTTGAGGCAATAAAAAATATTGCGCAAGTACAATTTGGGTATGACCGTAATTTTATCGGAAATGGGTATCGTTCTCTTATTTTATCCGATTTTTCAAGCAATTATTTATTTGCTAAACTCAATACCCAAGTTTGGAAAATCAATTACCAAAACCTATTTGCCCAAATGAATGCAGACGTGCTAAATGCTGACGGCAATTACCCAAGAAAATATTTTGCTTTGCACCATTTGAGCATGAATATTACTCCCAACTTTAACATTGGTATTTTTGAAAGTGTAGTTTTTGGCAGAAGTGATAGTTTGAGCCAAACAGCTACCTTTGATTTTCATTACTTAAATCCGATAATTTTTTATCGCTCAATGGAACAGCAACTCGGTAGCCCCGATAATGCGAATTTGGGTTTAGATTTCAAGTATCATTTCTTGAAACGTTTTGCTCTCTATGGGCAACTTTTTGTTGACGAGTTTCGCATACAACGCATACGCCAACGCACAGGTTGGTGGGGAAATAAACAAGCATGGCAACTCGGCTTAAAATATATTGACGTACTGAATGTCAAGAATTTAGACTTACAAATAGAGTGGAATGCGGCACGCCCTTATACCTATTCGCACAATAGCATGGTGCGAAACTATGCTCACTATCGGCAACCTTTGGCACACCCTTTGGGAGCAAATTTTTATGAACTAATTAGTATTCTGCGTTATCAACCTTTGCCACGCTTACAAATTTGTGCTAAAACTTTTGTAGCTCAGTTCGGCTTGGATGAGAATAATTTGAATTGGGGGCAAAATATTTTAGCTGATTACCGAACTTTTGTGCAAGAGTTTGGAAATAGGATAGGGCAGGGGCTAAAAACGGATTTAGTTTTGGTAGATTTTACTATTTCGTTTCAAATCAAACACAATTTGTTTATTGATTTGAAACAACTTTTTAGGCAACAAAAAAATAGCCTTTTTACAGAAAATACTACTCTCACCTCACTTGCTTTGCGTTGGAACATTCCACAACGTTTATTTGAGTTTTGAGTAAGTGAAAAGTCTATTTCTTGTCTTTGGAGTCAATAATAATGGTAACGGGTCCATCATTTATGAGGTGTACTTGCATATCTGCTCCAAAAATACCTGTTTGGATAGATTTACCCAAAGTTTGCTCAAAAGTTCGTATAAGCTGTTCGTATAGAGGAATAGCCACAGAAGGAGGAGCGGCTTCGGTAAAGGAGGGTCGGTTGCCTTTTTTGGTACTTGCGTAAAGCGTAAATTGGCTCACAAGCAAAATATCTAACCCTAAATCTATAAGTGAGAGGTTCATTTTTCCTGCTTCGTCAGCAAAAATACGCATTTGAGTTATTTTTTTTACTATCCAATCAATATCTTCCGCAGTGTCAGTAGTGTGAATACCTACCAAAACGAGCAGCCCCTTGGCAATTTGCCCATGTATTTGTTGGTTAATGATTACAAAGGCTTGTTTTACACGCTGAATAACAGCAATCATGGGGCAAGTTCAGGTTGAGGGTTTTCGTCTAAATCATTCTTTTGGGTTTCGGCAGATTTCTTTTTTCTTGTAGGGTGTTGTATGATGTCTTGGATTTGAATATCCAAAGTTCGGACAGAGAGTGAGATTTCAACCATAGAAATAGCCAAAGAAACAAGCATACTCAGCACACTGCATAAAAATACATATTGAGCCATCGTTTGGTAGCCCTCAAATACTAAGAACATACAGAATACGCACAAAAAAAGGCTCAAAGTGCCGAAAGCTTGCATATTGCGTATATGTAGTAATCGCGTACGTAAGGTCTTGATTTGCAAACGAATTAGCTTATCTCCTGTTTCTTTGTACTTGGCGTGTAGGTTTCTAATCAAGGAGGCGATAGCTAAAAAGCGGTTCGTGTAAGCTAACATAAGCAAAGAAATGGCAGGAAACAGAAGAGAAGGAGTTGAAATATCTATTTTCATATAAGTTAGATTTTTTTGCAAAAATACATTTTTTTAAGAATTATAGAGCTAACAATGAATAACAAGTGAATTCTTATTACTTTTAAGTATTGTCAAAATATAAAACAAATTAGCATATTTTTTGTTCTCTTGTCATAAATAGTATTTAATCAATATTTTTCTAAATTATTTCAAGTATTGTGTTTTGGTATTGCTGCGTAGATGGAAAAATTATTTGAAAAGCCGTTTGGTTCTGTGGTATATGAACCTGAGCACAATATATGTTATTTAGCTATTGTAGGCAGTCCTTCTTTTGAGGAGTATAAAATGATTTGGCTTACAGGCTTAGATCATGCTACAAAACGGAGCAGTAGGCGGATTATCGTGGATTTATCTAAGATGCAAAAGTCAGGTATTGATTCCAAAGCGTGGTTAGTAACTAGTTATTTGCCCAAAGCCCGTAAAGCATTAGGCGATAACTTGAAAATAGCGGTGCTGTACTCTAAAAGTTTATTTGCTAGAATAGGTACTGATTATGTAGTAAGTGCTGTTAAGGCTGTTAGTCGGATTGAATTTAAGTTTGTAAATTCTATAGAAGAGGCACATGCGTGGATAATACAAATCTAAAGCCTAAGGTATAGTCAAGTTTGTAAGCTTTTTTACTTTGTGTTACAATGGGTACAATGGGTAAGGATATATTGGTGAGCTTCGGTTACACCTAACTTTTCAGCACTTTGAAAATCGCGACAAAAATCATCTTTATGGATGTTTTGTTGCTGCATTTTAGCTATGGCTCTATAAAAGTAATAATCTCCGTTATGTTGGTTTATAGCTATGGCTGCTGAAAAGTCTTGAATAGCTCTGTGAAATTCAAATAGTTTCATGTAGCAACTGCCGCGTTGAAAAAGTAAATCAGGGTTAGGTTCGTCAGAAAGTTGTACGGCAAGGTCTAAGTCTGCAATTGCATGAATATAGTTATAGTATTGTTTCATATAAATTTCAGCACGTAAACTATACGTATCAGGATTTTTGGTATAAAACTCTAAACTCTTGCTTATCAACACCATAGCTGTTAAAACTTCGCCCTTTTGCCAATAAGTTTTAGCTTTATTCAAGTGGCTTTTTGCCGTATGATAGTTCATAATATCACGCAAAAGAATAGCGAAAAATACAAAAATAATAGCCCCGATAATAGTTCCAATCTCAATTCTTCGCCTTAAACGTAAGGAGATAGTCTCGATAGGGTGAGGAGAGGGCTGTCTCTTAGTATATTGTGAATGGTAGGTTTGGTAATAATTACTCTGTTGGTAGGTATAGTGGGTGCTGTAGGAAGATTGATAACTGGTATTAGTACGTGAGGTAGTATTTTGCCCTTGCACACTTTGTTGTCTAAGGTAATAATACAAGTCATATTCATATTTTTTTATCTCATCTGAAAGGATTTGGTAGGCTTGGTTGATTTGCTTAAACTTCTCCTCTGCCTCGGGGTTATTAGGGTTACAGTCAGGGTGATATTGCTTAGCTAGTCTTTTGTATGCCGCTTTTATTTCAAGTGGCGTAGCATTTGTAGGTACTTGTAACACTTCATACAGGTTCTGCATAGTAAGTAAAGATAGTTGAATAAGCAAAAGGTACAATAAGTAAAAAAGAATAAAAGCGGCACCTTTACCTTTCTTAAAACAAAAGTAAAAATAAAAATGTTCTTAATTTAACAAAATTCTCATATTTGAGCTAGCAATTTGAAGTAAAAGCCAAAATTTGTTCTCAAGAGAGAGAAAAGTGTACATTTTTTTGTTGTATCTTTTTGTAAATCACGTACTTATTACTGACTCTAAATTATGATTTCTCATAAAAGATGTCTTAAAAGAAGTATTGTATGTTTATCTCTTGCATTATTGTTTTCATGCCAACAGAACTCGCAAAAGGAATTGTACCAAGAGAAAGAAGAGCTGAATTATACGCTTCTCAAACCACAATATGCCCAAAATTTTATTATACAATTTCATAAGGGTTATACTTTGGTACAGGTCTTAAATCAAAATCAACCGATTGCCCAGTATGTTTTGCTAAAAAGAGGACAGAAAAAGCCTACCATTAAAGCGGATGCTTTTTTGCAAATTCCTGTTCAAAAATTTGCTACCTTTTCTACTACTGACCTTGCTGCTATTGAAGCCTTAAAGTTGCATAAAGCTTTGGTAGGTGTGCCTGAAAAAGAATATATTGTTTCCAAAAATATTCAAAATTTGTTGCAAGAAGGTAAGTTAAAAATAGTAGGGGGAGCAGTGTCTGTTAATTATGAGCAATTAGTTGCCCTTCGGCCTGAAATGGTATTGGTTACCACACCTTGGAATAAGGTTGATAGAAGTTTAGAAAAATTAAAAAGCTTGCAAATTACTTACTTGCTTAATAGTAGTTATTTAGAAGAACACCCTCTAGGACGTGCCGAATGGATTAAGTTTATCGCCATTTTTTTTGATAAACTTCCACAAGCTGAGAAAATCTTTACAGAAATAGAACGAGACTATGCCAACTTACAACAAATTGTGCTTGAGCAAGTGAAAAAGAAACCTACAGTGCTGTGCAACATTCCCTATGCAGGCACTTGGTATGTACCTGGCGGAAGAAGTTATATGGCAAAATTATTAGAAGACGCAGGGGCAGATTATCTTTGGAAAGAGGACAAACAAACTAAAAGTCTCGCTTTGGGATTAGAAACCGTAATGCAACGGGGACTAGAAGCTGATTTTTGGATACATTTTGATAACTTACCCTCTAAAAAAGCTTTACGCAATGCCGACAAACGCTACGAAAAAATAAAAGCCTTTCAAATTGGAAATCTATGGAACAATAATCTCACAAAAAATGCCTTCTCGGGAAACGATTTTTATGAACAAGGCTCGCTCCATCCTGAATGGATTTTGGCCGATTTAATAAAAATTTTTCACCCAACCCTTAAACTCCACCCTAAATACCTAGGGTTCAGATTCTACCAAAAATTAAAATGATTTTTTAGTTTATTTAACTATTTTTGCAAAGATTTTACTTAGGAGTACATTAAAACAATACCTACTTTTTCGTAATAACCTACATTTCAATAAGTTTACAACCTACGAGCTGTCTATGACGTTAATTAAATCCATCTCTGGTATCAGAGGTACTATCGGAGGAAAAGC
>JANWZA010000006.1 GCA_025054775.1 Microscillaceae bacterium
TACAAGCGAATTACGTTGCAAGATACAACAAAGTTGTGAAAGCGAATGAATTTTGTTTGTCTTGTGGCATTAGGATTGAGAGGGTAAGCCCTGTAAAGGCTCGGTGCAAGGCACCCAAACACAATAGAACCCTACAGCGCCTATACCCCTTTGCCTTTTGAGATATGTGAAAGGGTAAAGGGAGTGCCCAGTAAAATTTGGGTGATGGCATAAAATAAAAATTAAAGCAAAGTATGTAAAAGTAAAGAAAACTAAAAAGTTGATTTTACCTTGTATTTATAGCCAAACATTTTTAGAAAAGAAGCTAAAACCGTGTACCTACGACTATGGTTTCACGCAAGGTACGGCGTGTTCCGCTCAAATCAAACACTTCTACCCAGAGAATGTAATAGCCTATGGCAGCTTTTTTGCCTTCGCTGTCTGTGCCGTCCCAGGTTACAAAACCTTCTGTACCAACGGTTTGGTTTTCTACAATTCGTTTGATTTCTCTGCCTTGAATATCATACAAAACAATGGTCATCGCTCCGCCACCGTTTTCAAATTTGTAATTTATGGTAGCAAAATCATTGTCGCCGTCTTGGTTAGGCGTAATGATTTTAGGACTAATGGTGATTTCACCTGAGGAGGCTAAATCACGTTTTTGTTGCGAATTGAGGTAGCCTGGTGTGGCAAAACCTTCAGTAGCGGCAGCGGATTGCCAGCTGTTAGGATTGTTGGTTGGGGCAGAGAAGCTGATTCGTTCTAAGGAGACACCCTCGCGGTCGCGCAGTAAGCGGCTGTGCATTTTCTCAGTATAGTCAAATCGTTGAAAAACTTGGTTTTGAGCATTGATAAGCACTACTCCGCCTGCATCGTCATTGAAACTTGGCAAGTTAAATGCTACAAAGGTCTCCTCTCGCCCACGTGGATAATCGGCTTTCAAGCGGTTTGGGTCAGGAGTGAAAACGATATAACTTCGTGGAGCCACTAAGAAGTCTTCGGTGCTGATTTTTTTTCTATCATCAACCAAGCCGTCGCGAATACGCGCCAAGTCCCAGCCTTTGAGGTTGAGAAATTTATCTGAATTGTTGTAAAATTCTACGAAATCAAAGCTATTAGGTCGCGGGTTGAATAAAATTTCATTTACCAACAAATCTAACGAGTCGGCAGGTTCGGGAACACCAACTATGGCTTGGTTTCGGCTACCGATAGTGTTTCCACTACAATCTTGTACTTGGGTAATAGTAATTTGATAGCTAATACGCGGTTGCAAGGCCTGATTCGTGTTGATAATCATTCGTTTATAGTCAGGCAGTTCTAATTGGGTGTTGCTTATTGTGATGCCATTGCTAATATTGATGTTGGCATTAGCCAAACTCAAACTATCCATTTTTTCTGAAAAAGTAATGCGAATACTTTGCGGAGTAATCAAATCGGCACGTGTGAGAGCAGGTGGTGTGGTATCGGGGTTATTAGCGGCTACGGAGTTGGGGGCGGCAGGTGTGCCACCATTAGCATTGGTTGAGGCTGTCCAATTATCAATTTCGCCGCAAGGGTTGTTGGTATCAATCATTTCTAAACTCCAGCCTCCGTTGGCTTTGGTGGTGTTTTTGTACCAACGGTCAGAATATTCTACTGTGAAAACTGTTGTGCCATTAGCATTGATAAGCGAAAGCCTTGCCCCTGTATTGGTAAGCGAAGGAAAAGAACCCAAACCGATAATTTTGCCTGTTCCAATGACGGCTCTAAATGCATCTATTTGTGCGTTGGCACATACCAAAGCGTATTCCTGCGGATTAAGCGTAACATTAGGTAGGTTAATTGGATTGTCATTATTTCGTCTAATACGGCAATTTCTCAAAGAAAGGACTTTGTTTGTACGATTAAAGATTTCAAAATATTCTTGGTTTGGCAAAATGGTAGTTACGGGGTCGGGGTCTGCCATGATTTCAGTAATCAGTAATTCATTGAGCAAAGGAGTAAACGGAAGTACAAAATTTCGTTGTGTGAAAGCCATCGTATTATTGGATAAATCCTGCACATTTTGCACGGAGAGCGTGTAAGTATTTCCTGCAATAAAATTACTGCCAAAAGTAAGCGTAACACGGTCAAAAGAACTTAACGTGGCAGAGGTAGGATTGCCAATTCCTCCTGTAACGCTGTAATTGGTGAGTGTAGTAGCCGAAGTTTGGCTAACTCCTTCCGAAAAAATGACTTCTAATTGGTTGTTTGACAATACATTCACTTCGGTAAGCGTGGGAGGTGTGTTGTCAATTACGATATTGCCCACGACAAAATTATCGAAAAAATGATTATTAACTACTGAAGCCGCCGTGGATTGAGTAATCCTGATTCCAAAATGTGTGCAAGTGGTGTGCGTAGCATCTATCACGCTGCCGCCAGGCGTATAGGTAATGGTATTTGTGCCGTTGTTATAACCCAAAGTCCAATTATTGTTGGCATCTCTGCGAACACGGATATTGAAAGGATTGTTAGAACTGCTCCCTACTACGCCGTCTTGTCCATCAATAATTTTGGTAGCCGTACCGTTGGTAACACGGTAAAGCGAAATTTCGTCAGGTGTATCGCCTACTCGCACAAAATAACCGCTAATGTTTGTTGCGTTTAAGTTTGGATTATTGGACATGAGGTAAATATCTACATAATTACTTCCTGAGGTGGCAAAGCGCAAATTGATAAAGAAGTCCCACTGAGCTAAGGTTGCTTTGGTAGAGGGAGTAGACAGATAGTAATTAGTAGCTGCAGAGAGCGTACCTGTATTAGAGCGAAGTACACCGTTATCTACAATAAAGCGGGTATCGCCGCTCCAAGTGGGATTATTCGTAAAATCACCATCTTCAAAATCGTCAGAGAACTGAGCAAAAACGATGGAAGTTACGCAAGTAAACAAAGCCAAAAGGATTATTTTAGAGCAATAATTGGCATAATAGAAAAGCCGCTTCATAGTTCAAGAAAAGGCAAACGGTAGAATTTTACAAAAGTAGTTGGTTTTTGTGAATACCTTTTGCTTACAATGTTAAGTTTTCTTTAAGTTTTTCAGGATTACATTTTTAGCGTTTAGCTTGTGCTTTGGCAGAGGCGCGGTTAAAAAGTTCTTGTACTTCTTTATTTTGTGAGTCAAATTGAAGTACTTGGGCATAGTCAGCTGCGGCTTCACTATATTTTTTTAGCTTATCATAGGCTAATCCGCGACTATAGAAAGCTAAATAGTCATTTTTACTAATTTGTAAGGCTTTGTTTGCTTCTTGTAAAGCACGCTCGTAATCGTTTTTATCAATCAAAATTAGGGCTTTATCTGTGTAGTGTGCAGCATTATGAGGTTCTATTTGGATAGCTTTGTCAATGCTTGCAAGAGCTTGGTCAAGTTGATTAAGTTCTTTTTCAATGTTGGCTTTTAAGCTATAAAAACTTGCTAAACTTGGCTCTTGGTTACTGCTTTTGCGAATAGCCTCGTCTATACTTGCGAGGGCTTTGGGGTACATCTCCAAATCAAAATAGGTCAAACTTTGGGCGTGTAGGGTTTTGATAAGTTGCTGGTTTTGAGGCAATTTTAAGGCTTTGGCATATTGTTCAAGCGCTTCTTGGTATTGTTTGCCAAAGGCATAACACATGCCTTTTAATGTATAAGCATAGCTATTTTGCGGGTTGAGAGCAATAGCCTTATCGATTGTGAGCAGGGCTTCGTTAAGATTATTACTTTTCAGGTATGCTTCCGTTCTCAATAAATATGCTTGTACTTTCAGGCTATCTATTTTTTGTTTTTGGGTATTTTCCCAATTCCAAGTTTTGGCTAAATCGGTTAGAACTTCTACGGGTTGGTTATTTTCGTCAGTCAGTTTCAAGAGTTCGGGCATTTTCAGAATAGCTTGATGCAATTGGGCTTCAGCTTCAGATTTCTTTTTGAGTTTATGCAAAATGCAGGCTTTGTCATGATGCAACAAAAAAGTAGGTTCTTGTTGCTCTTGGGCTACTGCAAGGGCATTATCAATAGCTTTAAGAGCATTAGCAAAGTCATTTTTTTGGTAATAAGCCCGTGCAATGTATTGATAAATATTTATATCTTTGTGATTTTCAGGTACTTTCCAATAGTAAAGAGCTTGGTCATATTTTTTTTGTTTGTAAAAGGCGAGTCCCCAGTAAAAAAAGTCATCTACTAAAAGTTCGGTTTTTTGTTTTTCAAATTGTTCAAAAATAGCAATAGCTTGCACGTATTTTTGTGTATTGACATATAGAACAGCTTTTTGGCGAAGCAAATCCTCGTCTTGGGGCTTTATTTTAAGAGCTGTTTCAATGTCTCGCAAAGCTAAATCATATTTTCCTTCCGCTTGATATACATTGGAACGGTAGTAGTAAGCACTAATATTTTCTTTATCGATTTGTAAGGCTTCATTAAGCATGCGTTTGGCATCTTCGTATAAACCAAGGGTATAATATAAACTCCCTAGTGCATTACATGCTTCTGTATTCAGACTATCCAATTCGTAAGCCGTTAAAAAGTCCTCTTCTGCTTTTTCATATTGTTGCAAATTAAAGTATGCGTTTCCACGATAAAGATAAAGTGAACTGATATTTGGATACATCAACAAAAGCAGGTTGTAATCTTTAATGGCACGTTCATATTTGCCCTCTTCCATAAAATGATAACTTCGGGCATATAGAGCATTATAGTATTGTGGGTTTTCACTAAGGGATTTATTTAGTAATTCTAATCCTTCGGCACGTTTATTTTGTTCGTAAGCGTCAAGGGCTTTTTGGTAATACATCTCCGCTTTGTAGATGAGCGAGGTGGTATCTGTATAAAAACTTTGTGCTATAGATAGGTAAGAGTAAAATACAAATGTAAAAAAAGTAAACAAGTGAACTACGATAGATTTTCTATTCATAAAATTTCGCTATTTCAAGTTGTTTTTAGCTTTATACGAAATTTTTGTTGAAAGTGAACGCCTAAAAATTCTATTTATTTTATTTTTGGTTTTCTCTTGGATAACGAAATAGCATGTCAAAGGGTTTACGAGTAGAAAGCCTATTTGCAAAAAATTAGTGGCAGTGGTTCAAAATATATCATGAGGTTTCATGCTCAAAAATAGAATCAGCGATTCTATTTCTAATAAAGTTTTGAAAAAATGTGTTAGTTGAAAGAGCAAGTTAAGGAACTTAATGCAAAGCACTGAAGTATTAGCAAAACCCCATAAACCTACTTTCGGCTTTTTTCACTCTTGCATAAGAAGCAAAAGGAACGTCCAAAATGAATACCTTGAAAGCGGTTCCTTATCTTGAAAGGAAAATTTTTTTCATGCTTTTTTTCAAAAAAAATTGTATTTACTTTGCCAAAAATTATTCAGGACATCTATCCTTCATTTCATGTTTAATCTTTTGGCATATAGCTTACTCTCCCTAAGACGAAGATGGAAAAAAAATGTAGTATTTATATTGATATATGCTTGTGTAGTAGGCTTTTATGCTTCGTTTATTTTCTTTTTGGCGTCTTTAAGATACGAAACGCAATTTGTACTTAAAGATATTCCTGACATTTGGGTACAAAAAATCACGGGGGGGAGGTTAGAGCCAGTCCCTTTGGCTTTGATAGACTCACTTAAAAACATACGTGGGGTTCGTACTGTGCAGCCGCGCTTTTGGGGCTATTTGTTTGACAGCCCTACGGGAGCAGTGTTTACAATACTTGGAGCAGATAGCCTACCGCAAGGGCTAAAATTGCTCAAAACTAGTAAAAAAAATATACTCAACTCTACGCAAACTTTGGTAGGAACAGGGCTTTTAGAACTTCGCGGCTTGCAAATAAGCGACGAACTTACCTTAACCGATTCGCAAGGTAATATTCAATACTTAGAAATTATAGGGAGTTTTGCTCACGAGGTAGATTTGCTAACCAAAGATTTGATTATTGTTCACCCTAAAACTGCTCAAAAAATTTTAGGACTTGAAGAAAGTAAAGCCACTGATTTAGCTCTGTATGTCTATAATTCTGACGAGGTAAATAACATAGCTCGCAAAATTAATCAAAAATTTGCAGGAATTAGGGTGGTTACGGCAAATCAATTACAAACCACTTATCAAGCTCTTTTTTCATGGCGAGGGAGCATTTTCTTGTATGGAAGTTTCTTATTTTTAATGGCTTTTTTGATTTTAATTTGGGATAAAGCCACAGGATTGTCTGCTTTAGAGCGAAAGGAGTTAGGCATACTCAAAGCCATAGGCTGGCAAATTACGGATGTATTAAAAGTAAAATTTTATGAAAGTCTGCTTGTAACTATCCTAGCCACTAGCATAGGTATTTGGATAGGTTATTTACATATTTTCGTATTTCAAGCCATAGGTATTCGCTCTTTACTTATTGGGTGGTCTGTACTTTATCCACACTATAACCTTGTACCAATTATTTACGGTACAGATTTACTGCTTATTTTTATTATTTCTGTTATTCCTTATTTAAGTGTAACGCTTATCCCTGCATGGCGAGCTGCAATTACTAATCCTGCTGAAGTAATGAACGAATAAAGATAACAAAGAGAACGATAGTTTTTTCTTGTTAGTGGTTTAGAATATATGACAGCAGTAGTTTCTAGGGTGAGACATAATTTTATACTAGAAAGCAAAAGGTTTTGTAGAACAAATTAGGTAATTTCTAAAAATAGTACAACTTGCAAAAGCCAAAAAGAAGCGATGTTAAGCCTAAAGGAATACAAACTATTAACAGAGATTTAGCGGAATGAGCGGTATGCCCGAGCCTACAAGAAGGTAGGTAACAGTGTTGCTGATATTACACTAAAATTATAGTGTAGGAGAAATAGCTAGAATTAGTATAGAAGAGATAGCGATTTGCTTGGGCATAAGTGAGGGGGGACTATTACAAAAACAAAACTTTGCAAGAAAGAGTAAAAGATACAAAAATCGGCATTGTTAAAATAGTATAGATAAATCATTATTCCATTTAAACATTAAAAGTTTAACTGAATAGACTAGCATATAAAAAGCTTTAGAGTAACATTTAGTTTTCCTTCTTAATCGTGCTAAAAAACGACGAAAAAGACTATTCTATCCTTCAACCATAAACG